>DATIPA010000071.1:0-13672 GCA_035472475.1 Xanthobacteraceae bacterium | reverse complement strand
TTTCGGCCATCGGGTTCAGCGGCATGGTACCATCGACAAGTCCTTGGACAAATTCGAGACCGCTCATTGTCTGCTTCTGGTCTTCATCGATGACCCCAAAATGTCTTTTACGAACGGCTTGCGTCATGAATTCCACAGCACCCTGATTGGAGACAATCGGTCCGAGTGGAGTGTCGCATCGGGCTTGAGGCGAGAGCGCTCGGTTTCTTGCTCCCAAATCCTTTTTGTTTGCCCTGCTGGCCGGTGATGGAAAAGGCCGGCTAATTAGCGGCTGGTTTCCCGACCGAACGGTGATATGACAGGGCCGGGCTATTGGCGGGAGAACAGCATGCTGCGATGGGGGCTGGCGATTGTCGGGGCTTTGGCAATGTCGGGGTTGTCGGCCGGCTGTTCGAGTCCATCAGTCGCCAAATATCCGTATTGCCTGATGACCGACAACGGCGAACGCGACTGTCGCTACGCGTCGTTGGAGCAGTGCGAGGTCACCCGCGCCGGAGTTGGCGGCTCGTGCAACCCAAGCCCGTATTACACTGGCGGGACCCCGCCAAGCTCGCAGCCCATTCAAGGCGTGCCTCCGCCACCCGGCGCGCCGGGGCGGGGGCGATGAACGCCGGGCACGTGCCACGCCCTAACGCGCCCCTCTTTGCGATTATAGCGATCACATTGGTATGGCCGGTCCTCGCAGCGGCGCAACCACGCGTCGTGAATTTCTACAACTGGTCGGACTACATCGCGCCAACCGTGCTTGAAGATTTCAGCAAAAGCACCGGCATCAAGGTTCGCTACGAGACGTTCGACTCCAACGACACGCTCGAAACCAAATTATTGGCGGGAAAATCCGGCTACGATCTGGTGGTACCGACCGGCTATTTCCTCGAGCGGCAGATCAAGGCCGGCGTCTTTCTCAAACTCGACAAAGCCAAGCTTCCCAACCTCAAGCATCTCTGGCCGGAGATCGCGAACAGGCTCGCCACCTACGACCCGGACAACCAGTACGCCGTCAACTACATGTGGGGCACGACCGGCATCGGCTACAACGTCGCCAAGGCGCGCGAGCGGCTCGGGCCGGACGGTAAGATCGATTCCTGGGATATGGTGTTCAAGCCGGACAACCTCGCCAAGTTCAAGGACTGCGGCGTCTACATGCTCGACTCCTCGGACGACATTCTGCCGACGGCGCTGCGCTATCTCGGTCTCAACCCCAACACGACCGATCCTGCTGACTACGAGAAGGCGGCGGACCTGATCATGAAAGTCCGGCCGTCGGTCCGCAAATTCCATTCCTCCGAATATCTCAACGCGCTTGCGACCGGGGAAATCTGCTTCGTCGTCGGCTGGTCGGGCGACATCAAGCAGGCGCAAAAGCGGGCCGCCGAGGCCAAGAATGGCGTCGTCATCGCCTACGCTATTCCGCGCGAAGGCGCGCAAATGTGGTTCGACAATCTGGCAATCCCGAAGGACGCCAAGAACGTGGCGGAAGCGCTCGAGTTGATCAACTATCTGCTTGCGCCCGACGTTGCTGCCAAGAACAGCAACTATTTGTCCTACGCCAACGGCGACAATCGGAAAGACGAGCCGCTCGAGCCGGCCGTACTCGACGACAAGACGATCTATCCGGACCCATCCGTCATGGAGCACCTCTACACGATCTCGGCGCATGACCAGGCGACACAACGTCTGATGAACCGGCTGTGGACGAGGATCAAGACCGGTCGGTGAGGGCGTTGCGGAGTGTCAACGCCAGCGCCGGTGCAGCCACAGCCACTGATCGGGATATTCGCGGATCCAGCCTTCAACCACGGAGGTGATGGCCTGCATGGTCCCCGGCACGTCGATTTTGCCTTCGGGATCGCGTGCCGGAGGAATCGGGGGTGTGACCTCGGCGCGGAAGCGCCCGTTGTCGATGCGTATCACCCGTGTCCCGTGGATCGCGGCCTCCGTTTCGCGCGCCAGCACCGCCATCAGGGGGTTGGCCATGCAGTGGCGGCCGAAAAACGTGACCTCCACGCCCTTCACGTAGTGCTGGTCGACCAGCATGGCGACGTGGCGGTTGGCCTCGAGCGCGCGCGCGAGCTGAAGCGGCGCGAACATCGACGTGGGCACGAGCTCACCCATCTGTCCGACGCGGAGCGAAAACACGGCGTCTGCGACCGAACCGAGGTTCGGCCGGCGATAGAGCACCGCGGTATCGAGGCCGTCAGCTGCGGAAATCAACGCCGGCAATTCCCAGTTGGCGAGGTGGGCAGCAAACACCAGCGCCGGTTTCCCATCCTCGCGCAGCCCGAGAAAGCGCTCGATACTGCCGGCGTCGTAATCGATGAATTCGCGATGCCAGGGATCGCCCTCGGCCAGGCGATCGATGTGCGCAAACTCGACCGCCACGCGCCCGAGATTGTTCCAGACACCGCGTAAAATCGTTTCAATCTCGGCATCGGATTTCTCCGGGTACGCCGCCCGCAGATTGGCCCGCCCAATGCGGTGCTCTTTCAACAGGGGCCCGACGGTCTGCATCAATTGCGCCGCGAGGTTGCTGACCTTGATGCGGTCGAGGCGTCGCACGGTTCGCAGTAGCGAGCCGACCAGCATGCCCGCGGTCTTGTCGAGAACCGGCTGAGCAGCGCTCACCAGCCGCCGGCGAATGCGTCGAACTCCGCTCATTGCCGCCGGCGGCCTCTAGAAATTGATGATGATCTTGCCGAACACCTGTCGGCCTTCGAGCCGCTTGAGCCCTTGCTCGATATCGCCGAGCGCAAACTCGCTGTCGATCACCGGCGTAAGCCCGTCCGCCATCTTGGCGAGGCTTGCGCCGATGTTGCGCAGCGATGCTCCGAATGAGCCGAAAATCTTGTACTGCTGCTGGAACAGCTGCATCAGGTTGAATGTCACGCTCGGGCCCGACGTCGCACCGCACGTGACCAGGCGTCCGCCACGCTTGAGGGTCAGCAGCGAGCCCGGAAACGTGTCGGCGCCGACGTGCTCGAACACGACATCGACCCCCTTCTTGGCGGTCAGCTTGCGCACTTCGTGCTCGAAACGGTCGGCGCGATAATTGATCACGTGATCGGCGCCGAGTGCCTTTGCCTTTTCCGCCTTGGCATCGTCGCCGACCGTGGTGATGACCGTACAACCGATCGCTTTTGCCATCTTGATCGCGGCAGTGCCGATGCCCGAGCCGCCGGCGTGCACCAGGATGATCTCGCCGGGCTGCAGCTTGGCATTGTCAAACAACATGTGCTCGACGGTGGCGAACGCGATCGGCGCACAGGCGGCATCCCGCAGGCTCACTCCGTCGGGGACTTTGATCGCCAACCGGGCCGGCATGTTGATGAGTTCGCGCGCGAACCCGTCAATATGAAAGCCCATGATGCCTCGTTTCGGCACCTCTTCGCAGAGATTGTCACGGCCCTCGCGGCAGGCTTTGCACTCGCCGCAGGTGATCGCCCCGTACATCACGACGCGGTCGCCGGCCGCGAAGTCGTTCACGCCCGGGCCGATCGCCACAACCTCGCCGGCGGCCTCCGCTCCCACGATCAGCGGAAATTTCTGGCGCTTGGCGAACGCCATTCCGCGATAGCCCCACAGATCGAGATGGTTCAATCCAACGGCGCGCACGCGGATCTGCACCTCGCCGGCCGCCGGCGGGGGCGGCTCGGGCAGGTCTGCAAGCTCGAGCTTGCGGTCGGCGATAAGGGTGAGCGCTCGCATGCGCGGATCGTTTTGATTGCTGCCCGATCGGAAATTCAGCGCTGAATGCCTATCGCCGCGGAAAGCCCGCCGTCAATGGGCAGGACCGCGCCGGTCAGATAAGACGCCTGCGGGGTCAGCAGGAACGCTACCAGATCGGCGATTTCCTCCGGCTTGGCGAACCGGCGCGCCGGAATCTGGGCTTCCATCTGTTCGCGATACTTGGCGTAGGGCGCCATCATCTCGGTGTCGATGAAGCCGGGCGCAACATAATTCACGGTGACGCCGGTGCGGGCGATCTCGA
Source organism: Xanthobacteraceae bacterium (assembly GCA_035472475.1). Taxonomy (GTDB): domain Bacteria; phylum Pseudomonadota; class Alphaproteobacteria; order Rhizobiales; family Xanthobacteraceae; genus JAFAXD01. Next base: position 9,684 of record DATIPA010000071.1, on the reverse strand, counting down.
TCGCCAAGGTGCGCACGTAGCCGAGCAGGGCGGCCTTGGACGCGGCGTAGGCCGCATTGCCCTGGTTAGCCTGCAGCGCGGTAATCGAGCCGATCACCACAAGGCGGCCTTCGCGCGCGCGCATCATCTGGCGCGCCAGTGCGCCGCCGATGCGCGTGAACGACCAGAAGTTGACCTGCATGGCGGCCTCGGCCTTGGCTTGATCCATCATCATGGCAAGACTGTCGTAGGATTGCCCCGCATTGTGCACCAATGCCGAGAAGGCCTGACGCTCGACGTCCTTGACGAAGGCGTCGACCGCAGCCTTGTCGGCAAGGTCGAGCGCCAGCGCGGCAAAGGCTTGCGACGGACGTTCCGCTTGCAACGCCTTCAGCAGTGTCTCGGCCTCGGCACTCGATGCGCGATACGTGAAGGTTACGTCGTGGCCGGCGGCCGCCAGGGCGCGGACGATGGCCGCCCCCAATCCACGACCGCCGCCGGTGACCAGAGCGCGACGTTTTGCTTCCGCCGTCACGCGGCGGGCTCCCGTCCGATGACGAGCGATACGTTCTGGCCGCCAAATCCGAACGAGTTGGACACCGCATGCCGAACCTTGGCGTCGCGCGCCACGTTCGGAACCACGTCAAGCGGTATGGTCGGATCGGGAACCGCGTAATTGATGGTGGGCGGAATGCGCTGCCGGTCCAGCGTCAGCAGCGTGAAGATCGCCTCGACTGCGCCCGCTGCCGACAGCGTGTGGCCGATCATCGATTTGTTGGAGGAAATCGCTACTGCCTTGGCGTGATCGCCCAACACGGCCGTCACTGCAAGACATTCCATCTTGTCGTTTTCAGGGGTGCCGGTGCCGTGTGCGTTGATGTAGTCGATATCCTGCGGTTCAAGCCCAGCGTCGGCGATTGCGTTGCGCAGGCAGCCGATGATCGGCTTGCCGTCAGGGCTCGAACGCGTGCGGTGGAATGAATCGGCCAGTTCACCACAGCCCTCCACGACGCCGAGGATCGCGGCGCCGCGCGCGCGCGCGCTTTCATAGCTTTCGAGCACTAGGGCGCCAGCACCCTCGGCCATGACGAAGCCATCTCGGTTCTTGGAGAACGGCTTCGACGCGCCCTCGGGAGGATCGTTCTGGGTCGAGAGCGCCGACAGCAGCGAAAAGCGCACTATGCTTTCCGAATTGATCGAACCGTCGGTCGCAACGCACAGCGCTGCGTCGGTCTCACCGCGCCGGATGGCTTCCAATCCGAGCTGAATTGCGCTCGCGCCCGACGCGCAGGCCGTCGACAGGGAAATCGGCGAGCCTCGGGTGCCGAATTTCTCCGCCAGGTCGTAACCCACGGACCCAAATAGAAACCGCTCGTGAAAATGACGAAAACGCCCGCTCGCGGCGGCCCGAAGCAGATCGTCATAGTTGACGTCGGCGTTGGTACCCGACGCCTGCGCGAGCTCCTGGCGCTGCGGCCATTCAATCTCGATCGGCGCCACGGCAAGAAACAGCGGTCCCGGAAAACTGCCGCGGCTGCCGATGGCCGATTCGGCCAGCGCTTCTTCGATCGCAAGCTCTGCCAGCCGTTCCGCCAACGCAGGCGCGGACATCGATTCGACGTGAACGAAGTCCACCGTGCCGGCGACGCGTGTCTTGAAGTTTTCGGTCGGAAAGCGCGTGATCGCGCGAATGCCGGACTTGCCAGCGGTCAGTTTGGCCCAATTGTCGCCCTTGCCGGCGCCCAGCGACGTGACCACGCCCATGCCGGTGACCACAACGATGGGCCGGCCCGACTTGTCGCGCAATTGTGCCATCTCGGTTCTCCCAAAGCGCTCAAACTGGTTCGACCAGCGCGAGGCCTTCGCCGCGCCAATGGCTGACGCCGGTGACGACTGCGCGACCAAGCCCTCCCGTCATCGGTCGCTCGACCCCGGTCGCATCAAAAGGTGGAAACAGTTTACCGTAATTCAAGACAAGCGCCGCAACGGCGATATTCATTGTGAATTGCGACTCAACGCTGTGTCCGAAATGGCTTCCCGTCGCGCGAACCGCAACGTCCGGATGGCGCGCCAGGAAAGCGCGCTCTTCGGCGGCGGCTGGCTCGGTCCCCGGGGCGCCTGAAATGACCGCGGTCCCGGCGTCGGGAATACCCAACTCCGTCCACATCCGCTCCAGGCTGGCTTCGATCGATCCCGGATGGCGCGTGCCCGACCGGACGGTGACGGCGGATAATTTGGCGAGCGGCGACGCTTGCCGCCGCTGCGCGTGTTGGCGGCTTTCCAGCACCACAAAGGCACCGAGCGATGCGAGCGCAAATCCGGGAGCCGCTCGCCGATCCCACACCGTGTGAAACTCTTCCTTGAGGCAATAACCCCCGAACTCATAGAGCATCAGAAGATCCTTGCGCTCGCCGTTCTGTGCGCCGCCGACCAATGCGATATCGCTCGGGCCGGCCTTGATGCGCGCCGATGCGATCCGTGTCGCGTCGACGCCGGCGAGTTCCTCGCCCATGAACGTGCGTGATGACCCCGTCACCCCGTGGACGATCGAGATGTTGCCGGCCAGCAGGTTCGACAGCTGCGCAAGAAACAACGTGGGCCGCAGATCACTCATCAGCCGTTCGTTGAGGAAGCGGTCAGGATTGTCGGCCTTGGGCAAGCCCGAGAGAATCGCCGCGTCCGCCACCCAGTCGCGCTCGCCGCCGCCCGCCGCAACGATCATGTCCATTCGGCCCAACAACTCGGCGTTGCCCTTTGCCCCCGCGCTGTCGAGCGCGAGGCCCGCGGCGTAAGTTCCGATCCGCTGCCAAGCCTCCATCTGGCGCTGATCGCCCTTTTTCGGAATCTGCTTATCGAAGTCGACGCGGCCGAGCGCGTGAACAACATTGGGCGCAAATGTCTTGGTATCGGCCGTCGGCGAGGGTTCGTTCAGTCCGCGCCAGTGCGCCTCTGGCCCCTCACCGAGACATGAAATAATGCCAATGCCGGTGATCAAGACATCGCGCGGCGCATCAGCCATCGGCTAGCGCCTGCATTGGAAACCCGATCCGCGCGGCCGTTTCTTCCATGGCGCGGCGCATGCTCTTTTCCGGGAAGGGCATGACCCGAAACGTGATCTCGGCGTCACAGATCGGCTTACTGTCAGCCGCGATCGCGGCCTTGGTGATCGCGTATCCCGACCCGTCGTGCAGCAGCTTGGCTGTGATATCGAGGCTCGTCCCGGGGAGCACGAACGTGCGTAGCTTGGCGTCCTTGATGGCCGCCAGAAACGGCATGCGCTCGAACCTGGTCAGCGCGATCACGAGCCAGCCCGCCGTCTGCGCCATCGATTCGATCAGCAACACACCAGGCATCAGCGGGTTGCCGGGAAAATGTCCCTCGAAAATCGTGCTCTCGCGGGGGACAACAGCCTCCACGCGGATTGTCCAGGCGCTGACGTCGAGTGCGACAATCCGATCGATGAGCTGAAAATACTCAATCCGCATGCCGGGAAGCTCAGGCCCCCTTGGCGGCAACGAGACCGTCGATGCGGGTGCACAGGTTCTGCAACACGAAATATTGCTCGGTCGTGGCTTTGCCGTCGTTGACCTCCTGGGTCCACTGCTCGAGTGGCAATTTGATCCCAAAGGCCTTGTCGATGGCGAACGCGATGTCGAGAAAATCCAAGCTGTCGATCCCGAGATCCTCGATGGCGTGACTCTCCGGCTTGATGGTATCGCGCGGGATGTCGCACGTCTCGGCGATGATGTTGGCGACGGTATCGAACGTCGAGGACATATGAACCCTTTGATCGTTTTATGTTTTTGAAGCAGCCCGAGTCGGCGCGGCAACCCGCGGCGAACTCCCAGCCGACAGCGCCATCCGTGCTGGCCCGTATATCCAAGTGCGTTCGCGAGCGCAATGGCGGGGAGGGGTCTGCGGAGCGGCGGCCGGGTCTGCAAAACACGGTGGCAACCGCGGGTTAGGGCGGCTCGGCGGGTGTTTTCCGGGGGTGCGGCCCGCGCCCGCGAGGCCGTGCGCTGATCCTCAGCGCGAATTGATCGGGGCCTCGATCGTCATGCAGTTACGACGGCCGCTCAAAACACAGTCCTGCGCCTTGCGCATCTGCACGATCGCGTTCATGAGCCAAATGCCGCAACCGACGAGTACGAGCGCAACCAGCACGGCGATCAAATTCATCAGCATGCGGTGGCGATAGTCCTCATCGCGGGTCTGTGTGTATTTGTGCAGATCCTCGACCGGGGACCACCGCGGGTCGCGCACCGGGGGCTGCGCGCGCGGCCGAAATTGCAGCACGCGGCCGTCTGGCCCGCTCGGGGCCTTCGGATCCATGCCGGGCTCCGGTTGCTCAGTCACTGATGCTCCCACTAAACTGCAAGCATGTCACGCACGGTCCGCCGACGCATCGTTGCCGTCCTGGCTGCCTACGCGCTCGCCCTGCAGCCCATCACCGCCGCGGCGCTCACGCAAGGGCCGCATCCCGGGCCGGTAATTTGTTCCGGGGTGGATCCCGACAACGCGCCGCCCCCCGGCCACCGGCAAGACATCGCCTGCTGTCCGAGTTCCTGTTGCGGAGCCCTGGTCGAGCCGCGGCCGCCGATCGCGTCCCTGATCCTGCCCGAAGCGGCGGCGGAATTCGTGCCGGCCGCAGCGCCTGCGGTTGCGCCGGTTGGGACGCACCATCCGCGATCCCGCGCCCCGCCGGCGCCGTGCTGACCCTGGATCGTTAAACATCTTAAATCGCAGCGACCCGCGTGGTCGCGCGCCAACATCAGATATCGGAGTCCACAATCATGAAAGCCCTCGCAGGCCCGTTTGCCGCTGCGCTCATTCTGACTGCGGCCCAGGCGCAAGACACATCGGCCGACTACAAACTCGGCTCACTGCAAATCTCGCAGCCGTGGTCGCGCGCCACACCCAAGGGCGCGACCGTCGGCGGCGCCTATCTCAGGATCACCAACAACGGTACGACCCCGGACCGGCTCATCGGCGGTTCCTCGCCGGTTGCCGGTCGCTTCGAGGTCCATGAAATGAGCATGGACAACGGCGTCATGAAAATGCGCCCGCTCAAGGGCGGCCTCGAGATCAAGCCGGGTCAAAGCGTCGAACTCAAGCCCGGCTCCTATCACATCATGCTGCTCGACCTGAAGCAGCCGCTGCAGAAGGGCGAGCACGTCAAAGGCACGCTAACCTTCGAGAAAGCCGGGTCGGTCGATGTCGACTACACCGTTGTCGGTGTCGGGGAGACGGCGGGCGCGGCGTCATCCGCACCATCGAGCCACGACATGCATGGGATGCCCGGAATGTCGCACTGACCGCCGGCGGTGTCCAAAACGCAGGCAGAATCGGGTCGCCTCTTACAAACCGCCGGGGCCGGCTATCACAGCGCCGGTTCCTTGAACGGCGCGGTAACGCCGGCCGGCAGCGGAACCCGAAACGTGTTGAGCACCATCGACGTCAGCGTATAAGACCCGAGGATCCCCAGGAATTCGACTATTCCGGCGTCGCCGAGCAGCGCGTGCACGCGCTTGTAGGTTCGGTCCGATACCCGCCGTTTCTGGTGCAGCTCCTTGATGAAATCATAGAGCGCGCGCTCGTCCTTGGGCGCCTTGGTCGGCGTGCGCCCACCCTTGAGGTCGCCGATCGTTTGCGGCGACACGCCCGCACGTTCGGCTTCCGGAGCGTGGGCATAAAACTCGTATTGCGCCTTCCACATCTGTCCAATGACGAGGATCGCAAACTCGGACAGGCGTTTGGGCAATCGCGTCTTGAACCGGCAGAAGGCCGCGAACTGCTGAATGACCTCGCCAATCTCGGGCGCATACATGTAGCAACCGAACGGACCACCCAGCGAGACGCCCTTGCCGCGCGGTCCTGAACGCAACGAGTCCAGTAGCGCACGTTGTGCTTGATCGAGCTGAGCTTCGGACAATTGCGGAAGGCGGGGAGTGAGCTTTTTGGCCGGCATGCGGGATCCGTTGTGTGGCTGGGGTTTGATGAAAGCGCTCTGTTGCGGGCGCGGGCGACCTATTGGTTGAGCATAATCTTTTCCGAAAACCGGCACCTACTTTTCGGGATTATGCGCTAGCCCGTGACACTCGCGCCGCCGAATTTTTCTTTCCAGCGCGGGATGACCTCGCGATTGAACACATTGTCAGGCACGTTGCCGGCCAATGCCGCGATCACCGAACGCGCCGCCCATTCGATCCCGGGACCGAGCTGGGCATCCTCGTTGAACGACGCCGAGTGCGGCGACAGCAGGATCTTGTCTCCGAGCTGCCGCAGCGGCGACGCAGCGGGCAGAGGCTCCTCGACGAACGCGTCGATGGCGGCCGCGCGCACCGCGCCCGATTTTAGCGCGTGCGACAGCGCGGTCTCATCGATCAGGCCGCCGCGCGCCGCGTTGATGACGATCGCGGTCTGCTTCATCATCGCGAGCTCGCGCGCGCCCATCATGCCGCGCGTGTCCTTGGTCAGCGGGGTATGGAAGGTCACCACGTCGGACTCGCGCAGCAGCGTTTGGTAGTCGACTGACTGCACGCCGGCGAGCAGGAAGCGGGCCGGCTCGATCAAGGGATCGTAGGCGATCAACCGGACGCGCCAGGGCGCCAGCAGGTTGGCGACCCGCGTGCCGATGCGGCCCAACCCGACGATGCCGATTGTGATGCCGGGCCGATTATCGGAATAGCGCATGCCCAGATAGACGGAGGTGAGGTGCGGTTCGCGCCACTTGCCGGCGCGGATCTCGCTGTCGCGCTCGCGCACGCGTTTCAGCAGGGCGAGGATCATAGCGACGGTGGTTTCGGCAACACCGAAGCAATTCGCTTCCGTCGGCGCGTGACAGACCATGATCCCAAGGTCGCTCGCCGCGTCAGTGTCGATGTCGTCGACCCCGGCGGTGTATTTCGCCACCACCCGCAGACGCTGGCAGGCCTCGAGCAGAGGCCGGTCGAGCGGCGTGAACCGGCTGTAGGTCCCCATCAGCGCGACTGCGTCGCGGGCCGCCGCCAGAAACGGCTCGCGATGCTGACCGCCGGGGGTTTGCCAACGGCGATCGCCCTCGACGACGTCGAGGCCGGCATTGCGCAAGGCATCGATGATCGGCTTCGGCTCCTCACGCGGCGCGTAGAGGAGGACTTTCGGCTTCGACATGCGGGGATTCCTCGTGGACGGCTTGCGCAGCTCGCACGAGTGTCCGCACGCGAACGGATGGGGTCAAGCGGCGAGGGAATGCGCTAATGCGCGCCGCCTATGTGAGATGTTGGCCTGGTCAGAAGCTCGACGGCGGCGCGAAGAAACAGCGCCGGCTCCCGTCGGGTCGCTTGCAGCGCCAATAGGCGCCGTCCGGCGACGGCTGCGCTTCCGAAAACGGAACGGTTTCTTTGCTGAACAAGCTGTAGCCGCCCGCCGTGACGTGCACCTGGTCGCCCGGAATCGTAAAGCAGTCGCCCTCGCCGCAGCACCATTCACCGGCGGCGTTGCGCAGCCCGCCGCGCGAAATCCAGCTGTCATGGGCCGGGCTTTGGGAACAAGCGAGGAGGACGAGGACAAGAGCAAGTTGCATCCGAGCAACAAGTCCGCTCATTGGTTGGCTCCTTCTATGCCCCGGCGCGGCGATCGATGGTCGAGTTGGTCTACTCCTTGGGCTTCGTCCCCCTTTTTGACACTAGGTCTGGTTTTCCCGAGTCTACAAGCACTAGTATACGTGCCTCCACAGTCGGAGGAATAATCTTGTTGCATCGCAGCATTGCCTAATTGGCCGGCAGTTGTGCTGCGGAGCGTTGTCCGGGCGCCGAAGCGCCGCCGGTCACGCTGTCGCCTGCGGCGCATGCGCCGGGCGCGGTATCACGCGTCAGGGAGCGCGTGATAGCGTCAGGAAAACACGCAAACGCGATCCGGGGTCCATTCCTGATGCAAAGAAAACTGCGCGTTGCAGTGATTGGCGCCGGGATTGGCGGCGTCGCTGCCGCCGGGGCGCTGCGCAAGCTTGGGATGGAAGTTGCGGTTTACGAACGCGCGCCCGATCTCGGCGAGGTCGGCGCCGGCCTCCAGATCGGACCCAACGGGGTCAAGGTTCTGCGCGCGCTCGGCCTTGAGGATACCCTGCAGGGCCTCGCCTTCGAGCCGACCGCGCTTGTGTCGGTGAACTGGGACACCGCGAGCCTGCGCTACCGCGAGCCGCTCAAGGCGGTTGCGCGCCAGCAGTTCGCCGCGCCCTACATCACGGCGCATCGCGCCGACTTGCACCGCCTGCTGCGGGAGACTGTGCCGGACAAGGGCATGACGCTCGAAGCCCGCTGCACCGGCGTAGAATCATTTGAAAATCATGCGGTCGCGCGCTTCGCCGATGGAACGCAGATCGAATCCGACCTGATCGTGGGTGCCGACGGCATTCGCTCGATCGTGCGCGAAAGCCTATTCGGCGCGGCGCCGGCGCGCTTCACGGAGCAAACCGGCTGGCGCGCCATCCTTCCGATCGAGCTGGTGCCAACGCGCGTCGGGCCGGACAGATCGGTCCAAATCGAACGCAGTGAGTACGTCGGGTGGATCGGTCCGAACGGTCATGTGATCTGCTATCCGATCCGCGGCGGCGAGCTCTACAACATGTTCGTCGGCCGCGTCTCGCCGGAATGGGCCGAGGAATCCTGGACCGCGCCCAGCACCCGCGCGGACATGCTCGCCGCCTTCGCCGGCTGGAACGACGCGCTGCTCGAGATGCTGAGCAAGGTCGAGCACGTGTTCAAATGGGGGATCTACGACCGCGACCCGCTGGCGCACTGGACCAGCGGACGCGTGACACTATTGGGCGACGCGGCGCATCCGATGATGCCGACGCTGGCGCAGGGAGCGTCAATCACGCTTGAGGACGCTTACGCGCTGGCGCGCAATGTCGCCCGCCACGCCGACGACCCGCGCCGGGCGCTGCGCGCCTACGAGGCGGAGCGCATCGATCGGGCGCGGCAGGTGCAGTTGCAGGCGCGCGATCAGTTCAACAACAACCGCAAGGTACCCGCCCCGCCGCCGCTCAGCCGCGACTGGATCTTCGAGCACGATGCGACCGCCGAGCCTATGGCGCTCGCCGGCTAGTGCCGCCGAAAGCGCGGCACTAGGGAACCTCATCAGACTATTCGGCCGCGATTGCGGCGTGCGCCGCGTCGCCGGTCGCCAGCGCGGTCAGGATTTTCTTGACCAGCTCGCGTGCCGACTCTGCGCTGATCTCGATCGCCACGCGGTCACGGCCGCCCTCGGCTTCGCAGATGAAATCGATTCCGAGCGCATGGTCGAGCGGCGCGTGATAGGGGTGGTCGTAATAGACATTGGCGGTGTCGATGTGCACCCAGCCTTTTGGGCCTTTGGCGCTGCCGACCAGCGCGGCTTTTTCAACGATGTATGAACACATGTCGATCTCCTGACTATTTGCGGCCGCCGATGTGCTTGTGAAGGAAGGCGATGACCTTCTTCCAGCCATCGGTCGCCTGTTCGGCGCGATAGCCGGGACGGTTGTTGGCAAAGAACCCGTGGCCGGCGCCGTCGTAACGGTGGAACTCGTAGGTCTTGCCGAGCTTCTTGAGCAGCGCCTCGGTGCGGTTGACGTGATCGGGTGACGGGTTGGGGTCGTCGTTGCCGAACAGGCCGAGCAGCGGGCAGCGCAGGTGCTCGGTCAGCTCGATCGGAGCGCGCGGACGCTTGTCGTTGAGCAGCGAG
>DATIPA010000070.1:0-10735 GCA_035472475.1 Xanthobacteraceae bacterium | reverse complement strand
GCTTGTCTGGATGGGGACGGCATGCATCCTGAACGCCCGGCGTTGCGGACGCACACACTGTCGGCTCACCGGGCCGTACTATTTGTTAATGACTATCCCCGTGCTCGTATTTGGATCGGGCCTGGTTGCGGTCAGCTTCTATGCGTGGGTTGTGCTCGGCGTTGTCATTGTGCTCGGCAGCAAGATGATCTGGTGGGCGAGCGAGCGCGCATTGGGGAAATTCACCTAGCGAAGGCGAACGCCGACGTGTTGACGACGACAGTCCGGAGCATCGTTGCCTGGGGTGTGCGGCCCGGGGCCGGTGCCGCATGACGATCGCCCATGACCTCGCTGTTTGATCGCTATCAGCGGATTGCCGCGCTCTACGATCTTCTCGATCTGCCGTTCGAATACCGGCGTTATCGCGCTATCCGCCCGCAGATGTTCGAAGGACTATCCGGCACCATCTTGGATGCGGGGGTCGGCACCGGGCGCAACTTTCCGTTCTATCCGCGCGGCGCCAAGGTGTTCGGGATCGATCTCAGTCCGGCCATGCTGGCGCGCGCGCAGCGTCGGCGCCCCTCGGCGGGGGCCGAGGTCGAGTTGCGTCACATGGACGTTGCTCGCCTCGACTTTCCGGACCGGTCTTTCGACGCCGCGGTCGCCACATTCCTGTTTTGCGTGCTGCCGGAGGATTTGCAGCTCCCCGCGCTTCGCGAGCTTGCGCGCGTCTTGAAACCGGGGGCTGAACTTCGCCTGTTGGAGTACACGCGGCCGCGTGGAGCGCTGCGCAAGGCCGCGACCAAGCTCTGGGAGCCGTGGGTGCATTGGGCCTACGGGGCGAGTTTCGACCGCCGCACCGAGCAGCATGTTCCGGAAGCCGGCTTGCAGCTCATCGAGAGTCGATTCGTGGTCGACGACCTCATCAAGATCATTCGCGCGCGCGTTCCAGCGGAAGATCATCGTGGCGCCGGCTGAAGCTCGTCGGTGCGACGGCCTCGCGGCTCGTCGTCGACCCGATTAATCCGCCTTCGGCCTGGGCTCGATCACCAGCTGGGTTTGCGTGACGACCGCAGCAAGCCGGCCGTCGCCCCGCGTGATGCGGGTTTGCCAGACCATCGTGGTGCGGCCGCGGTGGAGCGCTGTGCACTCGGCGCGGGCGGTCTCGCCGGTCGGAATGGCGGCAAAGAAGTTTGTCTTGCTCTCGATCGTGGTGGTAATGAAGCCGGCCTGCAGGTTCGCCATGGTGGCGGCGCCGCCGAGGTTGTCGGCAAGTGTCATGATCGCGCCGCCATGCAGGATGCCGTTGCCGTTGGTGAGGTCCTCGCGCACGGGCAGTTCGGCGGTGACCCGTTCAGGCGAGACGTGCGTGATATTGATGCCCAGCAGTAAGGCGAACGGCGGTTGCTTGACGGACGGGTTCGACATGACGCCTCCGGCGTGAAAAGGGCGCGGCTAACGCCGCGCCCAATAGCATAGCCTGGATGTTGCGTATTACTGCCGCGGTTGCGGAACAATGCGAATGTAGGGCTTGGGTGCCTTCCAGCCCTGCGGATAGGTCTTCTTGGCGTCCTCATCCGACACCGAGCCGGCGAAGATCACATCCTCGCCCTGCTTCCAGTTGACCGGAGTTGCGACCTTGTGCTTGGCGGTGAGCTGAAGGGAATCGAGCACGCGCAGCACCTCGTCGAAGTTGCGCCCGGTGGTCATCGGATAGACCAGAACCAGTTTGATCTTCTTGTCGGGGCCGATGACGAAGACGTTGCGCACCGTCTGATTGTCGGCGGCCGTGCGCTTGGAGGCGTCCCCCGACGCCGCTGCCGGCAGCATGCCCCAGGCTTTGGCGATGCTCAGATCGGGGTCGCCAATCATCGGGAAGTTCGGCGCAAAACCCTGGGTCTCCTTGATGTCGTTCGCCCACTTGGCGTGGCTGTCGACCGGATCGACGGAAATCCCGATGATCTTAACGCCGCGTTTGTCGAACTCCGGCTTGATGCGCGCCATGTAGCCGAGTTCGGTGGTGCAGATCGGGGTGAAGTCCTTGGGATGCGAAAACAGAACCCCCCAGGAATCGCCGAGCCATTGGTGAAAGCGAATTCTGCCTTCGGTGGTATCCGCCTCGAAGTCGGGCGCCGTATCATTGATTGCGAGTGCCATGCCACACCTCCTCAAGTCGGGATCGTCCGGACATCATCGCGCAATTCGATGCGTCCGTGGCAGCCATATAGTCGCAGATGCACGAACTGGCCAGCGGCGGCTGGGGCGGGCAAAGTCGAAAAAGCAATCGCGTCATCGGGGGTGACCGGCGTTTCAATTTTCTATTTCGGCGGGGCTGCGCGGACGAATAATCTCCGGCACTCTCTTTGCACGGTTGGAGCCGCGTTGACATCGGACCCAAGTCAACGCAAGCGTAAGGCGGTCGGGTAGATCGGCTGTGGGGATGTTCAAGCGCATTCTGATCGCCAATCGCGGCGAGATCGCGTGCCGCATCATCAAGACCGCCCGCCGGATGGGCATTGCGACCGTCGCGGTCTATTCCGACGCCGACCGCGATGCCCTGCACGTGGAAATGGCGGATGAAGCCGTCGCCATCGGCCCGCCGCCGGCCGCCGAGAGCTACCTTCAGATCGACAAGATCGTCGAAGCCTGCCGGGCGACCGGCGCGGAGGCGGTGCATCCGGGGTACGGCTTCCTGTCCGAGCGCGAAGCATTCCCGACTGCGCTCGCGCGCGCCGGCATCGCCTTTATCGGCCCGAACCCCAAGGCGATCGCCGCCATGGGCGACAAGATCGAGAGCAAAAAGGCCGCCGCCAACGCCGAGGTTTCGACCGTACCCGGCCATCTTGGCGTGATCGAAGACGAACGGCAGGCGGTCCGGATTGCGCAGGAGATCGGCTTCCCGGTCATGATCAAGGCGTCCGCCGGCGGCGGCGGCAAGGGCATGCGCATCGCGCATTCGCGTGACGAAGTCGCCGAGGGCTTTGCGCGGGCGCGTTCGGAGGCCAAATCCTCGTTCGGCGACGACCGGGTGTTCATCGAAAAATTCATCGTCGATCCGCGCCATGTCGAGATCCAGGTGCTCGGCGACAAGCACGGCAACGTCATCTACCTGGGCGAGCGGGAATGCTCGATCCAGCGGCGCAATCAAAAAGTGCTGGAAGAGGCGCCGTCGCCGCTGCTCGACGAGGCGACGCGCGCGCGCATGGGCGAGCAGGCGGTCGCGCTTGCGAAAGCTGTCGGTTACGACTCGGCCGGCACCGTCGAGTTTGTCGCGGGGCAGGACAAAAGCTTCTTCTTCCTGGAGATGAATACGCGGCTGCAGGTCGAGCACCCGGTGACCGAACTCGTCACTGGGATCGATCTTGTCGAGCAGATGATCCGCGTGGCCGCGGGCGAGCGGTTGGGCATCAGGCAAAGCGACGTCAAGCTTGCCGGCTGGGCGGTCGAGAGCCGCGTCTATGCGGAAGATCCGTACCGCAACTTTCTGCCGTCGGTCGGCCGGCTCACGCGCTATCGCCCGCCCGCCGAGGCCACCACCAATGGCGTCACCATCCGCAACGATACCGGCGTCTACGAGGGCGGCGAGATCTCGATTTACTACGACCCGATGATCGCAAAGCTCGTAACCCACGCGCCGACGCGCGCCGCGGCGATCGATGCGCAGGCGCGCGCGCTCGACGCGTTCTACATCGACGGCATCCGCCACAACATTCCGTTCCTGTCGGCGGTCATGCAAAATTCGCGCTGGCGCGCCGGACGCCTCTCGACCGGATTCATCGCCGAGGAATTTCCGAACGGCTTTCATCCGATCGTCCCGCAAGGCGAGCAGGCGCGCCTGATCGCCGCGGTCGCGGCAGCGATCGACCACGTCATCGGCGAACGCAAGCGCCGGATCTCGGGTCAGATGGGCGGTCGCATTGTGACCCGCCAGCGCCGGCGCGCGGTGTGGCTCGGCGACAACGAGATGGCGCTCTCGGTCGCGCGCGAAGCGGGCGGGATCGCGGTGCGTTTCATTGAAGGCGACGCCGAAGGTCCGGCGCGGATTCTGACGTCGGACTGGAAGCCGGGTGAACTGGTGTGGACCGGCACGGTCCATGGGACGCCGGTCGCGGTGCAGGTGCGCCCGATCCTGAACGGGTTTCTGCTGGCGCACGGCGGGGTCGAAGTCAGCGCCTTCGTCTACACCGAACGCGAGGCTGCGGCAGCGCGGCTGATGCCGCTTAAGCCGCCGAGTGATTCCGGCAAGAAGCTGTTGTGTCCGATGCCGGGGCTCGTGCGGTCGATCGCGGTCACCGAGGGAAGCGACGTCAAAGCCGGCGACACGCTCGCCGTGGTCGAAGCCATGAAGATGGAAAACGTGTTGCGGGCCGAGCGCGACGGCGTGGTGAAAAAGATCCTCGCCAAGCCCGGCGACACCCTCGCGGTCGACGCGGTGATCATGGAGTTCGGCTAAGCCCAGTGGCGCGCGCGACGACATCACGCGAGCTTGATGTTGCTCATCAAATCGATTTGGAATTACTCCAATTCAAAGCTGAAGTTTGGAATTACTCCAATTCAAATCAGTGATTTTCAAGATATTCCAATCTATTAGGTCAAAATTTGAGTCTATTCCTTCCTGCAAATCGAATACACCTTTGCGCTCGCGGATTTCGACGACCGGTGGGGATCTCATTATTCGCGAACGGGGTGGGGGAAGGCATGTCCGGACAGATCAAGGTGGACGCGCGCGCACGGCGCCGCGCGTCGCGACCTGCATTGGCAAGGTTGCTGCTGAGCAGCACAATTCTGGGTGTGAGCGCGGGCGGCGCGCACGCGATCGACGATCCGTCGAAACCGTTGAGCACGACCGAGCGCCCGGCGGATCAGGCGTCGTCTGCGACCGAGCAGATGCTCAAACGCATGCAGATGATGGAGCAGCGCATCCAGATGCTGGAGGCGCAGCTCAAACAAAAACAGCAGGGCAATGCACCCGCTTCGGCACCCGCGGGCGCGCAACCGGCGGCGAAGTCTGCTGGGGCACCGTTTCCCAAGTTGGGTCCGTTGCCGTCGGTCGGTGCAGCACCTGCTGGCGGGGAGGCGCCGGCAACAGCCGCAGGCAGCGCACCGGCTCCGGCGGACGCGGCCAGGCAGACAGCCGGCAATCCGCAGACGCCGCCCGCTCCCGAAGGACCGACGCCGACCGCGCAAACTGCGCTGTGGCATCTGCCGCCGCTGCCCGGCGGAGAAGCCGGCCTGAGCAGCGACAAGCCGCTTTTCGGCGCTGCGGCTTCGCCCGTGCCGGGCCTGAGCATCGGCGCCTACGGTGAGGTGAAATTCGGCACGCTGCAGAACCCGGCCGCGAACGGCGATTGGCAGAACGGTTTTGATATGGGCCGCATGGTGCTGCTGCCGACCTACGCCATCACGCCGAACATCATCTTCAACGCCGAGATCGAGTTTGAGCACGGCGGCTCCGGGTTCGACGCCGACGACAAGCTGCACGGCACCGCGGAAATCGAGCAGCTCTGGATCGACTTCAAGATGGTGGACGCGTTCAACTGGCGCGCCCCCGGTGTCGACCTGATCCCGATCGGCTACATCAACCAGCACCACGAGCCGACCCAGTTCTACAGCGTCAACCGGCCGGAGCTCTATCTCGGGCTTATTCCGTCAACCTGGAAGGCGGGCGCCACCAGCGTCTACGGCAATCTCGCGGACGGCCTGAGCTATCAGGTACAGACCAGCATGAGTCTCGAGGACTTCGGCGACGACTTCGGATTGCGCACCGCCGCCAACACGGTTCCGCCGTTCCCGACCGGCTTCGCGCCCGGTATCGACGGGCTGTCCGGCCTCGCGTTCTCGCAGGCTCCGATCGGCGATTTCGCGCAGCTCAACAACGCGATCGCGGTCGCCGGCAAGCTCGATTACGCCCCGACGTTCCTGCCGGGGTTCGCCGGCAGCACAAGCGTCTATTACACGCCGAACACCACGCCGCGCGGCTCCTACGACCAGTTCGGAAACATGCTGAACTCGTCGAGCTTGTTGATGTTCGATACCGAGTTCCGCTACCGGGTGCCGCAGACCGGATGGGAGTTCCGGGGCGAATATGTGCGGGTCATGTTTGGCGCGCCGGAGAACCTGCGGGCCAACAACGACGGCGATCCGTTCAACAACGTCGGCAAAACCATGTTCGGCACCTCGGGCGAGATCGCGTATCACTTCCCGCTCGGGATGTTCATCGGTTCGCAATGGGAGGCGGTTCCGTTCTTCCGCTACACCTATCAAAACCTGCAGACCGCCGGATTTGCCGGAACCGACGTGAACTCGCCGACCGGCGCCGGCCAACAGCAATTCTTCACCACCGGTGTGGCGGTGTTTCCATCGCCCCAGGTGGTGCTGAAAGCGACCTATCAGCACGTGAAGACCGACGATCCGAACGCGCCGCACACGGACTATGTGCTTGGCGGCGTGGGCTTCTTCTTCTAGCGCGTGTCCCGCAAAAGTGGGAACCGGTTTTGCGAAAAAGGACACGCGCAAACAAAAGATGCCCCGCAAAAGTAACGTTGAGAAGCAGGTCTGCGGATGACCCGATGGATACGCTGGAGCGCGCCGGCAGCGCTCGCCATTTCGATCACCGCTCCAGCCCACGCGGTGCAATATCTCAGTATTGCGCAAGCGCAGCGGCAGGCGTTCCCGGGAGCGACGTTCGCGGAAGTGCAGGGCGGGCGGGTGTGGAAAGCCGAATCCGGCGGGCGCTTGCTCGGCTATTTCGTGTTCGACCGCGTGATCGGAAAGCACCTCTACATCGACTACGCGGTGTCCGTCGACCCGAGCGGTCGTATCCGCCGGATCGATATCCTGGAATATCGCGAGTCGTATGGCGGCGAAGTTCGCAGTCCGAGCTGGCTCGCGCAGTTTGTCGGCAAGACCGCCGGCAGCGCGCTCGCGGTCGGTCAGGACATCCGCAACATCTCGGGCGCCACGCTCTCGTCGGAGCACATCACCCAGGGCGTCAAGCGGGTATTGGCAGCCTATGGTGGCCGTGGGCGCTAGCGCAGCGGCGTCGGGTTTGCGCGGCGCCGACCTGGTGCGGCGCGCCCGGCCGCTGCTCGGAA
The DNA here is from genome assembly GCA_035472475.1 of Xanthobacteraceae bacterium. Taxonomy (GTDB): domain Bacteria; phylum Pseudomonadota; class Alphaproteobacteria; order Rhizobiales; family Xanthobacteraceae; genus JAFAXD01. The sequence goes on along the minus strand of DATIPA010000070.1, from coordinate 3,662 downwards.
CTTTCGTGGAGATCGCGGTCGCGCCCTGCGCCGTAGCGGACGCGGCGATCGACGCGGCGTTCGAGGCGGTCGCCCGCGTCCACGCGCTGATGAGCTTCCACGATCCGCAAAGCGATGTGAGCCGGCTCAATCGCGGCGGCACCAGCGCAGTCGCGGTCGACGCCTGGACGTTCGATGTTCTGGCCGCGGCGGCCGAGCTGCAGCGCCGTTCCGGCGGGTTGTTCAACATCGCGGTGGCCCCGGTGCTTCAGTCGCTGGGATTGCTGCCCGGCTCGCCCGGCAGAGCGCAACCGCTCGAGGATGCGGTCGAGCTGTTGCCGGATCGGCGCGTGCGGTTGCGGCGCGCGAGCGCGCGCATCGATCTCGGCGGCATCGCCAAGGGATTTGCGGTGGATCGCGCGGTTGGTGCGCTGCGCGAGCGCAGCGTTGCGGTCGGCCTCGTCAATGCGGGCGGCGATCTTTACGGCTTTGGGCCGCATGCGTACACGATCGACATTCGCGATCCGGGCGACCCGGCAGCGGTGATGTCGCGCATCGACGTGTTCAATGAGGCGCTCGCATCGACGGCTGGCCGTGTCGATCCGTTCTGCAGCCGGGTCGTCGGCGACTGTGCGGTGATCGATCCGCGCCACGGTGAACCGGTGCGGACGGTTCGCGGAGCGAGCGTACGGGCATCGTCCTGCATGGTGGCCGATGCATTGACGAAGATCGTGATGATCGCCCGCGAAGACGCCGGGCCAATCCTAGACCATTACGGCGCTAGCGCGCTGTTCGTGGCGGAAACCGGCGAAGTGTGCGCGACCGCCGATTGGCAGGATGCCGCCAGCCGTGCGCATTGATCCGCAGTTTCGCTGGGCGATCTACGCGGCGTTCGCGCTGCTGTTTGGTACCGGCGCCGTCTGGCTGGTGGCAGATGCGCTCAAGGAGAGCGAGGAGTTCTGGCAGCAGACGGCGGTGAATTTGCTGATGGTGCACGGGGGCGCCGCCATGGTGGCTCTGATGCTGCTCGGGGCTCTCATCCCGCTGCACCTGCGGCGCGCGTGGCATGCGCGCAAGAACCGGGTGACCGGGACGGTGATGGCGACGTTCAACGTTGTCCTGATCGTGACCGCGTTCGGCTTATATTATTCCGGGTCCGATGTGGTGCGGCCGTGGATCAGCCGACTGCACTACGGGCTGGGTCTGGCGCTGCCGGTTTTGTTCCTTGTTCACGTGGTGTCGGGCCGGCGGGCGACGGCCGAAGCCGATCCTGCGCCCCGGCCGCAATCCTTGCCGGCCGACAGGGTGGGGCCATCGTAAGGGCGGATCTTGCATGCGACGGGCATCGCTGGTGGCGAGATGCTTGGTTGGGGTGGTCGCAAGCCTGGGGCAGGGCGCGCTCGCGCGGGCGCAAAGCGCGCACGATATGGCGTGGTGCGACCGCAAAGGTACGGCCTCGCCCGATCAGCAGATCGAGGGCTGCACGGCGGTGATCCGGCTCGACCCGCGCAATGCCGCCGCCTTCAACAATCGCGGCAGTGCCTACGACGACAAGCGCGACTATGACCGCGCGATCGCGGATTACGGCGCCGCGATCGCGCTCAATCCGAGCTACGCCGAGGCGTTCTACAATCGCGCGCTCGCCTACCGGCGCAAGGGCGACATCGACCACGCGCTCGCCGATTACGACCGGTCGATCGGGCTCGACGCCGGCAATCCGGCCGCCTTCAACAATCGCGGCGACGCGCTCATGCAGCTCGGACGCTACGATCGCGCGCTCGAGGATTTCGATCGGGCGATCGAGCTCAACGGCGACTACGCGATCGCGTTCATCAACCGCGGCCTGGTCTACCGCAGCAAGGGCCTGACCGATCGTGCGGTCGCCGATTTTCGTCGCGCGCTCGCGCTCAAGCCCGACGCCGGGCTGCGCAGCTACGTCGAAAAGGCCCTCAAGGAGCTCGGCGCCAGACCGTGAGTCACGGCGCTGGCCTTTCCGGTCATTTTGGGACAAACACGTCTCCAAGCGAGGATCACTGACGTGTTTCTCCTGCAACATCTGCTCCGGCGCTTCGTCGAAAAAGGACGCCTGACCGTCATCCGGCATGACGGCAGCCGGCATTCCTTCGGGAGCGGCGCTGACGGACCGGACGTCATCGTGCGCTTCCACGACGCGAAGGTCGAACGCGAGATCTTTTTCAATCCGGAACTGGCCACCGCCGAAACCTACATGGACGGACGCCTGACGATCGAGAACGCCGGCATCTACGATCTGCAGATGTTGTTCTCGGTCAACCGGCGGCACTTTGGCGCCCACCCGCTCCAGCTGGTGCTGCGCAAGGTATGGCGGGCGCTGCGCTCGTTTCATCAACGGAATGCGCTCGGCCGCGCGGCGCGCAATGTCCGCGAGCACTATGATCATCCGACCGACTTTTATGCGCTCTGGCTCGATGAGCGCATGAACTATTCCTGCGCCTATTTCACCCATCCGGCGGAGGGGCTCGAGGCCGCCCAGCTCAACAAGTTGCGGCACGTGGCGGCCAAACTGATGCTCGCGCCCGGCATGCGGGTCCTCGACATCGGATCAGGCTGGGGCGCGCTCGCGATCTACCTGGCGCAGACGTTCGACGTGCGCGTTACGGCGCTCAATGTTTCGCCCGACCAGCTTGCGGCCTCACGCGAGCGGGCGCGCACCGCCGGCGTCGTGGACAAGATCACGTTCGTGGAGCAGGACTATCGCGAGATCTCCGGCCCGTTCGATCGCATCGTCTCGATCGGCATGATGGAGCATGTCGGCGTTGCCTATTTCGACGACTATTTCCGCGCCATTCGTCGCTTGCTGGCGCCCGGCGGCTGCGCCCTGATCCACGCCATCGGGCGGATGTCCCCGCCTGGCTCGACGCCGCCGTTCTTTCGCAAGTACATCTTCCCGGGCGGCTACGCGCCGGCGCTGTCCGAGGTGTTTGCCGCGACCGAACGGACCGGCCTGTGGGTCGACGACTGCGAGGTCTGGCGGCTGCATTACACCTGGACCCTGCGCAACTGGCGGCAACGCTTTGCGACCAAGCGGCCGTCCGTCGTCGCCATGATGGGCGAGCGGTTTGCGCGCATGTGGGAGTTCTACCTGGGCGCGGCCGAGCTTGGTTTTCTGCACGGCTCCAACATGGTGTTCCAGATCCTGCTGAGCGAACGCCGTGACGATGTGCCGGTCGTGCGCGACTATATGGTGGACCAGGAGCGCGCGCTGCAGGCGAGGGAACGGTGATGCCGCTGCATTTTGCGTACGGGTCCAACATGTCGCGCGCGCTGATGCGGCGGCATTGTCCGCACGCGCGTCCGCTCGGGACCGCGGTGCTCGATCACCATCGTTTCATCGTCATGGCGGACGGCTATGCATCGATCGTCAGGCGGCCGGGGCATGAGGTGCACGGCGTGCTCTGGCAGCTGACCCCGCGCGACGTTGACGCGCTCAACGCCTACGAGAGCATCGACACCGGCCTTTATTGTCGCCGCGTGCATGCGGTCGGTCATGCCGGCGGCGTGGCTTTAGCACTGGTCTACATCGGGCGCTCGTCGCGGCCCGGGCGGCCCCGGCCCGGCTACCTCGCCTGCGTGCTCGCCGCGGCGCGCGATTGGGATCTGCCGCGATCCTACACCAATGCGCTGGCGCGCTGGGCCGCGCCCGG
>DATIPA010000069.1:0-3580 GCA_035472475.1 Xanthobacteraceae bacterium | reverse complement strand
GCGAGATGTGCACGCTGCCGTCGCGGTTGTAGCTCACGTGCAGCCCATAGCGCGCGAGCGCGGTCGGGTCTTGCGCCATGACCGGCAGGTATTCGTGATAGACGATCGACGGCGGCACGTTCCAGGTCGGATTGATGGTGATGAATTTCATCGTCTCCGTCAGGAGCGGCGTTGGCTTCGACGGCTTGCCGACCACGACGCGAGTCTTCCAGATCACGGCCTGATCCTTGTAGACCTGCAGCGTGTAGTCGGGGATGTTCAACATCGAGTACGCCTTGCCGAGGTCGTGGCTGAGCCAGCGCCAACGCTCCATGTTGGCGATGATGGTGTCGACCTCATGCGAACGATCGCGGCGCGGACCATTGAGCGCATCGACCGTTGCCGTCGTTAGTTCGCCATTGCCGCGCAGCTCGTGTTCCTTCTGGAACGCTGCGACCGCATCGGCGAGCGCGCGGTCATAGACGTCGTTGTCCTTGGCAGCGAGGCCAAGCTTCTCGCGCAGCGCAGGGACGCGCGCGTCGTGCAACTCGGACTTGCCGAGCTTGAGCACGGGGCCGCTGGGGATGCGGATCGCGCCGGCGCCGTTCTTGCCGCCGCGCAACTCGGCGAGCTTGGCCTTGAGCGCCCGGTAGTGGGGATTCGACGGGTTGAAGTCGGCAAGCGTCGCAGCGATGTCCTTGCTGTCGGAGAGTTTGGCGAGAGCGTCGGCCGGATCTAGGGGTTCGCCCGTGTAGGCGATTTCCGGAACGACCCGCGACGGGTTGATGCGGCCGTTTTGGGCATGCCGGGCGTAGGTCAGCAGCGTGGCCGTCATGCGGAGATCTGCCTCGGCAAGCTGATCCGGGCTGGTTGCGTTCTTAAAACTCGGAACCGCATACTCGGCCGGATCAAGGCCTTCGCTGTCGACGGTTGCCAGATAGGCAATCGCCGCCTTCGCGCGATCGTTGGCCGCGCCTGCAGTTTCCCAGAGGGGAGCGTAGGTGCGCGCGGAATAGAACGCTTCAGCCGCAGCGCGTTCCTTCTTGCTGGCGAAGAAGCGATTCGAGGCCAGCAGGTCTTTGATCTTGGCGGCGACCGGATCGGTCGGAACAACGGCGGTATCCTGCGCCTTCTGCTCAGGCGTCGCCTCAGTTGCGGCTGGTGCGGCCGCCGGCGCAGCCGTCGCTGCACTCGGAGCCGCTGGTGTGCGCCTTTGCACGACGTCGGCCGGGGTCAGCGGCTTAACGTCGGCCGTTTCGGGGAGCGGAATCGCAGCCGCAATGACGTCAAACGCGTCGGGGGCGGCGCGCACGGCACTTACAGTGGATAGAGCGACAGTGATGGCAGTGCTTATCAACAGATAGTCCAGGCGCAACTTGGCCATGTAACATTCCCTTTCCAGGCGTGGGGGCGACGCCGCTCCATCGACATCAACGACGCGGTCGTTGGTCGCGAATGGGGTTCAGCGGTTCAAATCAGAGAGAACCGCCCCAAGTGTACCTCAACAACGGTCTCACAACGTGTCATTGACCTCTCATTTACCTAATTTTCTATGACTGTGGCTTGCGGGACACGCTTTTGTAGTTTGTTAACTTTTTGTGCTGCGCGGAAAACCACCGCACGCCTTGGCTTCGCCATAACTGACTGCGAAGGCCAGTGTTCCATGAGATATCCGCATGCCGACCAGCCCGTCCCTCGTTCATAGGCGCTCCGCCAAGCTCAAGAGGGTTGCACCGAGGCGGCAACGCGCCGGGCTCGGAGCGCTGCCCGAGTGGAAGCTCGACGATCTCTATTCAGGTATGGATGCGCCGGGAGTGCGGCGCGATCTCGATCGGGCGGATACTTATTCGGTTGCGTTCGAGGACGAGTTCAAAGGCAAGCTCGCCGCTATGGCGAGCGCTCCCGACGCCGGTGTGCGATTGGCCGAAGCGGTCAAGCGCTACGAGATGATCGATGATCTGATCGGACGGCTCGTGTCTTACGCGGGCCTGATCTATGCCGGCGATACCAGCGATCCGAAACGGACCAAATTCTTCGGCGATGTGCAGGAGCGCATTACCACGTCGTCCTCGCACCTCCTGTTCTTCACGTTGGAGCTCAATCGCATCGACGAGGCGGCGTTGCAGGCTGCCATGCGGCAGGGCCCGCTCGCGCACTATCGGCCTTGGCTCGAGGACATTCGCCGGGAGAAACCGTATCAGCTCGAGGACCGCGTCGAGCAGCTGTTTCACGAGAAATCGGTGACCGCGTACGGCGCCTGGAATCGATTGTTCGACGAAACGATCTCCGGGCTGCGTTTCAGTGTTGGCCGCGAGAAGCTCGCGCTCGAGCAAACGCTCAATCTGCTGCAGGATCCGCAGGTGGCGGTCCGCAGGCAAGCGGCGCAGGCGCTCGCCAAGACCTTCTCGGCGAACCTGCGGGTGTTCACACTGATCACCAATACGCTTGCCAAGGATAAGGAAATATCGGACCGCTGGCGCGGCTTCCCTGACGTTGCATCGTCCCGCCATTTGGCCAACCGGGTTGAACCCGAGGTCGTGGATGCGCTGGTCGCGACGGTGCGCGCCGCCTACCCTCGGCTTTCGCACCGCTATTACGCCCTCAAGGCGAAATGGTTCGACAAAACGCGTCTTGCGCATTGGGACCGCAATGCTCCGGTGCCGAAGGTGGCGAGCCGAACCATCGCGTGGACCGAGGCGCGCGAAACCGTGCTGTCCGCGTACGGTGCCTTCTCGCCGCGTATGGCATCGATTGCCGAGCGCTTCTTCAGCGAGAACTGGATCGATGCTCCGGCGCGCCCCGGCAAGGCGCCGGGCGCGTTCGCGCACCCGACCGTTCCGTCCGCGCACCCTTATGTGCTGCTCAACTACCAGGGCAAGCCGCGCGACGTGATGACGTTGGCGCACGAGCTTGGTCACGGCGTGCACCAGGTGCTGGCGGCACCAAATGGTCCGCTGATGGCGCCGACGCCTCTGACGCTCGCCGAAACCGCGAGTGTGTTCGGCGAAATGCTCACCTTCCGGCGCCTGCTCGCCGTCACCACCGACAAGAAGCAGCGCAAGGGGATGCTCGCCGGCAAGGTCGAGGACATGATCAATACGGTCGTGCGCCAGATCGCCTTCTACACATTCGAGCACAAGGTCCACACTGAGCGTAAGTCCGGCGAACTGACCGCGCAGCGGCTGGGCGAGCTTTGGCTCGAGGTGCAGAGCGAGAGCCTCGGTCCCGCGATCGAGCTCAAGCCGGGCTATGAGACATTCTGGACCTATATCGGTCACTTCGTGCATTCGCCGTTCTACGTCTACGCCTACGCGTTCGGCGATTGCCTGGTGAACTCGCTCTACGCCGTCTACGAGAAGAGCCACGAAGGCTTTGCCGACCGTTACCTCGCGATGCTGGCGGCGGGCGGCACCAAGACGCATGCCGAACTGCTGGCGCCGTTCGGGCTTGACGCCCGCGATCCCTCGTTCTGGCAGGGCGGCCTCTCGCTCATCGAGCGCATGATCGGAGAGCTCGAAAGTCTCAGCTGACCCGCGGCTGCATCCGCAGGATCAACGACGGTCACCGCGGCGACCGCCCCGATCGCTTGCGATCACCGCGG
>DATIPA010000068.1:0-86303 GCA_035472475.1 Xanthobacteraceae bacterium | reverse complement strand
GTCCTATCGGTTCTCGATCATCGCGCGCCGGCACACACGCTGCCTCGCCGATATGCATGCGTCGCGCTTCGGGCTTTCGACCAACGGGTGGAAGCTGTTGAGCGTGATCGACTACTTCGGCCCGCTATCGGCAACGGAAGCCGGCGGACACACGAGTCTCGAGCCCGCGAAAGTCACGCGCGGCATCGACGCGCTGGCCGAACAGGGACTGGTGCTGCGGGGGGAAGACGCGATTGATCGGAGGCGCACCATCCTGTCGCTCTCCGCAAAGGGCAAGCGCATTCACGACAAAGTCGAACACGTATCGCGCGCGCTTGAGCAGGAACTGCTGCGCGTCCTGCGTCCGGGAGAGCGCGAGACGCTCGATCATCTGCTCGACAAGCTCGAGCGCCGATCCGCCGAGATTTTTGCCCGCAGCGACGCCTGGCGCGACATTGTACGCATACCCGCAGCGGATGCCGACGCATCGGCTGCGACCGCAGCGCCCTAACGGTGCTGGGTCGATTGAATTGACTGCCCCAATCTCGGCGGCGTCATGCGCGAGCTTGCCCCGCGCATCCACGTATCAGCGAATCAACAAGCAAAGACGTGGATGGCCGGGACTCGGCCTTCGGCCGGCGCGGCCACGACGGCCCGGAACGAGCCGTTATGTTACTTCAGGCGCGCGCCGGCCGCATCGATGAAGCTCAGATCGGAATACTTCTGCACGTCGAGCGCCGCCGGGATGAAACCCAGCTTGTTGGTTAGCGTGATGTTCGCCTGCAGCGCCTTGAGGTCCGGAACGCCCGCTGGATCGCGATAGAAATCGCCTTTGGTGGTGAACGCCCAGCTCGCGAATCGCCCGACCGGCTGCTTGGTGAAATCCGCCAGGTATTTCACCGCCTCGTCGTGATGCGCCGGGTCGGTGAACCAGCGCACCTCGCGCACGTGATCCTCCAGGAAATCAATGATCGCGGCCCGGTTTTTTTGCAGCACCGGGGTGCGGCCCGTCATGATGATCATCTGCGAGCGGCCGATCGCCTCCTGCTGCGTGAACAGCGTGCGCGCCGCCGCCCGCAGCTCCGGATCTGCGCTGAACGGCCGTACCGCGGCGATCAGCGTGACCTTCTTCTCCAAGAGCTGCGGCTTCTGGTTGGGGAACGGAACCTCGATGATGGTTACATCTGACTTGGGATTGATGCCATGCTGCACCAACATGGCGCGCATGGCGATGTCGACCGCGCTGCCGGCGAGATTGGTCGCCACTACGGTGCCCTTGAGATCGGTCAGAGTCTTGATCGGCCCGTCTTTGAGCACCATGAATTCGTTGGTGTAGTGATCGGGAACGCCGTCCTGGAAGACGTCGGAGATGACCCGCAGATCATCCATCTTGGCGTTCTCGACTGCGAGCGGAAAGCTCGAATAGGCGAGCGGCGCGAGATCGATGTCGCCGGTCGCGAGCGCGGTGATCATCGTCGGCGTGCCGTTGAAGTGCACGCCTTCGATCTCGTAGGTCACGCCCTCGTGGACCGCGACGCCCTTGGGACCGAAGAGCTGGAACGGCGCATCGGCGCCGGCAACAACCCATCCGATTCGCAGCTTCACCGGCGCCGCCGTGGTTGGGGCAAGCGCCAGCAGGACGGCGCCCGCCGTCAACATGCAAAGTGCCAGAAGCCTGCGCATCGTGTTCCTCCCTGTTCGTGTTGTTACGCCGGCCGATTGCAACGGCCGAACCTGTCACGCCACTCTATCGTGGATCAACCATGGGCGGGAGTAGCGGAGCGTGGCGTATCGTGCGGGTGACCGTTATTGAGGCAGGCCTTCCACCGCATACACGCGGAATTTCGCGTATTTGTCCCCGATTGCCTTGGCGGCTTTGAAGGCCGAAGAACCAAACGCGGCTTTGGCCATGTCCATGCTCTCGAACATCATGATGGCAATGCGCGATTTCGGAGGATCACCATAAAAGGATACGGTCTCGCCGCCGCGCACGATATATTTTCCGCCCCCGTCCACAATCGCTTTCGCCGCCGGCGGCACGTACTCCTTGTCATAGGGCGCGGCGTCCAACACGTCGATTTCCGCGACCACAAAGGCCGGTGGTTTGGCCTGGGCGTGCAGCGCCGCAATGCCGGTAGCCCCGACCGCAATCCCCGCCACGAGCGACAATGCGACCGTGTAAGGCGTTTTCATCGCTTCCTCCTATTTGCTTTCAAGGTCAGCTGGGCGCGGGGCTACGCACACGATCACATCGCGCGGTGAAAGGATACTCCAAACACGGGGAGAGGAGCGCTCCGGCCGATTTGCGCGACACAGTCCGCCTACCGCGCCAGCAAAAATACCAGGCCCGTAGCGATGGAATTGTACATCGCATGGAGCGCAATCGGAGCCCGAATGCTTCCGGCAAATTCGCGGGCAAGGCTCAGGATCACGGCGACAGGCAGAAGCACAATCATAAGCAGGCCGCAGTCAATGTGCAGCAGCAGCCAAAATCCGCCGGTCAATGACGCGGCGGGGAGCAGGCTCCAATGACGGCGCAGTCCCGTCCAGAGCCAGCCGCGGAAAAACAGTTCCTCGGCAATCGGAAACAAGACAACGGCCAGGAGCAGGAAGAGAACCAACTGCCAAGAACCGGTCGGATGATCCTCCAACAGCAGATCGGGACGAACGCGATACAAGACGTAGGTCGCGATTGTGGCATAACCTGCAAGAATTGCCGCCAGCAAAAGGATTAGGGGCGATCGCAAGATTGGCTCGTTGGCGAGCCCCACATTGACATTGCCGCCTCCGACGACGCGACCGGCGGCGATCGCTGCAACAAGCAGGATGGTCAACCCAACAAATGCTGCCAGCATCTTGAGTGCGAAATCGAAAGCGGGCGTATTCGGTATCTTCCAAATGGTCTGCGCAAGCCCCGAAAAAATCCCGATCATCAACGACACGATGCCGATAAACACGATGAATCTGATCGCCGTCGCGATCAGGCCCCATGCCGATCCTTGCCGCGCGCCCGACAGCGGACCCGCATTTTTCAAATCTCTCCTGTCCGGCATGTCCCAGGAATAGGCCTGGCTGGCCCAGCGCCGAAACATCCACCTGCATCCTGCGGTGGACCAGACAATTGACGCCATCATCACCAGTCCGAGCTCGAAATAGGAGACGCAAGACGAGCCCCAATCACGATTGCTGCAGACGTCGCCAGCGTCGGGACTGAAACGGGCGTCGAGATAAAGAATCCCGAAATAGGTCGTCGCAGCGACAACAAAAATGATAGCTACGAGGGCGAGCCTTGACCTCCCCCTGACCCAAAGAATGACGTATGCCGCGCAGTACAAAAGGATAAAGGCGAGTGCCAGCGCGATGTTATTTGGTTCGAAGACAGACGTTCGCGCATGGCCCCCAAGCCAATCAAGCCAATTAAACGAAAAGCGCCGGTAGCCCAGAATTGCTTCACGCAAGATGACCAGGAACGGGTAGGCGAACCACGGCGAAAACAAATAGACCGTCCACAACCAATCCTGTTTTCGCCAGGTTTTTGTTGTTGCGGGCTCGCTCATTCTGGTGCTCTACACCAGCGCGATCACGATAAAATACTTCGGAAATCCAAACTCATGTCCCTTCAACCGCGATAATGACATCGCTCGCCGCGCTTCGGCGCAACGCGATCAGGGGCTGATACTCCGGAGAGCCATAGAGCGCCCTCATGGCTGCCATGTCGGGGAACTCGATGATGACAACTCGATTTGGACGCCAGTTCCCGTCCAACACTTCGTGCGCTCCCACGCGCGTGAGATAGCGGCCGCCGAAGCGCTCAATGATCGGTATCGCCTGGCGCAGATAGTTGTCGAATTTTGCAGCGTCCGTGATGGCATGCTCGCCGATCCAGTAGGCTGCCATGTCGATCTCCTTGGCGGCTGGGGCGACGGCGGGAACCACGAATCGTATCGGAGGCTTTGTCCGCCCGTCGACGTCACATCACTTCTGCGCTTCGACCCAGATCGCCGGGCGCGCGGTCTCGCTCAGCGCCTGTGCGGAAAGGTGGCCGAGCGCGAAGACCGTGAGCGCGACTCCGAGTAGCCGCGCGCGCAATGTTAATCCGCCTTGATGAGATACCGGCCGCGGTCGTCGCGCTCGATGCGGTGGTGGCTGTGCTGACTGAGCGCATGGAGATCGCGTACGATCTCGCGGCCGTCGCGGCTGCCGAGCGCGGCCATCAGCTCCTCGAACAGTTTAGGCCCGTCCTCGAGCGCTGCGTGCACTGAAGAGAAGTGCTTGCCGGCGTAGGTCGGCGGCTTTGGGATCGAGAGGTCCCAGCGGCCCGCGTGCTGCATCGGCCAGGTCAGGTCGTAGCCGGCCTTGGCGCCGGTCTGCGCGCCGTGCAGCGAGGGATCGAGCGGCGAGGAGCGCACGCCGGTGATCACCACGATGTCCTTGTCGGGCTGATAACGGGTGCCGAACGCCCATTCCATCTGGCGGTCGGAAAACACGTCGATGTCGGGATCGACCGCAAACACGTTCTTGACGCCGACGGCGCCGAGCACGGTGTAGAGCGCGGCGCGCGCCTCGCCCGGATAGCGTTGGCGCAGCGAGATGCGCACGCTCATCGAGCCGCCGGCCGAGACCGGCGCATAGACTGCGACCGGCTCGCGCACGACGCTCTCGAGCGCGCGCCAGACGTTGAGCTCGGTGCGCAACGCCTCGAGGTTCGAGGTGTCGGTCATGTCCATGAAACTGCCGCTAATGGTCGCGGTCTGGAACAGCGCATCGCGCCGGTGCGTGATGGCGGTGACGTGGAACACCGGGTTCTGCTTCACGACGCCGTAGTAGCCGAGATACTCGCCGTACGGCCCTTCCTTCTCGACGTAGCCGCGGCCGTCGATGTAGCCCTCGATTACCAGCTCGGCGTCGGCCGGGACGCGGATGCTGTTGGTGCGGCACTTCACAACCGGCAGCGCGCCGCCACGCAGCGAGGCGACGAGACCGAGTTCGTCGACCGGAATGCGCATGGTCGCCGACAAAGTGTCGATCGGATGGGCGCCGAGCACGAAGGCGACCGGCAGCTTCTCGCCGCGCGCCGCCGATGCCTGATAGATCGCGCGCAGGTCGCTCGGCGCGTTGAGGTCGACGCCGGCCTCATGGGGCCCGCGCAGCATGAGGCGGCGCATGCCGGAATTGGTTTTGCCGGTGGCCGGATCGACGCAGTAATCGATCGACGCCGAGATATAGGGCGCGCCGTCGAGCCCGTGCTGGAGATGCGCCGGAAGATGCGTAAGGTCGGCGGCATCGCCGAGATGCACGACTTCCTGCACCGGCGCGTCGGCCTGGTCGAGCTCGATCAGCTCGGGCGGCAAGCTCAGGCGGCGCTGGATCTCCTGGATGATCTTGTCGGGCGCTACCCCGAAGGCGCGCGCAAGACGCGAGCGGCTGCCGACCACGTTGCCGGCAAGCTGCAGGGTAGAGCCGTTGATGTTACGGAACCAGACTGCCTTCGGATTGCCATGCAGGATGGCGGCGACGTCGGCAAGGTCGACCGGGTCGTTGCGCACGTCAAGCTCGTCGTCGCCGAGCTCCTCGATGAAATTGCGCAGGCGGAAGCGGTCGAGATCGTTGCGCGCCAGCTGCTGCGGCGAAGTCCGGTCGTCCATAGGAATCCTCCACTTTATCCCTGTGCGGTGCGGGAGGGATAAAACTGCAGGCACTCTAGGCGCGGCGCATGACAGCTTCAAGCAGCCGGCGCCGATGCATAGCGACCATTTCCTGCTATCAATGCGAGCTTCGAGGACACACCGGAGGTGGGAGATAGCCATGGCCAAGGTTCGCAGCGCCGACCGGACCGGCGCCGGCATGTACGAGGTCAATGAGGACTGGCTGCGGCTGCACGACGAGCCGGCACTCGAGCCTGACCTGCCGATCGTCGACCCGCACCATCACCTGTGGGATCGCGACAGCCGTTACCTGCTCGACGAACTCCTTGACGACGTCGAAACCGGCCACAACGTGCGCGCCACCGTGTTCATCCAGTGCCGTTCGATGTACCGCGGCGACGGCCCACCCGAGCTGGCGCCGGTGGGAGAGACCGAGTTCGTCAACGGCGTGGCCGCCATGAGCGCCACCGGACATTACGGGCCGGCCCGGCTGTGCGCCGGCATCGTCAGCCACGCCGACTTTCGCCTCGGCGCGCGCGTGCGCGAAGTGTTGGAAGCCCACATCGCGGCGTCGAGCCGCTTTCGCGGCATCCGCTATTCGACACCGTGGGATGACGACGTCCAGCTCACGCCGCAGCGCCCGCTCAAAGGCATCATGGCAGACCCGACATGGCGGCGCGGCTTTGCTCAGCTACAGCCGCTCGGACTCACTTACGACGCGCTCTTGTTCCACACTCAGCTCCCCGAGCTCATCAATCTCGCGACCGCGTTTCCCCAGACCCTGATCGTGCTCAATCATGTCGGCTGCCCGATCGGCGTCGGCCCTTATTCAGGCCAGCGCGACGAGGTGTTTGCCGCCTGGTCGAAATCAATCCGCGAGCTGTCCCGCTGCGAGAACGTCACGGTCAAGCTCGGCGGGCTCGGCATGCACGTGTTCGGCTTCGGGTTCGACAAGCGCAAGACGCCGCCGAGCTCGCAGGAGCTCGCCGATACCTGGCGGCCCTATGTGGAAACCTGCATCGCCGCATTCGGGCCCGACCGGGCGATGTTTGAGAGCAACTTCCCGGTCGACAAGATTTCCTGCACCTACAAGGTGATCTGGAATGCGTTCAAGCGGCTCGCCGCCGGCGCGTCCCCTGACGAGAAGCGCACTTTGTTCCATGACACCGCCGCCGGCGTGTACGGCCTGACCAACCTGTGAGCGGCGCATCGGGAGCAGACATGGAGGACTTGGCCGGCAAGGTTGTGGTCGTCACTGGTGCGGCGTCGGGGGTCGGGCTTGGCTGCGCGCGCACCTTCGCGCGCGCCGGCATGAAGGTCGCGCTGTGCGACCTGCGGGCCGAGCCGCTTAAGGGCGCGGTCGAGAACGTGCGTGCCCTCGGGGCCGACGCGATCGGCATTCCAACCGACGTCTCCAAGAAGGACTCGGTCGAGCAGGCGGCCGAGGAGGTCGTCCGAGCGTTTGGCAAGATCCATATCGCCATGAACAACGCCGGCGTCGTCCTGCGCGGCCTGCCGATGGCCGAGATCACCGACGAAGCGTGGAACTTGGTGCTCGGGGTTAATCTCTATGGCGTCATCCACGGCATCCAGAGTTTCGTTCCGCGCATTCGCGCCCACGGCGAAGGCGGCCACGTAATCAACACCACCTCCATGGCCGGGCTCTATGTGGGCAATCGCCAGACCGGCGCGTACTCGGCCTCGAAATTCGCCGTCGTGGCGTTGAGCGAAGCGCTCGCGAAGGATCTTGCCGGAACCAACATCGGTGTCTCGGTGCTCACGCCGGCCGCGGTCGCAACCGACATCTACGTCAACTCGGCCCGGCTGCGCGGCGCGATCGGCGGTCCGAACCGGTTCGCGCAGACACCGGCCGACATCGCGGCCGGGCTTGCGCCCGACGACGTCGGTGAACGCGTGCTCGACGGCATCCGCGCCGGGCAGTTTTTCCTGATCACGCATCCGGAGACGCGCTCGTGGGTCACCGACCGGCATGCGCCTGATGGCGGCTTATGATTACGCGGAGCGGCGCGAGGCGGAACGAAAGAGGCGATGACCACGACGAGTATGGGAGGATTCCCGTGGCCCAAGAACAGTTGAAGGCAAAGCCCGCGCAGCCGGAGCACGCGCCGGCGCGCGCGCGGCGGTTCTCCGAACAGCGCTGGCTCATCGACAACATCATCCGGGCGAACGGCATCGACTGGGATCAGCCGCGCACCACCTATCTCAACGCGCCCTGCGGGATCGAGGCCAACGGCGATTTTGTTGCGATCCGCGCGCGGGTGCAGAAATTCGCTGACTGCTCGGCCGCCTTCCAGGATGCGGCGCGTCGGCGCGAGGCGCGCGCGGAGGCGGCCGAAGACGCCGGTCAGAAAATCACCGCGCGGGAGAACTATTTCATCGCCGCCGTGCATTGGGGCGCCGCGCAGTGGCCTTTCGATGAAAACACCGCGCAAAACCTCGCCTGCAACGAGCGCAAGCGCGACTGCTACGGCCGCTACGCAAAACTCGCCGACCATCACGTCGAGCCGGTCTGGATCCCGTTCAAGGGCCAAGCCTTGCCGGCCTGGTTTCATCTGCCGCCTGGCTATGCTGGCGGCCGCTTGCCGACGGTCGTCACCATTCCGGGCATGGACAGCTTCAAGGAGATCAGCGTCGCGATGCATGGCGATCGCTGGCTCAACCGCGGCATCGCGGTGCTCGCGCTCGACGGGCCGGGCCAATATGAGAGCCCGGTGCTCGGTATTCACGTGAGCGTACCGAATTGGACCACGACCGGCCCGGCAGTGATGGACTGGCTCGCGGTGCGCCCCGAGGTCGATGCGCAACGGGTCGGCGTTGCCGGCAACAGTTTTGGATCGCTGTTCTCGACCCTGATGGTCGCGCACGAGCCGCGTTTCAAAGCCTGCGCGGTCTCTGCGCCATGTCTCGAGCCCGGGTGCTACACGATCTTCGAGGAAGCCTCGCCGACCTTCAAGCAGCGCTTCATGTATATGGCGAATTTTTCCGACGAGGCGTCGTTCGACGAGTTCCGCCAGGCCCTGAGCTGGCGCGGCCACGCCGAGCGGATTCGTGTTCCGTATCTCTGCGTCACCGGCGAGTCGGATGAACTGAGCCCGCTGGAATTTGCCGAAGCGATGTTCGCCGCCATGTCGGCGCCGCGGCAACTTGTCATCTACCAGGATTCCCGCCACGGGATTGGCAATGTGCCGTCGGCCACGCTCGGACCATTCGTGCCGACGCTGGTGGCGGACTGGATGGCGGCGCGGCTCGCGGGCGAACCGATGGCCAGCGAACGCTGGTTCGTCGACGCCGGCGGGCGGGTGAACAAGACCGCGTTGTAGGATGACTATTACAGGGCTATAATAGTTACGGATAATAGTTGCTCCGGTCAACGGATAACACAGGGAGGAACTTCATGGCTAAGACCACATTCGACCGTCGCTCGGCATTGAAGGTGATGGGCGGCGCCGGTGCCGCCGGCCTCGCGTTGCGCGCATTCCCGTCGCCGGCGATCGCGCAGGGCGCGCCCGTCAAGGTCGGGTTCATGCTGCCCTACACCGGAACTTACGCGCCGCTCGCCAAGAACATCGATCAAGCGTTCCGGCAATATGTCGCGGAAAAAGGCGACAAGCTCGGCGGCCGCGCGGTCGAATATGTGACGGTCGACGATCAGGCGGATCCGTCGAAGGCGACCGACAACATGAACAAGCTCGTCGACCGCGACAAGGTCGACGTCGTGGTCGGCACCGTGCACTCGGGCGTGCAGATGGCGATGGTCAAGATCGCGCGCGAGACCGGCAAGTTGATGATCATTCCCAACGCCGGCGCCGATGCGGCGACACGCGCGGCCTGCGCGCCCAACATCTTCCGCTCCTCGTTCTCGAACTGGCAGCCCTGCTATCCGATGGGCAAGGTGATGGCCGACGCCGGGCACAAGACCGCAATGACCATTACCTGGAAATACGCGGCCGGCGAAGAAGACGTCACCGCCTTCAAGGAAGGCTTTGGCAAGGCCGGCGGCCAGGTTGTCGGCGAACTCTGGGTGCCGTTCCCGGAGGTCGAGTTCCAGTCGTTCCTCACCCAGATCGCCGAGAAAAAACCCGACGGCGTGTTCGCGTTCTTCGCCGGTGGCGGCGCGGTGAAGTTCGTAAAGGACTACGCGGCGGCGGGCTTGCGCAAGTCGGTCCCGCTCTACGGGCCGGGCTTCCTCACCGACGGCACCTTGCAGGCGCAGGGCGAAGCCGCGGATGGCCTCAAGACCACGCTGCACTATGCCGACGATCTCGATAACCCGGCCGACAAGGCGTTCCGGGCGGCGTATCAGAAACGCTACGGCGCCGAGCCCGACGTTTATTCGGTGCAGGGCTACGACGCCGCGGCCTTGCTGGTGCTCGGGATGGATGCCGCCAAGGGCGACGTCAATGCCAAGGATCCGCTCTACGCCGCGATCCGCGGCGCCAAGCTCAATTCACCGCGCGGGCCGATGACCATGTCGGCGGCCAACAATCCGATCCAGAACATCTATCTGCGCGAGGTCAAGAACGGCAAGAACGCCTACGTGAAGATCGCGGCGGACGCGCTCTCCGATCCAGGCACCGGCTGCAAGATGGTATGAGGGCTGGCCCGCTTCGTATTTGATTCGTGTTATCCCTGCGCATCATGGCCGCGCTTGTCGCGGCCATGACGGGCTAGGATTTTCCATGTCCTCGTTCTTCTTCTTCGTTCAGCTGCTCAACGCCGTTCAATACGGCCTCATTCTCTATCTGGTGGCGAGCGGGTTGACCTTGCTGCTCGGCATCATGGGGGTGATCAATCTAGCGCACGGCGCCTTCTACATGGTGGGCGCCTACATGGCGTTCGCCGTGGTCCAGCATCTGGCGAGTTTCTGGCTGGCGCTGCCGCTCGCAATCGTGCTCGGCCTCGCGCTCGGCGCGCTGCTGGAGCGCTTTCTGCTGTCGCGTCTCGAAGGCGCCGATCACCTGTCGCAGGTGCTGCTGAGCTTCGGGCTGATCCTGATCATCAACGAGGGCCAGCGCATCATCTTCGGCAATGATCCGCACGGCATCGACGTGCCGGGCGTGCTCAACTTCTCGATCCCGCTGAGCGAGACTTTCGCCTACCCGGCCTATCGGCTGTTCGTGTGCGCCATCGGGATCGTATTCGCGGTCGGCGTCAGTCTGGTGATGGCGCGAACCCGCATCGGCATGATGCTGCGCGCCAGCGCCGAGAACCGCCCGATGGCGCGCGCGCTCGGCGTCAACGCCAAGCGCATGTATCTCGGCGTCACCGCGGCGGGCATTGCCTGCGCGGTGCTGGCCGGCGTCATCGCGGCGCCGATCGCCTCGGTTTACCCTGGCATGGGCGATCAGGTGCTGATCCTGTCGTTCGTGGTGATCGTGCTGGGCGGCATCGGCTCGCTGCCCGGTGCGCTGGTCGGCGCGTTGCTGCTCGGATTGGTCGACGCATTCGGCAAACAATTCTTCCCGAACTTCGCGGCGTTCCTGGTCTACGCGGCGATGATCGCTGTGCTGATCGCGCGGCCGCAAGGCCTGTTTCGTGGAACCGGCACGTGAGCCAGGATCGCATTGACGCAAGTTTGCTGATCGTGCTGGCGTTGGCTGCGCTGCTGGTGCCGTTCGTGTGGTCCGGCTACGAGGTCAAGCTCGCCACCACCATCACGATCCAGGCCGGGTTCGCGATCGCGCTCGGGTTCGTGGTTGGTCCGGCCGGCCTGGTCAGCCTCGGTCACGCTGCGTTCTATGGGGTTGCGGCCTATCTGTTCGCGATGATCGCGGCGGAGTCCCAGCCTGCCAACGTGTTCACCACCGCGCCGATCGCGATTCTCGGCGCGGCAGTGGTGGCGGCCGTGGTCGGCGCGGTGTCGATCCGCTCGCGCGGGCTCTATTTCATTCTGATGACGCTCGCCTTCGGTCAGCTCGGCTATCATTTCTTTCACGACACCGGCATAGGCGGCAGCGCGGACGGCGCCTACATCAACTTCCGTCCGGAACTGCAGTTGCCCGGCATCGCCATCAGCCTCGACAACGCGGCTCGCTTCTATCAGTTCGTGTCGGTCTTGGTGCTGGCGGTCGCCGCACTCGCCTGGTGGCTGCGGCGTTCCGCGTTCGGCAGCATCCTGGTCGCGGCGCGCGACAACGAAACGCGCACCCGTGCGTTCGGCTATTCGCCCTACGCGATTCGGCTCACGGCATTTGTGATCTCGGGCGCGATGGCGGGCGCGATGGGATATCTGACGGCTGCACAGCATGGCTTCGTCGCGCCACAGATGCTGGCCTGGCAGAATTCCGCGACAGTACTTGTGATGGTCTTGATCGGCGGCAAGGATACGACCTCGGGTCCGGCAATCGGCGCGATCCTGCTTCTGTTAGCGGAGGAGATTTTGCAGCGCGCGACCGAGCACTGGCTGATCGGCGTCGGCCTGATCATCGTGGCGGTCGTGCTCGCGGCGCCCAACGGCATGGTGCCTTACCTGGCGCAGGCGCTACGGCCGAAACGAGCCCAGCATGCCTGATCCGGCGCTGCGCGCGTCCAATCTGAGCAAGACCTTCGGCGGTCTGGTCGCGGTCGATCGAGTTGACCTCGATCTGTTTACCACCGAAGTGCACGCGGTCATCGGCCCGAACGGGGCCGGTAAGACCACGCTGCTCGCGATGCTGGCCGGCGATCTTGCGCCCAGCGCCGGCAGCATTCTGCTCGGCGGACACGACGTGACCACGCAGAGCGTCGAGGAGCGCACGCGCTCCGGCATCGGGCGGACGTTTCAGCGCAGCGCGGTGATCCCGCGCTTTCAAGCACTCGACATGGTGCGGCTCGCCGCGCTCGAGAGCGGCGGCCGCGCGTTGCTGTCGTCGCTCTCCGCCAACAAGCCCGCGACCGCGCGCGCCCGCACGGCGCTCGGGCGGGTCGGACTGGCGGAACGGGAAAGCGTTGCCTCAGACGTGCTCAGCCACGGCGAAAAGCGGCGGCTCGAGATCGCGGCGGTGTTGGCGCTCGAGCCCAAGATCCTTTTGCTGGACGAACCGCTGGCGGGACTCGGCGCCGACGAGAGCCGCGACGTCGTGGCGCTGATCGAAAGCCTCAAACGCGACTGTGCCATCATGCTGATCGAGCACGACATCGACGTGGTGTTCGCACTCGCCGATCGCATCACCGTGCTCGACAACGGCCGCGTGATTGCGTGCGGGGCGCCCGCCGACGTTCGCGCCAGCGAAGCCGTGCAGCAGGCCTATCTGGGCCTGGACGAGCCATGACGGCGCTACTGCAGACCGAGCGCTTCGAGGCCGCGTACGGGCCTGGACCTGTCGTGCGCGGCGTCACGCTCACGGTTGCGCCCGGCGACGTGGTTGCGCTGCTCGGCCGCAACGGCATGGGCAAGACCACGCTGATGCGCGGCCTGATGGGGCTCGTGCCGGTCCGCCGCGGAAGCGTGAAGCTCTCTGGTCAGGACATCGCTGACGCTCCGCCGGAGGCAATCGCTCACGCGGGGATTGGTTATGTGCCGGCCGGGCGCGAGATTTTCGGCACATTGTCGGTGCGCGAAAACCTGCAGATGTGCGCGCGACCGGCGTTGGACGGAACGAGCGCCTGGACCTTCGACAAGGTGCTGGCGCTGTTTCCGCGGCTCGCCGAGCGCCTCAACAACGGCGGCCAGCAACTCTCCGGCGGCGAGCAGCAGATGCTCGCGATCGGACGCGCGCTGATGACCAACCCTCGCCTCTTGCTGATCGACGAAGCCACTGAGGGCCTCGCCCCGCTGGTCGCGCGCGATATCTGGACGCGGCTGCGCGAGGTCTGTGCGAGGGGGGTCGGCGCCATCATCGTCGATCGCGACGTCAAGCGCCTCGCGCAGATTGCCGGCCGCGCGATCGTGCTGTTCCGCGGTGAGGTCGCGTTCGACGGCGCGCCAGCGACGCTGCTCGCCGACACAGCCTTGATGGCGAAATATATCGGTCTGTAGCTACTGCGTGCCCGGCTCTTTGGCCGTGTCAGTTTTCTGTTCGGCGGTGGCCGGCTCGGGCTGCTTGTCGAGCTTGCGCAGCAACTCGGCCATGCGGTCGGGAATCGGCTCGGACAGATCATAGTAGCGGCGCAATCCGCGGCCGATGCTGGTCCGAATGGCACGCTCGTAAAAAGATGGGCCCGTATCACGATCTCCCGAATCGGAGCGATCATCCGGGTCACGTTTGGATCGCATTGGCGCTCTCCCCCCGGCGGTGGGGTCCAATAACGCGATCGGATCAAACCATATTCGTTTCACAAACGGAACCCCGCGAGACAACGCTGCCGAAGCGGTGGTCCGCTTGTAGGTACTTCTGTCGCTCGATAAGGTCGCGCATATCGGCTGCGTGGTTTCTTCCATGTCCTCCCCCTCAGGCAACGGGATGTTCGATCTCGGCGATCAGCAGCTCGAATACCGCTCGATCGGTCCGCGTTCGAATGCCGCGCCCACGCTCGTTTTGCTGCATGAAGGCCTGGGATGTGTCGCGCTTTGGAACGATTTTCCCGAACGGCTCGCCGCCGCGACCGGACTCGGGGTGTTCCTCTACTCGCGCGCGGGCTATGGCGCCTCGAGCACGATCGCCCTGCCCCGCCCGCTCAGTTACATGCACCATGAAGCCAGAGAGGTATTGCCGCGGGTATTGCAGGCAATCGGATTCCAAAGGGGACTGCTGATCGGGCATTCCGACGGCGCATCGATCGCGACCATCTACGCGGGCAGCACCGAGGACCACCGCATCAGCGGTCTGGTCCTGATCGCCCCGCACTTCTTCGTGGAAGACATGGGTCTCGCGGCCATCGCACAGGCCAAGGTAGCTTTTGAGAGCGGAGATCTGCGCCAGCGCCTGGCGCGTTGGCACCAGAACGTGGACGCCGCCTTCAAGGGCTGGAACGGGGCTTGGCTCGATCCGGGCTTTCGCGCCTGGGACATTACCGATGCTCTCGCGTACATCCGGGTGCCGGTGGCGATCATCCAGGGTGTGGATGACCAGTATGGAACGCAGCGCCAAATCGCGGTCGCGGAGGAGGAGTGCTATTGTCCGGTCGAGGTTACCTTGCTCGAGGGTGTCCAACACGCGCCGCAACGTGAGTCGCCGGACCGCGTGGTGCAGGTCATCGCCGAGTTTGCAAAGCGGACGTTGGTGTGACTGACGCCGCTTCACTGAACCCGCATTACCGACGCGCACGACCGCAATGACATTGGTTCGCCTCCGCCCCGCCGCCGCCTGGACCGCCTGCGCGCTGTTGGCAATTCCGCTCGCCGACTGCGCCGGCAATGGACACGCGCGGTCCGACGAACGCGCCAACGTGTATCCCGACAATTACAAAGCCGAGTTGCTCGGATTTCTACACACCTACATCAACGATCCGACCCAAATTCATGACGCCGCAATTGCCGAGCCCGTTCTGAGGCTGGTGAGCGGGAACCCGGACCGCGGCAATAGCCCGTTGGACAAGCTCACCCGTTCATTCGAGCGGAGCTCCGGATCGCAAGAACGATACATCGTGTGCGTGCGCTTTAACGCGAAGGACCGCGACGGCCGCTACACCGGCTTGAAGCAAGGCATTGCGGTCTTCACCGGCGGGCGGTTCGAGCGCTTCTACGAGCAGCGGCAGGGGCCTTGCGATCAGGCTGACTACAAGCCATTTCCCGAATTGGGAGCGCTCAGCCGATAGCGCGGAACTGAGCAAATCGATCACCGAGAATAGTTGACAGTAGCAATTATTGTCGTAAATTACGATCTGGGAGATATCGCTCATGGCGCGCGCGACCAAGCTTGCCACCAAGCCGGCCCTGGCCACATTCGCGTCGGAGATCGCGGCGCCGCGCGGACAGGGACGCGCGCTGGCGCTCGGCGAGCTTGACGAGCACGTCGGCTATTTCGCCCGCCGCTTCCAGGTCTGGATCTTCCAGGATTTGCTCAAGGCGCTCGCCAGTGCCGACATTCGCATCTCGCACTACTCGGTTCTGGTGATCATCAAGGCCAATCCGGGTCTTGCCCAATCCGAAATCGCCGACGCAGTCGGCATCGAGCCGGCGCGGCTGGTGCGCATCCTCGACGAGCTCGAGCGGCGCGGATGGATCGAGCGCATGCGATCGGCGTCGGATCGGCGCTCGCACGCACTGTTCCTGACCGCCGAAGGGCAGAAAGCGTTCGAGCGCATCAAGCGGCTGGCTCGCCAGCACGAAGACAACGTGATCGCAAAGGTGGGAGCCGCGAAATACAGGTCCCTGCTGAGACTACTCAAGGAGATCGGCAACGGTTTTAAGGCCGACGCGTAACAGGAACACGCCATGGCGGAACATCAATTGTCGAATGGTGCGACGCGCATCGATTTTCAGACCGAGCCAGCGCGCTATCGGCATTGGAAGCTTTCTATCGATGGTGAGATTGCGACACTCGCGCTCGACGTCGACGAGAATGCCGGGCTGTTCGAAGGCTATCAGCTCAAGCTCAATTCCTACGACCTCGGCGTCGACATCGAACTCGCCGACGCGCTTCAGCGCCTGCGGTTCGAGCATCCGTCGGTCAAAGCGGTGCTGCTGCGCTCGGCCAAGAACCGGGTGTTTTGCGCCGGCGCCAATATCCGCATGCTGGCGGGCGCCTCGCACGCCCACAAGGTCAACTTCTGCAAGTTCACCAACGAGACCCGCAATGCCATCGAGGATGCGAGCCGGAACTCTGGACTCGCGTTCGTGTGCGTGATCAACGGAACCGCCGCCGGCGGCGGTTACGAGCTCGCGCTTGCGGCCGATCACATCATTCTGGTGGACGACGGCTCGTCCGCGGTCGCGCTGCCGGAGCTTCCGTTGCTCGCGGTGCTGCCGGGCACCGGCGGTCTCACGCGCGTCACCGACAAGCGCAAGGTGCGGCGTGATCACGCCGATGTTTTCTGTACCATCGAGGAAGGCATCAAAGGTAAGCGCGCGGTCGCGTGGCGGCTGGTCGACGAGGTTGTGCCGCAGACAAAGCTCGAGACCCGCGCGCGCGAGTGCGCCGGTGAACTCGCACGCCAATCCAAACGCCCGGGCGGCGCGCGCGGCATTGCGCTGACGCCGTTGCGGCGCAGCTTCGGCGATGATGCGGTGGACTACAGCTTTGTCAACGTCGCGCTCGACCGTGCCAAGCGCAGTGCCACCATCACGTTGCATGGACCCGATCAGGCGCCGCCTGCAAACGTCGATGCGCTGACCACGCTCGGCGCCGCGTTCTGGCCGCTGCAGATCGCGCGCGAGCTCGATGACGCGATCTTGCATCTGCGCAACAACGAGTTCGAGATCGGCACGCTGGTGTTCAAATCGGCCGGCGATATCGAGCGGGTGCTGGCCTACGATGCGTTCCTGGCCGACAACGCGGCGCATTGGCTGGTCGGCGAAATCCGGGCGCTCTGGAAGAACGTGCTCAAGCGCATCGATGTGACTTCGCGCAGCCTGGTGACCTTGATCGAACCGGGCTCGTGCTTTGCCGGCACCCTTGCCGAGATCGCGTTCGCCTGCGACCGCTCCTACATGTTGATCGGCCAGCGCGAAGGCGACAACAAACCACCGGCAACCGTTGCGCTAAGCCCGCTCAACTTTGGGGCCTACCCGATGAGCAATGATCTGACCCGGCTGCAGTCGCGCTTTCTAGGCGAGCCGGCGCGCGTGGCGGAAGCGCAAAAAGAGACCGACGCCAAGCTTGAGGCGCAGGAGGCAGAGGCGCTTGGCCTCGTTACCTTCGCGCTCGACGACATCGACTGGGATGACGAGATCCGGGTGTTCATGGAGGAGCGCCTGAGCTTCTCGCCCGATGCGCTCACCGGCATGGAAGCCAACCTGCGGTTCGGCGGGCCCGAGACCATGGAAACCAAGATTTTTGCGCGTCTGACCGCCTGGCAGAACTGGATTTTCCAGCGCCCCAACGCGGTCGGCGAAGAGGGCGCGCTCAAACGTTACGGCACAGGACAGAAGGCCGCATTCGATATGCGGCGGGTGTAATTCAGGAGGTCCATCATGGACACCGATCGCGTCGATTACTCAACCAAGATCCCCAACAACGTCGGCCTGACCGAAGACCGTCAGGTGCTGCGCGCGCTCGAAGGCTGGCACCCGGGCTACCTCAACTGGTGGAAGGACATGGGCCCGGAAGGTTTCCAGGAGGCGCTTGTCTATCTGCGCACCGCCTACGCGGTCGATCCGCGCGGCTGGGCCAAGTTCGATTATGTGCGCATGCCGGACTATCGCTGGGGCATTCTGCTGGCGCCCGCGGAGGAAAACCGCAAAGTCCCGTTCGGCCAGCACTTCGGTGAGCTGGCGTGGCAGGAAGTGCCGGGCGAATACCGCGCGATGCTGCGCCGGCTGGTGGTGATCCAGGGCGACACCGAGCCGGCGTCGGTCGAGCAGCAGCGCCATCTCGGCAAGACCGCGCCGTCGCTCTACGACATGCGCAACCTGTTCCAGGTCAATGTCGAAGAAGGCCGCCATCTCTGGGCCATGGTCTATCTGCTGCACAAATACTTCGGACGCGACGGCCGCGAGGAAGCCGAGGAATTGCTGCGCCGCCGCTCCGGCAGCGCGGACTCCCCGCGCATGCTCGGCGCCTTCAACGAGGCGACGCCCGACTGGCTGTCGTTCTTCATGTTCACCTACTTCACCGATCGCGACGGCAAGATGCAGCTGCACTCGCTCTCGCAGTCGGGGTTCGATCCGCTCTCGCGCACCTGCCGCTTCATGCTGACCGAGGAAGCCCACCACATGTTCGTGGGCGAGACCGGCATCACCCGCACGGTGCAACGCACCTGCGACGCCATGCGCGAAGCCGGCATCGAGGACCCAAACGACATCGCCAAGGTGCGCGCGCTCGGCGTGATCGATCTGCCGACCATTCAGAAGAAGCTCAACCTGCACTACACGCTCTCGCTCGATCTGTTCGGATCGGAGGTCTCGACCAATGCCGCCAATTCGTTCAACGCCGGGCTCAAGGGGCGCTATCGCGAAACCCAGATCGAGGACGATCATCGCCTCGAGAACGCGACCTATCAGGTGCTCAAGCTCGTCGACGGCAAGATCATCAACGTCGACGAGCCGGCACTGACCGCGCTCAACATGCGGCTGCGCGACGATTACACCGCCGATTGCGTGAAGGGGCTGCTGCGCTGGAACAAGGTGATCTCCACGGCCGAGATCAACTACGAGCTCAAGCTGCCGCACGTCGCGTTCCATCGCGAGATCGGCGAGTTCAAGGACGTGCACGCGACGCCGGCCGGCGAACTGGTCGACGAGGCGAGCTGGGGCAAGCGCCGGTCGGAATGGCTGCCGTCAGCGGACGACGGCGCGTTCATCGAAAGCCTGATGCATTCCCAGGTCGAGCCCGGGGAGTTCGCGAGTTGGATCTCGCCGCCCAAGGTCGGGATCGACAACAAGCCCGGCGATTTCGAATACGTGCGGCTCGCGGCGTAGAAAGCGTCAACGCAGGACGGTCGTAGCCTGGGCTTGAGCGCCGCTGAACGAAGCGTCGAAGGCGAGCTGCGACAGCCGTTCTATTTTAAAGAGCGGGCCTACCGAAGGTATGTGCAAGTCATGGCGTGAGCGATCCGAGGACTTGTTTGCCGATCGAGACGACGTCCTCCGACAACGGAAGATAGCCAAGCTGGGCTGCAAAGCTTTGTCCCGGTTGCGACAGGCCCCAGCGCACAAAGTCCTGCAAGGCGGCGCCTTTTGTCCTGGCGCGATACTGCGAATAGAGCAACATCCAGCTGTATGTGGTGATCGGATAAGCCCCCGGATCGGCTGGATCAGTCACCGAAGCAGCCAACTCGTTCACCTGGGGCACCCGCCCCGATAGCGCAAGTTCACCCGAACTGGCCGTCGGAGTTATGAACGCGCCTGATTTGTTCTGCAAAGCAGCCATCCGCAGCCCGAGGCGTTGCGCAAACCAGAACTCGACGTAACCGATGGAGCCCTCGCTGAGCCGAATGCGCGCTGCCACGCCCTCATTGCTGGGAGCGAGCAATACGCCGCTCGGCCATTCCAACTGCTTGCCTACTCCCATTCCGGCGGCGCGCCACGATGGACCAATGGCAGACAGATGATTGGTGAGGGCAGCCGTCGTCCCGCTTCCTTCCAAACGTGCGATGAGAGCGATGTCGCGGCGAGGAAAAACGATGCCGGGATTTGCTGCCTGAATTCGCGGGTCATCCCACTTGCGGATCTTCCTGGTGGAGATGTCGACGTAGACGTCGCGCGGCAGCTTGATCTCGCTGTTGACGCCGGGGATGTTGTAGGCGAGCACGATCATTCCCGCGGTCACCGGCAACATGATCGCGTCGTGTGACTTGGCGATTTCGTCATTGGGCAAAACTTCGTCGCTTCCGGCAAAATCTACGGTTTCGCCGAGAAACCGCTTGATCCCCTCGCCGCTCCCGACCGCATCATAAGTAATGCTGATGTTGTGGTGCGAAACGCTGTATTCATCAATCCACTTCTTGTAGAGAGGGGCAGAAAATGTGGAGCCTGCTCCGCTCAGCAAAACCTGCTCATCCGCATCGGCACGCGGGGCCCAAATTGCGATAGACGTACCGAACAACAATAAGATCGCGTTGACGAACAACCGGCCGCGGAATGATCGTCGCCACTGCCGCAACAAACGCTCTGATGATCGCGGAACGCGCGTTCGAAGTTCGTTCATGCTTTCTCCCACTAATCCCCCCGCAAAAAGGTCGTTGCGATTCCCTGTTCCGCAAGCCGGTCAGGGGGATAGTGGGTAGGACAGGAAGGAACTGCGTCCATCGATCGGAGGACTAGCGCACGCGATTCAATCAACTCGATGTGAAAAGGTTGTTTCGCAACCAGCTGAGCCGACGGCCCAGCGCGCGTCCTCCCGCACCATGGTGGCGCCCATCTGGGTGATCATGATGGTGAGCGAGTTGGTGCTGCCCGACGTGGATGCGTCGTTACTGCGCCGGTTGAGGCAGGTCAGTCGTCCGCGGCGGCGGTGGAGAGCGGCGGCGCGGCACCCATGACTTGCTCAACACATCATTGGCCAGCTTCTCGTCGAAAAACGGATAAATCAGCTGGTGAAACGCGTAGTCGACCTCGCCCCATTCCCTTCTGCACGCAGGGGCCCGACCCTTCGGCAGATAGTTCTTTTCGACCACATAAGAAAACAGGTTCGGGTCCGACCCATAGGCAAGACACAACAAGTCGTACATGCGCTGCATCGGAGCGCCATGCAGGTCGGCGAAAGCGGTTACCGGGACGGTAACGGTGGGGTTCTTGAAGTAGTCTTTGTACATGTAGGCGGCGCCCTCGATCAACCGGGGTGCGTCCTGCTTTCCGATCGTCACGAGTGTGTGAGCGGCGAATTGATCCGCGTCAGCCTCCGGTGGGCCAAACAACGGCACGTTCAAAAGATCAAATACCGCATGCCCCATCTCATGCGACGCCGTGAAGAGGAATTGCCCAACGATTGCATCAACCGGTGTTATTCCGTCCGGCGACGTTTCCTTTGGCGCCATCTGCTCCATTTCGCGCACATATTCATAACAGAGAGTGATCGTCGGGCGCTGGTACCAAGCGTTGGAGACGCCGCACTCCTTCGTCCTCACGGTCAACTCAACTGGCAATCGCAGCGGGCTGAAAATCTCCCGAACCCTTTGCAGGGGTCGGCGCCGCAGCATCACCCAGTAAACGGGCTTCAACTCCTCGCTGCTCGGCTGCTCATACTCGATGCGGATCCGGTTCGGCTGCAAGTCGGCTTGCTTGTCGCCAAGAAGCGTCGACCAGGTTTGCTGCGGTGTCTGGGCTTGGCCGTGAAAGCTCGACAGCAGTCCAATCCCAACGGCGGCAAAGACGAGCGCCGTAACAGTCATTTTTTTCCACATGCTGCGCCTCAACCGATCGTTTCTATTTCATGACAGATACATAACGGAAGGTAAGCGGCAAGGCCCAAGCGGATATTGATGAGTCGACGGCCTAGCGCGCATCCTCCCGCACCATGGCGGCACCCTTCTCGGCGATCATGATCGTGGGCGAGTTGGTGTTGCCTGACGTGATCGTCGGCATGATCGAGGCGTCGATCACTCGCAGCCGCTCGAGCCCGATCACGCGCAGGCGTTCGTCGACGACCGCGAGCGGATCGGTTGGGCGGCCCATCTTGGCGGTGCCGACCGGGTGAAAGATGGTGGTGCCGATCGCACCCGCGGCTTTCACCAGACTGAGGTCGTCGTCGCTGCGCGCGACGTCGCGGCCCGGCAGATATTCCTGCGGATGATATTTTGCGAGCGCCGGCTGATCGACGATCCGGCGCGCCACCCGGATCGAATCGGCGGCGACGCGGCGATCCTCATCGGTCGAGAGATAATTCGGCTTGATCACCGGCGCCGCTGCCGGATCGGTTGAGCGTAGCCGCACGTAGCCGCGGCTCGTCGGCTGCAGGTTGCAGACACTTGCGGTGAAGGCCGGGAAAGTGTGCAGCGGGTCGCCGAACTTGTCGAGGGAGAGCGGCTGCACGTGGAACTGCAGGTTGGCGCGCTCGCGGCGCGGATCGGAGCGGGTGAACAAGCCAAGCTGCGACGGCGCCATCGTGAGCGGCCCGCGCCGGCGCAGCGCATAGTCGAGGCCCATGCCAATGCGGCCGAACAATGAGTGGTAGGTCTCATTCAGGGTTCGCACCCCGCTGACTTTATATATGAGACGAAGCTGCAGATGGTCCTGCAGGTTTTGGCCGACCCCGGGCTTGTCGGCCACGAGCGCAATCGCAAAGTCGCGCAGGTGCGCGCCGGGTCCCACGCCCGACAGCAGCAGAAGCTGAATCGAGCCAAGCGAGCCGGCCGCCAGGATCACTTCGCCGCGGCAGCGGGCGCTGAGATGATCGCCGTCCTGGCGCCAACGCACGCCGACGGCGCGATTGCCCGCAAAATCGATGCCCGCAACGAGACAACCGGTTTCGAGCCGCAGGTTTGCCCGATTAAGCACCGGCTTGAGGAAGCCGCGCGCCGCCGACCAGCGCCGCCCGAACTTCTGGTTGACGTGGAAATAGCACGAACCTTCGTTTTCGCCGGTGTTGAAATCGTCGATCGGCTTGATGCCGGCTTCCGCGGCCGCCTTGCGAAACTCCTTGAGCAGCTCCCAGCTCACGCGCGGTGCTTCGATGCGCCATTCGCCGCCGACGGCGTGATGTGGACCTGCCCCGAGAAAATGATGCTCGTGCTGTTTGAAGATCGGCAGCACGTCGCTCCAGGCCCAGCCGGTGAGCCCGAGCTGGCGCCAATGATCGTAGTCGGCGGCCTGCCCGCGCATGTAGATCATGGCGTTGATGGCGGACGAGCCGCCGATCACCTTGCCGCGCGGATAGGCGAGGCTGCGCCCGTTGAGCCCTTCGTCCGGCTCGGTGCGGAACATCCAGTCGGAGCGCGGATCGCCGATCGCGAACAGATAGCCGACCGGGATGTGAAACCAGATCCAGTCGTCATCCTCCCCCGCTTCCAGCAGCAGCACGCGTTTGCCCGGATCGGCGGACAGCCGGTTGGCGAGCACGCAGCCGGCCGAGCCAGCGCCGACGATGATGTAGTCGTAGTCGCCTTCGACTGCCTTGACGTTGGGGTCCGACATGGTCGCCGTTCTCCACCTTTTTGTTTGAGCATGATCTTTTCTAAAAAACCGGTGGCCACGTTTCGAGATCATGCGTTGCGCAAGTACAATATTTATTTGGATCGAGGCCGTAATCGGCGCACAGATCGGATCCACCGCCGCAGCACGCGTCGCCCGTGCGTTACGACGTCGGATACGTCCGGATCCGGCTCCGCGAGGCGCAGGCCGACGTTGGTCACGCGACCGTCGCTGACCGTATGGGCGACAAGCGCGATCGCTCCGAGCGGCAGCACGTCCCCCTGATGGACACGCGTACCAAACCGGTGACCGAAGTGTTCGGCGAGTGAGGTGTCGGTCTCATCGGGCCTTATCTCGAGCCCGTAGATTTCCGCGAGCGTGCCGAGGGTCGCGCTACCGGGGACAAAGAAGTCGCCCAAGAGCCGCGGGTCGGGCGCGATCGGCGGCGGCATGTCGACGAAGAAGCGGTCAAGCGCCTGCGCCTTCTCGGGCGGCGCCAGCAGATAGAGATGATCGCCTTCGCGGATCGCACCGGCTTCTTCGCTGCTCAGCACCTCTTCGTTGCGCACGACCAGCATCGGTTTGGCCCACGACGGCATCAGGTGGCGGCGCAGGTACGGATTGTCATGTCCGATGCTGTAGCCGACGAGCTCCTGCGCAAGCTGGCCCGGCAGGTCGAGCTCGACGCGGCGCGGCGGCGGGTCGTGATGCGGGAGCGCGATGTGCAGCCATCGCGCCGCCGGCGTGATCGTCCAGCCCTGGGCGGCGAGCGACACCAGCACCACCACGAACCCGACATCGAAATAGAGTTGCGCGTTCGGCATCCCGACCAGCAACGGAATCGAGGCGAGAAAAATCCCAACCGCACCGCGCAGGCCGACCCAGGATATGAACAGCTTTTCGCGCCGCGAGAAGCGGAATGGCGCCAGGCACGCAAAAACCGCAGCCGGCCGCGCCAGCAGCATCAAGCCAAGCGCGACAATGAGACCCGGCAGAACATGCTGCAGGAGGCGCTCCGGCGGAGCCAACAAACCGAGCAGCACGAACATCACGATCTGCGCGAGCCAGGTCGCGGCGTCAAAAAAGACGACGATGGTGTTGTGCGCGCGGGTCGGCCGGTTGCCGACGACAAGCCCGGCGACATAGACCGCCAGAAAGCCGGACGCATCGACTGTTTCGCTCAGCGCGAAGACCACCAGCACGCTGGTCGCAACAAACGGCGCGTGCAGGCCTTGCGCGAGGCCGAGCCGATTGAGCGCCCAGACGGTGGCGCGCCCGCCCGCAAAGCCGATCACGGCGCCGCCGAGGCCTTTGCCGGCGAGGCTCAACAGCGGCTCCCACCAGGGTTCTCCCGCGATGAGCAGGATTTGCACCAGCGTCAACGTGAGAAAGATCGCGAACGGATCATTGGTGCCGGACTCGACTTCGAGGGTGGCGCTGACACGCGGCCGCAGCCGCAGGCCGCGCGCGTGAATAAGGAAGAAGACCGCGGCCGCGTCGGTCGAGGCCACCATGGCACCGACCAGCACCGATTCCTTCCAGCCGAGCCCAAGCGCATAGTGGGCGAATGGAGCCATGAGCACCGCGCTGATCAGGACGCCGACCGTTGCCAGGGTCAGCGCGGGCCCGAGCACGCTGCGGAAGGTCGTCAAACGCGTGCGCAGCCCGCCGTCAAACAGGATGAGCGCGAGCGCGACCGATCCGACCAGATAGGCCGTGCGCACGTCGTCGAACTTGATGCCGAGGCCGACTTCGCCCGCCATACCGAGGATGAGAAAGACAAGCAGCAGCGGCGCCCCGAAGCGCATGGCAACGAGGCTCGACAGAATGCCGGCGAGCATCAGGGCGGAGCCAAGCAGAATGGAGAGGCTGACGGTGTCGAGCGGTCCCATAAGGCTCTTCGATTTCTACCGTTCCGGTTTAGCCCCGATTGAACGACCAATGAAATCCGCTACCGACCCGTCCTGTGGACGCACGGGCAGCAGAGCCGGATCGACCTGCCCTTCCTTGACAATCGGTATCCGGATCGCCATAACCCCCGCATAGCGCGGGTCTTTTGGCCCGCCTCTTTGTTTTGGCCGCAAATGCGGCCAAGCGCAAAACCGAAACCCCGACTGTCAAAAAGCCGGTCCGGATTCGTCCGAGCACCGGGCTCGAACGCGAGGCAAAAATGTTCGCAGTCATCAAAACCGGCGGCAAGCAGTACCGCGTCGCCCCGGACGACAAGCTGAAGGTTGCACGGCTCGAGGGCGAGCCGGGCACGATCGTCGCGCTCACCAACGTGCTGATGGTGGGCGGGGATACACCGGTCGTCGGCAATCCGGTACCGGGCGCCAGCGTCGCGGCCGAAGTGGTCGAGCACAGCCGCGGCCCGAAGGTGATCGCGTTCAAGAAGCGCCGGCGCAAGAATTCACGCAGAAAGCGAGGCTTTCGAGCGGAATTCACGCTGATCCGCATCACCGAGATCCTGACCGACGGCAAGAAACCGTCGCAGGACGCAAAACCCAAGCGCAAGCGGAAGGCGAAACCCGCAGCCGAGAGCAAGACCCCGGAAGCAGACGCTTCGTCGACGGCCGAAGCGTAGCCGCGATGCGCGGATTCGTGATGATTTCGTCACAAAGCTGAGCTAGACCCTAGATCGAACCAGGAGACCCAGATGGCACACAAAAAGGCGGGCGGATCGTCGCGCAACGGGCGCGACTCGGCCGGCCAGCGCCTGGGCGTGAAGCTTTTTGGCGGCGAGCGTTGTCTTGCCGGCAACATTATCGTGCGCCAACGCGGCACCCAGTGGCACCCGGGTGAGAACGTCGGCGTTGGCAAGGATCACACGCTGTTCGCACTGATCGACGGTCGCGTCCAATACCGCACCAAAGCCAAAGGCCGCACCTTCGTAACCGTTGTTCCGATGACGGAGGCCGCGGCCGAATAAACGGTGGACCATCGCAGTCCGCCGGCACCCAGTCGAACCGGCGGACCCTAAATTCGGGTTCTTGGAAGGGGAGACGGGATGCCGGATCCCCTTTTCGCTTTCACCAGGAGCCCGTGTCATGACCTTACTGGAAGAAATTCGCGACACTTACCGAGAAGGCAGTACCCCCGTCCTCGAGACCGAGCGGCTTGTGCTGCGTGCGCCGCGCCTCGAGGACGCTAAAGCCATTGTCACGCTCGCGAGCGACCGTCGCGTCGCTGAGAATACTGCCCGCATTCCGCACCCTTACCGGCAGGCCGACGCCGACGAGTGGATCTCGTGCGTCAACGCGGATCTCTGCAAACAGACATTCCTGATCACGCTGGACGGCGCGCCGGTCGGCGCGTGCGGCATCGACATGCGCGACGGCCCGACGCCGGAACTCGGCTATTGGCTCGGCGCGCCGTATTGGGGGCGAGGTTTCGCAACCGAGGCGGCACGTGCCGTCATCGATTACGCCTTCGAGCATCTCGAACACGAAGCCCTGCAGGCCGGCGCCCGCGTCAGCAATCCGGCGTCGCGCCGGGTGCTCGAAAAATGCGGTTTCCAATGGACCGGCGTAGGGCTCTATCGGATCCGCGCCATGAACTCGTCCGTGCCGTGCGATCGCTTTCGCCTTGATCGTGGCATCTGGGCGTCTTTGAAGAGCTGGGGCCGCGCTCGCCGGGTCGCATAACGAATAACAATTCGACTTGTGACACCAAGCTCTCCGGGGTTGACAGCGTCCGCCAACAGGAGGACGCTTCAACTCGGTTGCGGACTTCTCGGTCTGCGGCACGCGACGAAAGGAAGGTCTCATGCCCCCGGGCCAGATCGGCCGCGTAGATCGCCACGGCGGCGTTCGGACCGTGGCGTAGCGGCCAAGTCGACACGAGCGACACGTTCGGGAGCGGCCTACCGGGCACCATCAGTAGGGCACAGCCCATCCTGGCCCCTCCCGACGTAGTTTTTGGCGACGACCTTCCCACAATTTGGATTTCATGGTTTGTCGAGCGGTTGGCCTTGCGCCCGCGCTGGCGTTGGGCACGACCTAGCGCCCCGTTTCCGAAGTTCGTGGTACATCGCGGCACCTCTGACACGAACTTCGGAAACAAAAGGGGCACTAGCAAGTATCTGATTCTAGGGCCATTTACCGATTTGAAGTTCCTGAACGAGCGTGCGGCAGGCGATGCAGGAACTTCAAATCGGCGGCACTAGCTGTTCGCGCAGATCATGAAATTTCTCGACCAAGCCAAGATCTACATCAGTTCGGGCGCGGGCGGGAACGGCTGCGTGTCATTCCGGCGCGAGAAGTTCATCGAGTTCGGCGGACCGGACGGCGGCGATGGCGGCCGCGGCGGTGATGTGGTCGCGCAATGCGTCGACGGGCTCAACACCCTGATCGACTACCGGTATCAGCAGCACTTCAAGGCGAAGAACGGTGGCCATGGCATGGGGCGCAACCGCTCCGGCGCGCGCGGGGCGGACGTGGTGCTCAAGGTCCCGGTCGGCACGCAAATCTTCGACGAAGACAATGAAACGCTGCTCGCCGACTTGACCAAGGTCGGCGACCGCGTGTTGATCGCGAAGGGCGGCAACGGCGGCTTCGGCAACGCGCATTTCACAACGTCGACCAATCGGGCGCCGCGCCGTGCCAATCCGGGACAACCCGGCGAAGCGCGCACGATCTGGTTGCAGCTCAAGCTGATCGCGGATGCCGGACTGATCGGTTTGCCGAACGCCGGCAAGTCGACGTTCCTCGCGGCGGTGAGCGCCGCCAAGCCCAAGATTGCCGATTATCCGTTCACCACGCTGCATCCGCAACTCGGGGTCGTGCGCCAGGACGGGCGTGAATTCGTGCTGGCTGATATCCCGGGCTTGATCGAGGGCGCGCATGAGGGCGTCGGGCTGGGCGACCGTTTTCTGGGTCACGTCGAGCGCTGCCGCGCGTTGCTGCATCTCGTCGACGGTACGGTCGAGCACGCGGGCGAGGCCTACAAGACCGTGCGCGCCGAGCTAGCCGCCTATGGGCATGATCTTATTGATAAGCCTGAGGTGGTGGCGCTCAACAAAGCCGACGCGCTGACGCCCGACCAGATCAAACAACAAGTCGCGCGCCTCAAGCGCGCCGCCAAAACGACGCCGCTGATTGTCTCGGGCGCAACCGGACAGGGCGTCCCGGAGGTGGTTCGCGCCCTCCAGGCGGCCATCGACCGAACTGCTGCGCCGTCACGCGAGCGCACCCCGACTGCCTGACGGGCCGCGCCGACCTTTCAGCGCACGGGGTTTAGCTGGAAGTCGCAGTTGATCTTACTCGGTTCAGAAGTCCATCGACCGACATTGGGCCGGCACCGCCCAAACACAATGCAATCAGGGCTGCGACATAAAGAAGGTCCGTCTCATACCCCGGCGGTCCAAAATGAGCGCCGGCGGCATCGAAGGACTGGAGCTTGATTGAACTAAAGCCGTTGGGAAGATGCACGGAGACGATCGCTACGATAAGGACGACGATCATCGGTATCGCTGCGAGGGGGACAAACGCCCCGAGCAGGATGAGCAACCCCCCGATCAATTCGACAAGGATCGTCGCCCAACCTAGCAAAAACGGGACCGGAACCCCGATGGCATGCAGGATATTGATGAAATCGTCGGGGCCACGGGCGATCTTCGCGTAGCCGTGTTGCATGAAGCCAAACCCGACTATAAGCCGCAGCGGGATGGCATACCACGCCGTCGGAACGGGTAGAGAGGAAGTCGCGAGTTTGCGGGCGTAGGCAAGGACGGTCATGAGGAATCTCTCACTGCGGTTTCACAGAGACGTCGATGGCCGCGCACGGGGACCCCGACGGCCATGACGAAACTGCGTCGACTATGCTAGGAACCCGCGCGGCAGCGGATGGTTCGCCGATAGGGTTGGAAATGTCGCGCAAAAAACCGGCCCTCGCCGACTTTCGCCGGATCGTGGTCAAGGTCGGCTCCTCGTTGCTGGTCGACAGCGACGGCGGCCGTATTCACGAGGATTGGCTTGCGTCGCTGGTTGACGACCTCGCGCGCCTGCATGGCGAGCGGCGCGACGTGATGGTCGTATCCTCGGGCGCGATCTCGCTCGGCCGCGCCGTTTTAAAACTGCCGCCCGGTCCGCTGCAGCTCGAAGACAGCCAAGCAGCGGCCGCCGTGGGCCAGATCGCGCTCGCGCGCACCTGGTCCGAAGCGCTCGGCCGCCATGGCATCGGGGCCGGGCAGATCCTGGTCACGCTTGGCGATACCGAAGAGCGCCGCCGCTATCTCAACGCGCGTTCCACGATCGCCAAGTTGCTCGAATGGCGTGCCGTTCCGGTCATCAACGAGAACGACACCGTTGCGACCACCGAAATTCGCTATGGCGACAACGATCGGCTGGCGGCCCGGGTCGCCACCATGACCAGCGCCGATTTGCTGGTGCTGCTGTCCGACGTCGACGGACTTTATGATGCTCCGCCGCATGCGAACGCCGACGCGAAGCTGATCCCGATCGTCGAGCGCATTACGCCGGAGATCGAGTTGATGGCCGGCACCGCAGGCTCCGAACTGTCGCGCGGCGGGATGCAGACCAAGATCGAAGCCGGCAAGATCGCGACCACCGCCGGCACTCACATGGTGATCGCATCCGGCCACGTCACGCATCCGCTGCGCGCGATAGCCGACGGCGCGCGCTGCACCTGGTTTCTGACGCCCGCCAATCCTGTGACGGCGCGCAAGCGGTGGATCGCCGGATCGCTCGAGCCGCGCGGCACGCTCACGATCGACGCCGGCGCCGTTGCGGCATTGCGCGGCGGCCGCAGCCTTCTGCCGGCCGGCGTGATTCGCGTCGACGGACGCTTTGCGCGCGGCGATGCGGTCGTGGTGCGCGGCCCGGACGGAGCCGAAGTCGGACGCGGCCTCGTCGCCTATGATGCCGAGGACGCCGAGCGCATCAAAGGTAAGTCATCGAGTGACATTGTGTTGATCCTCGGGCTGGAGGGGCGCGCCGAGATGATCCACCGCGACGATCTGGTCGTTGGGCGGGTGTAAGTCCGCCTATTGTTGGAGCATGATCTTTTCTGAAGACTGGTATCCACTTTTCGGGATCATGCTCATCGCCCGATCTGTGGCGGAGAGCCGGCGTGCTCATCGCCACAGCGGCGGTGCATAGCTCGTCGGTGGCGGATACGGTTTGTACCATGGGTTGGGGACGCAGAAGCCGCCGTTGCCGGCGCGGGTCGCCTGACATTGCGCAAAACTGGTGAAGCCGCAATTCTGGCTGCCGCCCAGGCGCCCGCCGTATTGGGCACACCACGGGTAGAGCACCATCGCGGCGCTCGGTTGCACACTTGCCGCCAGGCCAAGCGCGACCAACCCTGTCAATCCAAATGCTGTGATGAGTCTCATGGCGAACTCCTCATTGTGACCGTGGCGGCAACCTCATCGCCAGATCGGTCGGGCGCCGCTCGGTGGCGGCGGATACGGCGGGTACCAAGGGTCCGGTTTGCAGAAGCCGCCGTTGCCCGCGATCGTCGCCAGGCATTGTTTGAACGTCACGAACCCGCAATTCTCCGCGCCAAAGCTCCTTCCGCCATACTCGGCACACCACGGATAGATCACCATGGCGGCGCTTGGCTTCGCGCTCGCCGCGAACGCAACCGTCGCGGTCGCCAAAAGCGCGAGGATACGGATCGTGCGGATGCAAGCCTCCTCAGGGTCGCGGCGGATGTGCGATACCGCGTGTACATGTCGTTCTGACCAGGTCGGGACCTGAACCGGATAGGTTCATACTGCCGACCGATGTGGCGAACTCCTGCGCCATTCTATCAACTCCGACGGTCGAGCAGTAATGGCCCAAATAGCGCACCCGGCGGCAGTCGTCAGTGATCTTGATTAAATGGCGGGCGTTCACGCCGGGTTCACGATCGCTCGCTCGTGTTGCGCCGCACCGCATAACAGATTGCCTGTTCGAGACGATCGTTGCCCCAGAACAGCTCATCGCCCACCACGAAGTTCGGTGCGCCGAATAT
Source organism: Xanthobacteraceae bacterium (assembly GCA_035472475.1). Classification (GTDB taxonomy): domain Bacteria; phylum Pseudomonadota; class Alphaproteobacteria; order Rhizobiales; family Xanthobacteraceae; genus JAFAXD01. The sequence goes on along the minus strand of DATIPA010000068.1, from coordinate 55,094 downwards.
GCCAAGCCGCTGGGCTTCCTCGGTCGTGGCGCGCAAGCGAGTTTTGATCTCGTCGGAACGCGCGCGTGCAAGGATCGCATCGGGCTGTTGCGCGAGCCCGACAAGCAAATCGCGGATCACGGCTTCGCTGCCGATCTCAAGCCCCTGCCCGAACTCGGCCGTGAACACCGCGCGGCAGAATGCCTCGCCCCAGTCCTCGTCGAGGCCAACGTAGGCGACGCGCGCCGCCAGCAGCCCGTTTTGCGGAAACGGCTCGGGGCGCCGAAACGGCAGCCCGAGGTTCTCGCAGGTACGCGCGAGGTCGCGCCACATGTAACGGCCTTTCGCCTCGTGAACGTTGAACGGCGACGTGTCATATCCCTGCGTCCTGAAGATCGGACCGAGCAGAAACGGCCGCCACCGAACCGTCACCCCCGCGGTACGAGCAACCGCGCCGATGCGCAGCGCGGCCGGATAGGAATAGGTCGAGGCGAACTCGAAGAAGAAGTCGAGCATGCCGGACATCGCGGGAGCCCTTCGGCAAGCAGCGCGGGCGTCAGCCCGACCTGAAACCGTCAATGCCGCGCAGCATCTTATCGGCGCCAGCTCGGGTCAACTCGCGCGCGTGCCGACGACCTTTGTGATCTGCCCGGCCTTGCGGGGCGGCCTGTTCTCCCTATAGTCCGGCGCGGCCCGTGACGGCATCGCCAAGATTAAGGACATAGCGGTTTCATGCCTCGAACCGACGTCAAGAAAGTCGTGCTCGCCTACTCGGGCGGGCTGGATACTTCGATCATTCTGAAATGGTTGCAGACGACCTATGGCTGCGAAGTCGTGACGTTCACGGCCGATCTTGGCCAGGGCGAGGAGCTCGAGCCGGCGCGAGCCAAGGCGCTGCTGCTCGGCATCAAGCCGGAGAACATCTTCATCGAGGATCTGCGCGACGAGTTCGTACGCGACTACGTGTTTCCGATGTTCCGCGCCAACACGGTCTACGAGGGCCAGTATCTACTCGGCACCTCGATCGCGCGGCCGCTGATTGCCAAGAAGCAGATCGAGATCGCCGAGAAGGTCGGCGCCGACGCGGTCGCGCATGGCGCGACCGGCAAGGGCAACGACCAGGTGCGGTTCGAGCTCACCTACTATGCGCTCAAGCCGGACGTGAAGGTGATCGCGCCGTGGCGCGAATGGGACCTGACCTCGCGCACCAAGCTGATCGAGTTCGCCGAACAGCATCAGATCCCGATCGCCAAGGACAAGCGCGGGGAAGCGCCGTTCTCGGTCGACGCCAACCTGCTGCACACCTCCTCGGAAGGAAAAGTGCTGGAAGATCCGGCGCAGGAAGTGCCGGACTACGTCTATTCCCGCACGCTCGACCCGCAGGACGCGCCCGAGGAGGGCGCCGTCATCACGGTCGCATTCGAGCGCGGCGACGCGGTTGCAATCGACGGCAAGAAGCTTGGACCGGCGGCGTTGCTCGCCGAGCTCAATCGGCTCGGGCGCCAGCACGGCATCGGCCGGCTCGATCTCGTCGAAAACCGGTTCGTCGGCATGAAGTCGCGCGGCATGTACGAGACCCCCGGCGGAACTATCCTGCTGGCGGCGCATCGCGGCATCGAACAGATCACGCTCGATCGTGGCGCGGCTCATCTCAAAGACGAGTTGATGCCGAAATACGCCGAACTGATCTATTACGGGTTCTGGTTCACGCCCGAGCGCGAAATGCTGCAGTCCGCGATCGACAAATCGCAGACCTATGTGACCGGCAACGTGCGATTGAAGCTCTACAAGGGCAGCGTGAGCGTGATCGGGCGCGAGAGCCCGTATTCGCTCTACGATCAGGACCTGGTCACCTTTGAGGAGGGCGCTGTCGCTTACGATCAGCGCGATGCCGCGGGCTTCATTCGCCTCAACGCGCTGCGCCTGCGCACGCTGGGGCAGCGCAAGAAGAAACTGAAGCTGTAGGGAACTGATCGCGCCGATCACGCCGGCGCGTGACAGACTGCCTCGATGTTGTGTCCGTCGGGATCGAGCACGAACGCACCGTAGTAGTTGGGATGGTAGTGCGGCCGCAGGCCGGGCGCGCCATTGTCCTTGCCGCCGGCCGCGAGCGCCGCGTGATAGAACGCATCAACCGCGGCGCGGTCTTTGGCGGCGATCGCAACGTGCAGCGGGCGATTGATCCCGCCTTCCGACCCGATCCAGAAGTCCGGTTTGCCGCTGGCCCCGAATCCCGCGGCGGCGTTGCCGCCCTCGGTCTGCTCCGGACCGACTTCCATGGCCAGCGTGTAACCGAGCGGGGCCAGCGCGAGCGTGTAGAACGCCTTCGAGCGCTCGTAGTTGGAAACCGGAAAGCCGATATGGTCGATCATGCGCAACGCCCTCCATCCGTCTTGCCGTCGGCAAACGATTTCAATGGCCCTTGGCCAAGACCTTGCGCACGACCGGCCGCCAAAGGGTCTGCTGCATTTGAATGTAGACAGCGAGAGCCTCGGGCGACATCGGCTTGACATAGGCTCCGAGCTGCGCGAACCGCGCACGCACGTCCGGCGGATCGAGGCCCGCGATCATGTCGGCGGAAATCTTGCGCACGATCTCGGGCGGCGTTCCGGTGCGCGCCATGAGCGCCGACCAGCCGGTCGCCACAAAGCCTGGCAGCGTGTCGCCCGCGACCGGCACGTCGGGAAGATTCGGCAAGCGCGTTGACGCCAGCACTGCCAGCGGCCGGATCGAGCGGCCTTCGACCGCGCCGAGCAGCGCCGGCAATCCCTCGATGATGATCTGGACCCGGCCGGCAACCACGTCGGTCAGTCCGGCAGCCGCGCCCGGGTAGGACACATAGGCGATGTCGATACCGGCGCGTTCACGGAAAAATTCGCCAGTGATGTTGGGGGTCGACCCGCCGGCATTGGCCGCATACAGGAGTTGGCCGGGGCGTTCCTTGGCGAGCGCGATCAACTCCGCCAGCGTCGCGACCGGAAGCGCGGCGGTGACTGCAATCAGCATCGGCTGCTCGGCCACGAAGCCGACCGGCACGAAGTCCCGCGCAACGTCGAACGTGAGCTTGGTCTGGGTCTCCGGCATGATGGTGAAGGTCGACGAATTCGCCATGAATAATGTGTAGCCGTCGGGCTCCGCGCCCGCCGCCATCTGGGCCGCGTTGGCGCCGCTCGCGCCCGGACGATTGATGATGATCGCTTGCTGGCCCCAGGCCTTGCCCAGTTGGTCGGCGACGATGCGCGCCATGACGTCAGGCGCGCTGCCGATGCCGGCTTGCGAAATGATCCGCACCGGGCGCGCCGGATAGTCCTGCGCGAGCGCGGGAGTTGATAGAGCGAGGGCGAGCGCAAGCCCGCGCGCGGCGCGGCGACGTTGGGCGCTGATCGCTTTCGATGCCATGCTGGCATCGTAGGATGGGTTGCGCGCGGGCGAAACCCATCACAATCGGCGCGGCACGTCTGTGCTTACACCTGCCGTTCGACCAGCTTGCGTTTGGTCTCGGCAATCGCCTTGGCGGGATTGAGACTCTTGGGACAGGCCTTGGCGCAGTTCATGATGGTGTGGCAGCGGTAGAGCCGGAACGGATCCTCGAGATCGTCGAGCCGCTCGCCGCTCTTCTCATCGCGCGAATCGTCAAGCCAGCGCGCCGCCTGCAACAACGCCGCCGGTCCCAGGAAGCGCTCCGAGTTCCACCAATAGCTCGGGCACGCGGTCGAGCAGCACGCGCACAAAATGCATTCGTAGAGCCCGTCGAGCTTGACCCGATCCTCGTGGCTCTGCCGCCATTCCTTCTGCGGCGTCGCGCTGTCGGTCTTGAGCCAGGGTTCGACCGAGGCATGCTGGGCGTAGAAGTTGGTCAGGTCGGGCACCAGGTCCTTGACCACCGGCTGATGCGGCAGCGGGTAGATGCGGACGGTGCCGGTCACGTCGGCCATATCCTTGGTGCAGGCGAGCGTGTTTGTGCCGTCGATGTTCATCGCACAGGAGCCGCAGACGCCCTCGCGACAGGACCGGCGGAAGGTCAGCGTCTGGTCGATCTTGTTCTTGATCCAGATCAGCGCGTCGAGAACCATCGGCCCGCAATCGTCGAGATCGACCGTGTAGGTGTCCATGCGCGGATTGGCGCCGCTGTCGGGATCGAAGCGATAGATGCGATAGGCGCGCGTGCCCTTGTTGCCCTTGGCTTTGTGCTTGAGCGGCCAGGTCTGGCCATCCATGATCTTGGAGTTCTTGGGTAGCGTGAATTGGACCATATCGCTTTTCCTATGCCTCGATCATGTTCAGGCGTCGCTCAGCATGTACTTAGCTCGCCCTCAATACACCCTGGCCTTCGGCTCGATGTACTGAACCTCGTTGGTCATGGTGTAGGCGTGCACCGGCCGGAAATCGAACGTAGCCTTGCCGGTCTTGGGGTCGAGCCACGCCAGCGTGTGCTTCATCCAGTCCTTGTCGTCGCGCTCGGGGTAGTCCTCGCGCGCGTGTGCGCCGCGGCTTTCGGTGCGGTTGCCGGCAGAATCCATGGTCACGACCGCCTGCACGATGAGGTTGTCGAACTCCAACGTCTCGACCAGATCCGAGTTCCAGATCAGCGAGTGGTCAAACACCCGCACGTCGGCAACTCCACTCATAACCTCGTGGATCAGCTTGGAGCCTTCCTGGAGAATCTCGCCGGTTCGGAATACCGCGCAGTTGTTTTGCATGACCCCTTGCATACGGGTCCGCAACTCGGCAGTCGGCGTCGAGCCGTTGGCATAACGGAACTTGTCGAGCCTGGTCAGCGAACGCTCGGCCGAATCCTTGGGCAGGTCGCTGTGTTTCTCGTCCGGCTGAATAAGCTCGGCACACCGCATGGCGGCGGCGCGGCCGAACACAACCAAGTCGATCAACGAGTTGGACCCGAGCCGATTGGCGCCGTGCACCGATACGCAGGCTGCTTCGCCGAGCGCCATCAAGCCCGGAACGATGTGATCGACATTGCCGTCTTTCTTAATCACCGCCTCGCCGTGATAGTTGGTGGCGATGCCGCCCATGTTGTAGTGCACGGTCGGGAGCACAGGGATCGGCTCGCGCGAGACGTCGCAGCCGGCAAAGATGCGTGCGCTTTCGGAAATTCCCGGCAGCCGCTCTTGCAGGATCTTCGGATCGAGATGATCGAGATGCAGGAAGATGTGATCCTTCTTCTCCCCGACCCCGCGCCCTTCGCGGATCTCGATCGTCATGGCGCGCGAAACCACGTCGCGCGACGCGAGGTCCTTGGCGGAGGGCGCGTAGCGCTCCATGAAGCGCTCGCCCTCCGAGTTGACCAGGTAGCCGCCTTCGCCGCGTGAGCCTTCGGTGATCAGGCAGCCGGCGCCGTAAATGCCCGTCGGATGGAATTGCACGAACTCCATATCCTGCAGCGGCAACCCGGCGCGCAGCACCATGGCGTTGCCGTCGCCGGTCTGGGTGTGGGCGCCGGTGCACGAGGCGTAGGCGCGCCCGTAACCGCCGGTCGCGATGATGGTCACGTGGGCGCTGAACCGGTGCAGGGAGCCGTCGTCGAGCTTCAGCGCGATCACGCCGCGGCAGCGGCCATCGTCGTCCATGATCAGGTCGATGGCGAAGTACTCGATAAAGAACTCGGCCTGATGCTTGAGCGCGGCACCGTAGAGCGTGTGCAGCATCGCGTGGCCGGTGCGGTCCGCGGCGGCGCAGGTGCGCTGCGCGGTACCCTTGCCATAGTGGGTCGTCATGCCGCCGAACGGGCGCTGGTAGATCTTGCCGTCTTCCTCACGGCGCGAGAACGGCAAGCCCCAATGCTCAAGCTCGTAAACCGCCGCGGGTGCATGCCGGCACATGTATTCGATCGCGTCCTGGTCGCCGAGCCAATCCGAGCCCTTGACCGTGTCGTACATGTGCCAGCGCCAGTCGTCCTCGCTCATGTTGCCCAGCGCAGCCGCGATGCCGCCTTGCGCCGCCACCGTGTGGGAGCGGGTCGGAAACACCTTGGTGATGCATGCGGTTTTCAGCCCGGCCTCGCTGCAGCCGACCGTTGCGCGCAGGCCAGATCCGCCGGCCCCCACGACCACCACGTCGTAGGCGTGATCCTCGATCGGGTAAGCGCGGCCGCCGACCGCAGGCGCGCCGCTTCCGTTGGTAGGCATGCTCTAGACTCCGAACGAGAGCTTCAGAATGGCGAACGCCGACACCAGCGCGACCGCGATTGTGTAAAACGTGTTCAATACGATGAGGGCGATCTTGCTCGTCTCTTCATGCACGTAATCCTCGATGATCACCTGCATGCCGATACGCATGTGATAGGTCACCGAAATGATGAACAGCAGCATCAGGATGGCGATGAGCGGCGAGCCGAGAATCTGCGCCGCCGCCGCATGATTGCGACCAACCAGCGAAATAACGATGACGACACCGGCAATAACCAGCGGGATGTTGGCCATCGCAGTCAGGCGCTGATGCCAGAAATCCTCGGTTCCGGTCTTGGCCGAGCCAAGGCCGCGGACGCGGCCGAGCGGTGTGCGCATCTCCCTCATCGCAGCCCCCCGGAGACCAGATAGACGAAAAGCCATAGCAGCAGGGTCAGCGTGATCGAGCCGAACAGGGTGGCGCGCGCCATCCATTCGCGCTCGGCCGGACCGAACCCGCGCCCGGTATCCCAGATCAGATGGCGAAGACCGCCGAGCATGTGATGCAACAGGGCCCAGGTGTAGCCCAGCAGCACGAGCCGGCCGATGAAGCTCCCGGCGATCATCTGGAAGCTCGCGTACGCGTTGGGTCCCGACGCGACCGCCAGCAGCCACCACGCCAGCAGCAGGGTCCCGACATAAAGCGCCCCCCCAGTGATGCGATGGACGATCGACATCACCATCGTCAGCATCGGGCGGTAAATCTGGAGATGCGGTGACAGCGGGCGGGTCAGCTCGGGCGGAGTTTTGGTATTGGCCATAATCAATCTCCGAGAACCCGCACGTTCCTATCGAATGCGACCGGCGGTCGCAATATGGGCCGTTGCAATGTCTGCGCCGCGCCGAGCTGCGCACACCGCAGCGACTTGCATGTCCCGGGCCGAAACCGGCGGCTCCCGGGTAAGGCCGCCTTGCTTCGCCGATGGCGAAACAATAGGTTCGAGAACAGCCCGGTGCAATGAGCGTATGGCGTAGGGTTCCTTCGCGAAGCACGAAGACAATGCATTTCGATCTGGTCGATCTCAGCCTGTTCCGGCACGTGGTCGAGGCCGGCAGCATCACGCGCGGCGCATTGAAGGCAAATCTTGCGCTCGGTGCTGCGTCGACGCGCATCCGCCACATGGAGGAGTCGCTCGGCGCGCCGCTGCTCACGCGCGGCCGCCAGGGCGTGGCGCCAACCCAGGCCGGGCGCGCATTGCTAACCCACGCGCGCGCGATCCTGCAGCAGACCGAGCGGCTGCGCGAAGATCTTGGCGCTTTCGCCGGCGCGTCGGTGGGGCAGATCCGGGTTCTGTCGAATACAAATGCGCTTGCCGAGTTCCTGCCGGAGGCGCTTTCCGCATTTCTGGCCGCGCACCCCCAGGTCAGCGTTGAGCTCGAGGAACGGCTGAGCGACGAAATCGTCGGACTAATCGCCGAAGGCGTCGCCGACATCGGCATCGTCGCCGGCACGGTCGACACCGGGGCACTGACCACGTTTCCGTTCCGCAAGGATCGCTTCGTGCTGGCGGTGGCGCGCGGGCATGCGCTCGCCAAACGCAGCGAGATCGCATTTGCGGACGTGCTGGAGCAGAATTTCGTTGGGCTCGACCGGTCGAGCGCAATCCAGCGATTCCTGTCGGACAAGGCCGCCCGGATCGGCAAGCCGTTGCGCCTGCGCATTCAGCTGCGCAGCTTCGACGCGGTCTGCCGGATGGTCGAGAGCAATGTCGGGATCGGCATCGTGCCGGAGACGACGGCGCGGCGGGCCGCCAAGACAATGGCGATTGCGACGGTCACGCTCAAGGATTCCTGGGCGCTGCGCGAGTTGACGATCTGCGTGCGCGATCTTGAGGAGCTGCCGAACTATGCACGGCAGCTGGTGGAATATCTGCGGGCGAAGGGGTGACCCTTATGTTCCGGGCGAGGCGACGTCCTGCCTAGCGGTCGACCCGCGGCCAGTCATATCTCAAGTCTAAATCCCACTTCGAATACCTCCACATGCGGAATTCGGAAGAAGTCGGGCGCGCGGCTGGCGTTGCGGGTTAGAAACGCAAAGACTCCAAATCCGATTGGTCCCATCGCGGAGCCCTCTGCCCGGCGCACAACCGTTTCGCGGGCAACATAATAATGAACATTCTTGATATCGGCGTCGAAGCCGAGGGGTTGGCAATTCTCGAGCGTGAGTGGGAGAGCGGGCGTCTGCATGTAACCGAGGCGCACCTGGATATGATAGCAGCCGTTGCCGAGGCGGTGAACTGAATGGCGCTCGGGGAACGGCACGCGCGGCCGTCGATCGCGGACGTGAGTCAGAAGCACGACGGCCTCATGCACGACCTGATTGTGCCTGATGTGATGCAGCAGCATCGGCGATGCGCCGTGAGCAACTTTCGTTAGCCATACGCCCGTCCCTGCGACACGGGCCACGACCATCTGGTCGATGTTGTCGACGAACTTGGCAAGCGGCATCGACATGTCGGACAACTGACGCCGCACCACCGATGAGCCGCGATGCCAGCTCAGCATCACGGTTGCCACCAGAGCGCCGATCACGATCGGAATCCAGCCGCCATCGACGATTTTCAAGGAATTGGACGCAAGGAACACTGTGTCGACGATGGCGAAGGCCACGATGATCGGCACGACTAGGACACGCGGCCACCACGTCACCATCGCCCGATAAAGCAAAATCGTCGTTATCAGCATCGTGGCCGACACGGCGATACCATAGGCGGCGGCGAGGTTGGCAGACGACTGGAACAGCACGACAATCAGCAAGGTGGCGACCATCAACAGCCAGTTGGCGATCGGCACGTAGACTTGGCCAGCCTCTTCGCTCGACGTCGGAACGATCCTGGCAAGTGGACAAAACCCCATTTGTATCGCCTGTCGGGTCAGCGAAAAAATGCCCGAGATCAGCGCCTGTGACGCAATGATCGTTGCCATGCCGGCAAGCACGACCATGGGTATAAGCGCCCACGGCGGCGCCAGCCGGTAGAAGGGGTTCTCGACTGCAGTAGGATCACTAAGGACGAGCGCCCCCTGGCCGAAATAATTCAGGAGCAGCGCCGGTAACACCAGTGCGAACCAGGCCCGCCGGATCGCCGTCGCGCCCACGTGGCCCATGTCCGCATAGAGCGCCTCGCCGCCCGTGATGGTAAGAAAGATCGCGCCAAACACCGCGAACGAGATCAGCGGGTTCGCACTCAGAAACCGTACGGCCTCGAGCGGATTGATCGCCCGGATGACACTCGGTGCGCCCCAAACATTGACCGCGCCTAGCCCGCCGATGACGACAAACCAGGTCACCATCACCGGGCCGAAAAACCGCCCGATCATCGTGGTCCCGTGCCGTTGGATGACGAACAGGACAATCAAAATTGCGAGGGTGACCGGTACAATGAATGGGCCGGCCGCAGGGGTCGCGAGCTTTAGGCCTTCCATGGCGGAAAGCACGGAGATCGCCGGAGTGATGATCCCATCGCCGTAAAGCAGCGCGGCCCCGGCAACGCCAAGCATCACGACGATCGGCAATCGAGTTCTACCCGCGCTCTGGTCCGGCTCTACCAGTGACAGAAGTGCCAGAATGCCGCCTTCGCCGTCATTGTCGGCTCGAAGGACGAAGACGACGTATTTGAGAGAAACCATAAGCATGATCGCCCAGAAGATGAGCGAGATAATCCCAAGTACGTCTCCCGGCGTCGGGACTGGGCTTCCAGTTGCGTGCAGGGCGATCGAAAACGCGTAGAGCGGACTGGTACCGATGTCGCCGTACACGATGCCGATCGCAGTCAGCGCCAGCTGCCAAGGGTTGGCCTTTTTTTCCGTGGTCATGGGATTAGTACTGTCATTCCGCGATATCGGCTCAAAGTCCGCTTTGCCCAAGACCGAACAGGCCGGGCTATTTATGAGTACATGCCCCAGTAAAACTCGGCATGCAGCTACCGCGGCAGCAGCACCCAATAATCGAGATCGAGGATGACGGACGGGTCGTCCTTGTCGCCGGCGTGCAACGGAAAGGCGCCGCAGGGCTGATCCTTGGTCGCGACCGTGCGCAATCGCAGTGCACCGACGTCGTCGCGTTCCGGCAGCGTCACCTTGTCCAGTACCTCGGACCAGGCAAACACGGTCAAGCCGGCGAACAGCGGCGCCACATGACGGCCGCCGTTGATCGCCGCGACGTGGAATGCATTGGCAAGGCCATTGAACGACAGCGCACGCGCGAGCGAGATGACATGCCCTCCGTAGATCAGGCGGCGGCCGAAGCGCCCGTGCGCCTCGGTGAAGAGGTTGAAGTGGACGCGCGCCGTGTTTTGGTAGAGCCGGGTTGCGAGCTGGTGCTCGGCCTCCTCGACGGTGATGCCGTCGACATGATCGATCTTCTCGCCAACCGCGTAATCGCCCCACCGCGCCGTGCTCCCGGCGAGCTCCGTGTCGTAAGCCCTGATGTCGATTGCGGGACAGGCGCTGCCGAGTTGCGTTGGCTCGACGCTCTTGGGCAGCTCCGGAACATGATCACCCGGGGCGGGCGCGGCTTCGCTGCGCTTGTGCACCATTACCCAGCGCACATACTCGAGGACCTTCTCACCGTCCTGGTTGGTGCCGGTTGACCGCACATAAACAACGCCGGTCTTGTGGCACGAATTCTCGCGCAGCCCGATAACCTCGGATGCGGCGCTCAAGGTGTCGTTGGGATAAACCGCCGCCAGGAACCGGCAATCTCCATAGCCGAGGTTGGCAACCGCGTTGAGCGAGATGTCGGGAACCGTCTTGCCGAACACGACATGGAACACGAGCAGGTCGTCGATCGGGGCGAAGGGGTAGCCGATCGCCTGCGCAAACGCGTCGGAGGATTGCACCGCAAAGCGCGACCCGTAGAGCGCGGTATAGAGCGCGACGTCGCCGACCGTCAGCGTGCGCGGGGTCGCGTGCTGGATGACCTGGCCGACCCGGAAATCCTCGAAAAAGTTGCCAGGATTGGCCTTGCCCATGGCACAACTCTACCGGTGGACTGCCGCCAAGTTACCGGCAATGGATATTAGTTCCTATCATCACTGCGGATAGGAACTTGAAACCAAAGGCTACTATTTGCCGGCTTCCGCATCAGGAACGCTCTCGCCGTGCCATGACCCGACGTCTGATCTCCACCGGCTCGCCGTTCGAAAAGACTGCCGGCTATAGCCGCGCGGTCGTAGACGGCGATTTCTGCTTTGTGGCCGGGACCACCGGCTACGACTACGCCACGATGCAGATGCCGCCCGACGTGGCCGAGCAGACGCGCAACTGCTTCCGCACGATCTCGCGGGCCTTGGATGAAGCGGGCTTCGGCCTCGCCGACGTGGTGCGGGCCCGCTACTACATCCTCGACCGCACCGACGCCGATGCGGTGCTCGCGGTGTGTGGCGAGGTGTTTCGCGACATCCGGCCGGCCGCGGCGATCTTCGTCATTGCCGGGCTGTTGCGGCCCGAGATGCAGGTCGAGATCGAGGTCACGGCAAAACGGGGCGGGTGAACCTGATCGTCATCACGCCTTTGCGGGGCATCATCACGAGCGCGTGAGACCACGCGGCGCCGCAAAACCCGCGCGCCGGGCGCCCGTAACTGCCTGCGACGACGAGATCGCATGCGCCCGGCGCTCAGACGGCGGGCACGGAGATCTTCGTCCGTCGCAACCCGGGCGGTTCAGTGCCCCACGACAACCCGATCAGGAGCTCCCCATGTCTCGCTTCAGTCTGTTTGCCTCGGCCGCGGTCGCGACCCTCCTCCTCGCGTCGATCCCGGCGTCGGCCGAGTCCATGAACGAAAAGACCGTGAACGTCGGCGGCGCGCCGATGTACCCGTCCAAGAACATCGTCCAGAACGCCGTCAACTCCAAGGACCACACCACGCTGGTGGCCGCGGTGAAGACCGCGGGCCTCGTCGACACGTTGCAAAGCGCCGGTCCGTTCACGGTGTTCGCCCCGACCAACGCGGCGTTCGCCAAGTTGCCGGCGGGCACCGTCGACAACCTGGTCAAGCCCGAGAACAAGGACACGCTGACCAAGATCCTCACCTATCACGTGGTCCCGGGCCGCCTGACCGCGGCGACCCTGATGAAAGCCATCAAGGACGGCGAAGGCACCGCCAAGTTCAAGACCGTTGCGGGTGGCGACATCTGGATCAAGCAGGCCGGCCCCGGCAAGCTCTCGGTCACCGACGCCAAGGGGGATGTTGCCATGGTCACCATCCCGGATGTGCTGCAGTCGAACGGCGTGATCCACGTGATCGACACAGTGCTGCTGCCGATGTGAGCCACTTAGGCCTCGCTCACGGACGAGGCCTGCCGCCCTCTCCCCGTTTGCGGGGAGAGGGTCGGAAACCACTCGCGCAGGCGTGAGTTGATGTGACGCGACACCAACCCGGTCTTTTTGCTAGGTTCCCGTACTACGGAAGCAATCATGTCGGCCCAAGCCTTCGACGTCGTCACGCTGACAGGCCCTGCCAGCCAGGTCGTCCATCCAATCTGGGTGCGCGTGACCCATTGGATCAACGCGCTCGCGATGATCTTCATGATCGGCTCGGGCTGGACGATCTACAACGCGTCGCCGCTGTTTCCGTTTGTATTCCCGGTCGGGATCGGCAACTGGCTCGCCGGCGCCCTGCTGGTGCACTTCGCCGCCATGTGGGTTCTTGCCGTCAACGGCCTCGTCTATCTGACGCTTGGAATTGCAACCGGCCGCTTCCGTCGCAAGCTGTTTCCGATCCGGCCTTCAGACGTCGCGCGCGACCTCGTGGCCGCGCTGAGTGGCCAGCTCTCGCATGAGGATCTGTCGGTCTACAACGCGGTGCAACGGCTGCTCTACCTGGGCGTGATCCTGGCGGGTATCGTCGCGGTGCTCTCGGGACTCTCGATCTGGAAGCCGGTGCAGGTCCAGGAATTGACCGCCCTGTTCGGCGGCTACGACGCTGCCCGCTACGTCCATTTCTTCGCGATGACGGCGATCGTCGGTTTTCTGGTGATCCACATTCTGCTGGCGCTGATCGTTCCCAAGAGCCTGCGCGCCATGGTGATCGGGAGATGAACATGCGCGTGCGCAAACAACCACCCGGCGTCGACCCAAAACATTTGATCAAGGATGCGGCGAAGCTTCTGCCTCAATCATCGCGGCGGCGGTTTCTGCGCGGCGCAACCAGCGTCGGTGCGCTGACGTTTCTGACCGGCTGCGATATTTTAGACAGTCCGTCGGCCGAGCACGCCCTGCGCGTCGTCTCAAAGTTTAACGATTGGGTGCAGGCGCAGATGTTCCAGCCGCACAAGCTCGCCCCGACCTATCCGGAGAGCGCCGTTACCAAGCCGTTCCCGTTCAACGCCTATTATTCGGAAGATGAAGCCCCCGAGGTCGACGGCGAAACCTACAAGCTCGAGATCGCCGGGCTTGTCGGCAACAAGCAATCGTGGACCCTCGACCAGCTTTATCAGCTGCCGCAGGAAAAACAGATCACCCGGCACATCTGTGTCGAAGGCTGGAGCGCGATCGGCAGCTGGACCGGCGCGCGGCTGTCCGACTTTCTGACCCGCATCGGCGCCGATCTCACCGCCAAATACGTCTATTTCATCTGCGCGGAGGGTTACTCCAACACGATCGACATGCCGACCGCTCTGCATCCCCAGACCCAGATGACATTCCGGTTTGCCGACGAGATCCTGCCGCGCAAATACGGGTACCCGATGAAGATCCGGATTCCGACCAAGCTAGGGTTCAAGAACCCGAAGCACGTGGTCGCGATGGTGGTCACCAACGAGGACCGCGGCGGCTATTGGGAAGACCAGGGCTACAACTGGTTCAGCGGGAGCTGACCGGCGCGGGCCCGGTCATTTCTCCTCCGCCGGCGTGATAGTGGCCGGCCCCTCGCCGACGATCAGCAAAACCGTTTCCCCGTCCTTCGCCCCGTCGTAGTGGACCTGCTTGCCGAAGTGCGTGACGAAGGTGCCGGCAGGCATCGGGACGGTGTTGTCCGGATTGAACTTGGTGCCGGTGCCGACCCACCAGGTCCCCTTGAGCACGGTGATGAACCGATCGTTGGGATGGAAATGCGGATGGCTCATGTTGCCCGGCAGCCACTTGGTCAGCACCACGTAAAGGCCGGGCTTGGCTGGATCGCCCACCAGAACCGCCAGCTGCACCCCGGCATTCCCCGCCGGCGACTTCCATTCGATCTGGTCGGGCAATTTGTAAGCGACCGCGGCCGGGTTGAGTTCTCCGGCGCCGGCGGCTGTGATCATGAAAACGGTGGCGCAAATCGTCGCGCGAAAGACAGAGATCATCCTGCACCCTTGCTTGTTGCAGGTAGCCTAGCGTGGAAACGCGCCAAGTGCGAGGTCGCGCTGGAAGGCTGCCAAAAGCGCGCCAACCGCCAGAAACGCGACCGAGGACTGCAGGCCAATTGATAGGTCGCCGGTCACATCGGTAATTGCGCCACTGAGGATCGGTCCGATCGCCTGACCAAGCCCGAATGCCACCGTCATCGCGCCGACACCGCTCGGCCACGCAGTGGCTGGATAATTGCGTCGCACGAACGCGGTGCTCGCCGAGACGACCGCGAGCAACACCGACCCGAAAGCAAACGCAGACAGAAACTGCAGCGCGCGCACGTTGGCGAACAGGCCGATCATGACGGCCACGAATGTGAACGTAGTCAGCATTGCGATCGCGCGCCCACCGCGCGTCGAGACCATCGTCCACGACCACAAGAACGGGGACGCGACACCACCGAGCCCGAGCAGTATCCAGAACACGCTTTGCGTCAGCGCTCCGGCCCCGGCCTTGGCAAGCCAGGCGATCATAAAGGTCATGTAGGCAATCGTTGCGACGCTGTAGACGCAGTAGCTCGCAAGAACCAACGCCATCGGGTTGAGCGCGGCCCGCTCCTGTTTTTTCGCTGGATTGCCCGCATCCGTGTCAGTGCGCACGCTTGCAAGTGCGAGGCACAGAAGCGCGGTGATGGCCGCCAGCGCGCCCCACACAATCCACCATGATCCGGGTCCCAACGCTGCCAGCACCAATGGCGCGGCGATCCCTGACAATACGATCCCGATGCCAGGCCCGATGTAGTAGAGGCTCAGAAGCAACGCGGCATGGTTGCGATGGTTCTGCGATAGACGCGCCGCCGCAACTCCGCCGCCGACAAAAGCAATCGCCCCGCTGATGCCGGCCGCGAGCCGCGCCAGACTCAACACTAGAAAATTCCCGGACGCCGCCGAGAGCGCCAACGCGATCACGCAGGTGAGCGAGCCGTAGAAGATCGAACCGAATTGGCCAACGCGCTTGATCACGCTCGCGGCTGCGAGCGCGCCAACCAGATAACCGACCGCATTGACCGTGTTCATGAAGCCGGCTGCTGCATAGCTCCAATCGAGGCTGGCGCGCATGTCGGGAAGCACCAGCGAATATGCAAAGCGCGCGATCCCGACGCCGATTGCGGGGGCCAGCGCCAGGATAACGATGGTGGCGCCGTCGCGCCAAAGCGCACGGTCGTCATGTTGAGCCGGTGACATCGAGAGATCAAAGTCGTGCGCGCGGCGCGGCGGCACAATGGGCGATTCGTGTAGCCACGCTTCGCAATCCTGGAAGGTCGCGCCGCCTTGCCAATTGCGGCCGCGCTCGATAGCACTTCGCGCAACCCCTTAGGAAGGTGAGCGATATGCCAGCGATCAATCTGCTTCTGCTTCCCGGCGACGGCATCGGCCCCGAGGTCATGGCCGAGGTCAAACGCGTGATCGCCTGGATGAACCGGCGTGGCGTCGCCCAGTTCAAAACTGAGGAAGCGCTGGTCGGCGGATCGGCTTACGACGCCCACAAGGTTGCGGTGACCGACGAAACCATGGCGAAAGCCAAGGCCGCCGATGCGGTGCTGTTCGGCGCGGTCGGCGGTCCCAAGTGGGACAGCGTACCGTACGACGTCCGGCCGGAGGCGGGGCTGCTGCGGCTGCGCAAGGATCTCGGCCTGTTCGCCAACATCCGCCCGGCGCTTTGCTACCCGGCATTGGCGGACTCCTCCAGCCTTAAGCGCGAGGTCGTCGACGGCCTCGACATCATCATTCTGCGCGAGCTCACCGGCGGGGTGTACTTCGGTGAGCCGAAGACCATCACCGACCTCGGCAACGGCCAGAGGCGCGCGATCGACACCCAGGTCTACGACACCTACGAGATCGAGCGCATCGGCCGTGTTGCGTTTGAACTCGCGCGGGCGCGGCGCAACAAAGTCACCTCGATGGAAAAGCGCAACGTCATGAAGACCGGCGTGCTCTGGCACGAGGTCATCGCTCAGGTGCACCAGCGCGAATACAAGGACGTCACGCTCGAGCATCAGCTCGCCGACGCCGGCGGCATGCAGCTCGTACGCTGGCCGAAGCAGTTTGACGTGATCGTCACCGACAATCTGTTCGGCGACATGCTCTCAGACGTCGCCGCCATGCTCACCGGCTCGCTCGGCATGCTGCCGTCGGCCTCGCTCGGCGAAATCGATGCCAAGACCAAGAAGCGGCGGGCACTCTACGAGCCGGTGCATGGGTCGGCCCCGGACATCGCCGGCAAGGGCTTGGCCAACCCAATCGCCATGATTGCGTCGTTCGCGATGGCGCTGCGCTACTCGTTCGGGATGGGCAAGGAGGCCGACCTCGTCGACCGGGCGATCGCGGCAGCGCTCGCCAAGGGGTTACGCACTGCAGACATCAAGTCGGA
Source organism: Xanthobacteraceae bacterium (assembly GCA_035472475.1). Lineage (GTDB taxonomy): Bacteria > Pseudomonadota > Alphaproteobacteria > Rhizobiales > Xanthobacteraceae > JAFAXD01. The sequence continues at coordinate 38,233 of DATIPA010000068.1, read as the reverse complement.
GGGGACCACGGTGGTCAGCACCGCCGAGATGGGGGGTGCCATTCTCAAGGAGATGGAGCAGTTGGCCGCCTAGGCTTCAGAAGCCCGAATTCCAACCGCCGCCGGGCACGTCGAACGGTCCGGGAAGCGGATTTCGCGACCACGTGCCGTTGTAGTTGTTGCGGTCGTAGAACACCGAGTAGTTCGGCGGCATCGCGTAATCGAGCGATTTGTTGCTGCCCGGAATTTCCTCCGGCCCGGGATCGAGCCACGAGCGCGGCCGCACAGTCACCTTGGTGCGGGTCTTGCCGGTTTCGTCGATGATCGTAATGGTCTCGGTCGCGCCCGCGGGTGCGCGGCGCGACTGGGCCTGCGCCGGAAGCGCAAGGGCGGCGGACGCAGCGGCGAGGACCGCAAGCCCTGCAACGAACTTGAGGCGCATGTTGCCTGATCCCATGAATATTCGCGTAGTGTAATGTGTTCGACGAGGCGGTACAAGCAAACGTACGCAAACGGACCTCAGACCGTCGAGTTCGCCGCCAGTTGTTGCGGAATAGCCACAATCAAATTGACGTTGAATTGGCGCGATTTCCGGCTTACATGCGGCGCGCGCCGACATTAACCCTATAAGAGGTTACGTGTCACAGATCGGCGAATGCAGATAGCAAAGCAGTCGCGTTCGTTCGGAGACAACTGATGGGTTACAAGGTCGCGGTCGTGGGTGCCACCGGCAATGTCGGGCGTGAAATGCTCGACATTCTGGCCGAGCGCGCGTTTCCGGCTGATGAGGTGGTTCCGCTGGCGTCGCGCCGCAGCCTCGGCCAGGAGGTCTCCTATGGGGATCGTGAGCTCAAGGTCCGGGCGCTCGATCACTACGACTTTTCCGACGTCGACATCTGCCTGATGTCGGCGGGCTCGGCCGTCTCCAAGGAATGGTCGCCCAAGATTGCCGCCGCCGGCGCGGTGGTGATCGATAATTCGTCCTGCTGGCGCTATGACGCGGACGTTCCGCTGATCGTCCCCGAAGTCAACGCTGACGCGGTCGTGGGCTTTCGTCGCAAGGGTATCATCGCCAATCCGAATTGCTCGACCGCACAGCTCGTGGTCGCGCTCAAGCCGCTGCACGACAAGGCCAAGATCAAACGCGTCGTGATCGCGACCTATCAATCGGTCTCGGGTGCCGGCAAGGACGCGATGGACGAGCTGTTTTCGCAGACCAAGGCCGTGTTCACAGTCGGCGACATCGTGCCTGCGAAGTTTCCAAAGCGCATCGCCTTCAACGTGATCCCGCATATCGACGCGTTCATGGAGGACGGCTTCACCAAGGAAGAATGGAAGATGGTGGTCGAAACCAAGAAGATCCTCGACCCCAAGATCAAGGTAGTGGCGACCTGCGTGCGGGTGCCGGTGTTCATCGGCCATTCCGAGGCAGTGAATATCGAATTCGAGCAGCCGATCACCGCCGAGGAGGCGCAGGATATCCTGCGCAGCGCGCCGGGCTGCATCGTGATCGACAAGCGCGAGCCCGGTGGCTACGTCACGCCGCACGAGGCCGCCGGCGAGGACGCGACCTATATCAGCCGTATCCGGACCGACCCAACAGTCGATAACGGGCTCGTGCTCTGGTGCGTGTCCGACAACCTGCGCAAGGGCGCCGCGCTCAACGCCATCCAAATCGCCGAGTGCCTGGTCAACCGCAAGCTTATCGAAGCCAAGCGCCGGGCCGCTTAATCGTTCGACCGAGCCGCTGCGGCTTGGCCACCTATTCGGGGGCCAGGACGGCGCTTCTTGTCAGCGTGTCGAAGCGGCCGGTCGCAGGGTTCCTCACCGCCAGTTCACCCGACGACACATCGAAATGCGCGGCATGCAGGGTGAGCCGGCCCTGCTCGACCTGATCGCGCACGAACGGGAACGTCATCAGGTTGTTGAGCGTGGTGGCGAGTGACGCCTGTTCCAACTGCATCAGATAACTGCCAGCGCTGTCCTTGTGCGGTTCGATCGCCTTGGCGGCCGGCGCAATGAGCGACATCCACTTGCCGATGAAATCGCCCGGCGACAGCGGAGCGCTGTGCTCCGCGAACGCCCGGATGCCGCCGCAGCGCCCGTGGCCGAGTACCAGGATGTGCTTCACCTTCAGGACTTGCACAGCATATTCGAGCGCCGACGAGACGCCCTGAAACGACTCGCCGGGCGCGTACGGCGGTACCAGGTTGGCAACGTTGCGCACCACGAACAGTTCGCCCGGCCCACAATCGAAAATCACCTCCGGCGATACGCGCGAATCGCAGCAGCCAATCACCATGGTGTCGGGCGCCTGGCCATGGTCGGCGAGCTCGCGATAGCGCGCCTGCTCGCGGCGCAGGCGCCCTCTGCGAAACGCCCGGTAGCCTTCGACCAAGTCCTCCGGTAGCGGCATGTTGGCTCCTTCTGAAGACGTTGTCCGCGCATGCAAACCGTGTGCCTGGGGACGGGCCAGCAGACAAGGCCGGATACTATCCGCCGACATCAACGCTTGTGCTACAGCGCGACATGGAACACGCGCGGCTGGCACACGTCATGCACGCGGTTTAGGCTGAGGCCTGGAACTTGCGTGCGATCAGCAAATTTGGCGCCGGTTTTGCGTTCGATCGCACGCCAATATACTAAAATGCGACACATGAGCTTGTCGGCAACACCGCTCACACGTCGCCGGCTCATGCGCCAGGGGGTGTGCCATGACCATCCGTCCGCGCCGCAGCGTGCTGTACATGCCCGGATCGAACCTCCGCGCGCTCGAGAAGGCCAAGACGCTGCCCGCCGATGGTCTCATCCTCGATCTCGAGGATGCGGTCGCTCCCGACGCCAAGGAAACGGCGCGCACGCAGGTCACGCAGGCCGTCAAGGCCGGCGGTTTCGGCGAGCGCGAGCTTTTCATTCGCGTCAACGGCCTCGACACGCCCTGGTTCTCCGAGGACATGGAAGCCGCCGTGCACGCAGCGCCGGACGCGATCCTGGTGCCGAAGATCGCAACCCCGCAGCAACTCGACCTGATCGGCCAGCGGCTGCTCGACATGCGAGCAGATAAGCGCATTCGCATCTGGGCCATGATCGAGACGCCGTTGGCGATCTTCAACGCCGTGGCTCTCGCCGCGCAGGCGCGCGATTCGGAGGATCGGCTCGGGGGCATTGTGATGGGCACCAATGATCTCGCCAAAGAGACGCGAGCGCGCATCGTGCCGGGCCGCACGCCGATGTTGGGCTGGCTTTCGACCTGCGTGCTCGCCGCGCGCACCTACGGAATCGATATCCTGGACGGCGTCTACAACAATCTCGGAGATGCGGATGGTTTTGCGCGCGAATGCGCCGAGGCGCGCGATCTCGGCTTTGACGGCAAGACGTTGATCCATCCCAATCAGATCGAACCCTGCAATGCGGCATTTTCGCCGACACCCGACGAAGTCACCCAGGCGCGCGCGATCATCGCGGCGTTCGCGCTGCCGGAGAACAAGGGCAAGGGCGTCGTGCAGGTCGGCGGCCGCATGGTGGAGTTGCTGCACGCCGAGATGGCGCAGCGCACGGTCGCGGTGGCGGATGCGATCGGGGCGCGCGTATAATTGCTGCTGAATTGAGCGGACGTCGGGAGTGCGCCGTGCGATTGGGACCTGTTGCGGGGCTTGCGCTTTTGATCGCGACCAGCGCGTCGGCGCTCGCCAGCGATACCGCGCCGACCGGCACGCTGCGTGCTGTCTATCTCGCGAGCAATCCGGCCCAGGCGGTACACGATCCGGCCAGCGGTGAAATCCGCGGCGCCTCCGCAGATTTGGCGCGCGAACTCGGCCGCCGCATCGGCGTACCGGTAACGCTCATTCCGTCGGCTAGTCCGCAGACTGTGATCGACGCGGTCAGCAAGGGCGACGCCGATATCGGGTTTGTTGCCTACGCGCCCTCGCGCACCGGCACGGTCGATTTCTCGCAGACCTATATGTTGGTGCGACAGAGCTTCCTGGTGCCGGAGAACTCGCCGATTCGGTCCGTCGGCGACATCGATCAGCCGGGACACCGCATCGGCGGCGGCCGCGGTGATTCAATCACGCTGTTTCTGGCCAGAACCTTCAAACAGGCGAGGTTGGTCGAGACCGACAACACGTCGGCCGACGCCAAGCGCAAATTCGCGGCTGGCGAGATCGATGCGTTTGGCGCCAACCGTCAGCGCCTGACCAATTTGATGACCGAGCTGCCGGGATACCGACTACTACCGGACAACATCTTCGACGTGCCGCAGACGATCATCGTGCCGAAGGGAAAGGCCGACGTGCTCGCTGCGATCAATGCGTTCATCGATAACGTGCGCGCATCAGGCTTGCTGGCGCAGGCAATCGAGAAAAGCCGCATCCCCGGCATCGACGTCGCGCCGGTCGGCTATGGCTACGGAAAGGCTGAAGGACCGTGAGGCCTGGGTTCAAGCCCACGGCCGCGCCGCGTGCGCCTTGCTCTCGAAACTGTCGATCTTGCTGTTCTTCTCGAGCGTCAGCCCGATATCGTCGAGGCCGTTGAGCAGGCAATGTTTGCGATGCGGGTCGATCTCGAACGTCACCATGCCGCCGTCGGGACCGCGGATTTCCTGCTTCGCGAGATCGATGGTCAGCGTGGCGTTGGCACCGCGCTCGGCGTCGTCAAACAGCTTGTCGAGATCCTCGCGCGAGACCTTGATCGGCAGAATGCCGTTCTTGAAGCAGTTGTTATAGAAAATGTCGCCAAACGAGGTTGAGATCACGCAGCGGATGCCGAAATCGAGCAACGCCCAGGGCGCGTGCTCGCGCGACGATCCGCAGCCGAAGTTGTCGCCGGCAACCAGGATCTTGGCCTTGCGGTAGGCCGGCTTGTTGAGCACGAAATCCGGGTTCTCGCTGCCATCGTCCCGATAGCGCTTTTCCGAAAACAGCCCTTTACCAAGGCCGGTGCGCTTGATGGTCTTTAGATACTGCTTGGGAATGATCATGTCGGTATCGACATTGATCTGGTCGAGCGGCGCGGCGACCCCTTCAAGCGTCGTAAACTTGTCCATGGGCTTCTCCAATGGGCAGGACATGCCGGTTTGGCGCGTGGCGGTCAAGCTCGCTATTCGAGGCCGTGGGTTGACTTTGGGCCGAAATACGCCTGAATGGCGCCGGGGCGAACCTGGGTCACGATGGGGTGGCAATGAGCGATTCGGTTTGGCAGAAATCGGACTGGCCGATCATCGGCGTATGTCTGACGCTTAGCGGCTTCGGCCTCTCGGCCGTCCCCTTCATCGGAACCAAGTATGGCGATTGGCCGGAAGCAATGGCGCTTGGGGTCGGCCTGCTGCCGCTCATCTACGTCGGCATCTACACGGGCATGCGGTTTAGCGCCCGCTTGGCCGACATCGACGAACGCCTGCGCCGGTTGGAGGCGAGGCCCACCCCGGTCAAGCTTCAGTCGGCCCCCGCCTCGATCTCTGCAATATCGGCATCCGACAAACCAAAGTGATGCCCGATCTCGTGCACCAGGACGTGTGCGACCACGGCGCCCAGTGATTCTTCGTGCTCGGCCCAGTAATCCAGAATTGGTCGGCGGTAGAGCCAGATCATGTTGGGCATGACGCCGGAAGCGCTTTCCGATCGAAACGGCAGCCCAATGCCGTGAAACAGTCCCATCAGATCGAAGGGACTTTCGATCCCCATCTGGTCCAACACTTCATTCGTCGGAAAATCCTCGACACGGATCACCAGGTCCGCGCATAGCGCGCGAAACTTCTCAGGCAGCCCGCGGAAGACCTCCGAGGCGAGGAGTTCGAATTCCGCCAGCGACGGCGCCTGCACTGCGCGCCAAACCGACAGAGCGGGTCGTGGAGTCTGCGGCATGCAGGCGTTTTAGCGTATTTTTGCGAGCGGAGCATTTTGGGCCGACGCTGGATATCGGTTCAGCGCGGAACGTGCGATAAACGTGACAAGCCCAAGTCGACACCGAGTTGACGCTGATGCAACAATGCGCGAGCGTTGCTGCACGAAGGGGGCCCTTGCGATGCGAAGACTGATACTCATCGTGGCGACTGCGGCCTGGGCGATCGCGTCCGCAGCGACGTCGGCATTCGCGCAAGGCTATGTACCGGCGCCCGGCGCCGTCTATCTGCCACCACCTCCACGTCCGCTGCCGCGCGTTGAAATCACGCCGCGGCTGCGCGTGCAGTACTATCGCGATTGCGTCGACGCCTTAGTGGTCGAGCCGCGCCTGACCGGCCCAACCGTCGTGCCGCGCTCGCGCTGTCGATGGGCGAAGCGCTATTACTCGTATTAGTCGTATTCGTTGTATCGATTCCCCGCGCGAGTGCGATTAATCACAGCGCGTGCGCCGGAACCCTCCCCTGCACGGAAACGTTTTGCCTTAACAAGAAACGCTTTCCGGAGGAGAACATGCGCAAACTTGTGATGCTTGGCGCGGCCGCTTGTCTTGCGGTCCTGTTTGGTGCGAACGCGCAGGCAACGCCGCTCTCGCGAGCGGGCTCAGCCAACATCAATATCGAGCATGCGATGCCGGATCAGGGCGTGACGCAGGTTTGGTGGCGTGGTCGTCACTATGGTTGGTATCGCGGCCATCACTACGGCTGGCGTCACCGCCACTGGCACCGGTACGCGTATGGGCGTTACTAGAGCTTATGTTGGAGCATGATTTTATCCGAAAACCGGTGTCCACTTTTCGGGATCATGCTCTAAGTGACAGGCGCTGAGGATCAGCGCCACTCGCGAATATCGACGAAGTGTCCCGCGATGGCAGCGGCAGCTGCCATCGCGGGCGACACAAGGTGGGTGCGGCCCTTGTAGCCCTGACGGCCTTCGAAGTTGCGGTTCGAGGTCGAGGCGCAACGCTCGCCCGGCTCGAGCTTGTCCGGGTTCATGGCGAGGCACATCGAGCAGCCCGGCTCGCGCCACTCAAAACCGGCCTTGACGAATATTTTGTCGAGGCCCTCGGCTTCGGCTTGCTCCTTCACCAAACCAGAGCCCGGCACGATCATGGCGCTCACGTTCGGGTTGACGGCCTTGCCGCTGACGACCTTTGCGACCTCGCGGAGATCTTCGATGCGTCCGTTGGTGCACGAACCGATGAACACCCGGTTGAGCCCGATCTCGGTGATCTTCTCGCCGCCCGCCAATCCCATGTAGGCGAGCGCGATCTCGGCCGCCTTGCGCTTGTGCTCGTCGGCAATCTCGGACGGCACCGGCACGTGACCGGTGATCGACGTGACCTGCTCGGGGCTCGTGCCCCAGGTGACCAGCGGCGGCAGCTTGGCGGCGTCGAGTTTCACCACCGCATCGAACACTGCGCCGGAATCCGAGCGCAGCGTCTCCCAGTAGCGCATCGCCGCGTCCCAGCCGGCGCCCTTGGGCGATTTCGGCCGGTCCTTCAGATAGGCGTAGGTCTTCTCGTCCGGCGCCACCATGCCGGCGCGGGCGCCGCCCTCGATCGACATGTTGCACATGGTCATGCGCCCTTCCATCGAGAGCGCCCGCACGGCTTCACCCGCGTATTCGATCGCGTAACCGGTCCCGCCCGCGGTCCCGATCTCGCCGATGACCGCCAGGATGATGTCCTTGGCGGTGACGCCGGGCGGCAGCCGGCCGTCGACTTCGACCAGCATGTTTTTGGATTTCTTCTGGATCAGCGTCTGGGTGGCGAGCACGTGCTCGACCTCCGAGGTGCCGATCCCATAGGCGAGCGCGCCGAACGCGCCATGCGTTGCCGTGTGGCTGTCGCCGCACACGATTGTGGTGCCTGGCAGCGTAAAGCCCTGCTCGGGACCGATAATGTGCACGATGCCCTGGCGGCGGTCGAACTCATCGAAATATTCGATGCCGAAATCCTTGGCGTTCTTTGCCAAGGTCCTGATCTGCTCGGCGCTTTCAGGATCCGGATTGGGCAGTTTGCGATCGGTCGTCGGCACGTTGTGATCGACGACCGCCAGCGTCTTTTCCGGTGAGCGCACCTTGCGGCCCGACACGCGCAGGCCCTCGAAGGCCTGCGGGCTCGTCACCTCATGCACGAGATGACGGTCGATGTAGAGCAGGCAGGTTCCGTCGGCCGCTTCGTCGACCAGATGGTCGTCCCAGATCTTGTCGTAGAGGGTACGCATGTCAGACATCAGCAATCAGTCATCAGGACGCGGCAGCAATCACCAATCAGGGAAACCAGATCTAAGCACTGGTTGCTGACGTCCAATCCCAGCCAACCGCATGGCCGGCGTCACTCCGCGGCTTTGGTCTCCGCTGCTTCGCCGGCGCCATGGCCCTGGCCTTCGGCGATACGCGCGGACTTGCCGCGCCGGCCCCGCAGGTAATAGAGCTTGGCGCGGCGGACCTTGCCGCGGCGAACCACCTTGATGGAATCGAGCATCGGCGAGTAGAGCGGGAATACGCGCTCAACGCCCTCGCCGTAGGAAATCTTGCGGACCGTGAAGTTCTCGTTCAGGCCGTGGCCGGAACGTCCGATGCACACGCCTTCGTAGGCCTGGATGCGGCTGCGGTCGCCTTCGACCACCTTGACGTTGACCTGCAGGGTATCGCCCGGCTCGAAGTCCGGTATCTCCTTGCCGGCGGAAAGCTTCGCCACCTGCTCTTTTTCGAGCTGTTCAATCAGGTTCATTGGAATCTCTCCGTCGGCTGCGCCGGTTAATGCGGGGCGCACGTCGGCGTATGTTTCGGGTTGGGCAGGCTTCTACGCTAAACCGCCTGCCTTGTCACCCTTTCGTCACGGGCTTTCGCCCGGGCTTTTTGGCCTGGCGCCCCTGGTATGCATCCCATAAATCCGGCCGCCGCTCGCGGGTGATCCGTTCGGCCTCGACGCGCCGCCAGCTCGCGATTTTGGCATGGTCGCCCGAGAGCAGCACCTCCGGGATCGGGCGGCCTTCAAACACCTGCGGCCGCGTGAACTGGGGATATTCCAGGAGCCCGTCGGAAAAGCTTTCCTCGGCGACCGAGGCCTGCGCGCCGATGACCCCGGGCAACAGCCGCACGCAGGCATCGAGCAGGACCAGCGCCGCAACCTCGCCGCCCGAGAGCACATAATCGCCGAGCGAGACCTCCTCGAGGTCGCGGCCCGCGATCACCCTTTCGTCGATCCCTTCGAACCGGCCGCACACGACGATCACGCCGGGCCCGCGGGCCAGAGTTTCCACCCGCGCCTGCGTCAGCGGCTTGCCGCGCGGGCTCATCAGCAGGCGCGGCCGGCCTTCCGGTGCAATCGCATCGATCGCGCGCGCCAGCACATCGGGCTTCATGACCATCCCGGGGCCGCCGCCCGCCGGAGTGTCGTCGACCGTGCGATGGCGGTCGGTGGCGTTGGCGCGGATGTCGATCGGCTCCAGCGCCCACAGCCCGGACGCCAAGGCCCTCCCGGCGAGGCTAGCCGCCAGCGGACCCGGAAACAGTTCCGGAAACAGGGTCAGGACGGTCGCGCGCCACATGGTGTGGGCTCAGGATTTGGCGGAGTCGAAGTCGTAATCGATCACAGCCTTGCCGGCCGCGATATCGATCTCGGGCACGGTATGTTCGGAAAACGGCACCAGCACGGTCTCGCCGCCAGCGCTTGGCTTGACCTCGAGCAGATCCCCGGCACCGAAATTGTGGACCGCCACGATGGTCCCGAGCGTAGCGCCGTCAGGCGCAAGCGCGGCCAGTCCAACCAAGTCCGCATGGTAGAACTCATCCGGCGCCTCGATCGCGGGAAGGCGGTCACGCGGCACGAACAGTTCGAGATTGCGCAGCGCTTCGGCGGCGGTGCGGTCGTGCACGCCCTTGAGGCGCGCGACCACGTGATCGCGTGCCCGCCGCAGCGCCTCAACCTCGAACGTGCGCGTGCCGTCGGCGGTGGCCAGCGCGCCGTAGGAGGCGATCGCAAGCGGGTCGGCCGTGAACGGCCAAAGTTTTACCTCGCCGCGCACACCATGCGGCGCGCCGATCCTGCCGACGCAAATGCGCTTCAAGCGGCCGGTGCCGCGGCCGGGGCTGCGCCGCCGCCGGCCTTGGCAGCTTCGGCGCGCGCCTTGCGCTCTTTGCGCGGAACCGCCTTCTCGGGGTTGTTGCGCGGCTCGCGCTTGCGAATGCCCTCGGCATCGAGGAAACGCATGATCCGGTCCGACGGCTGGGCGCCCTTGGCAAGCCAGCCCTTGACCTTCTCGTAGTCGACCTTGAGGCGCTCCTTGTTGTCCTTCGGCAGCAGCGGGTTGAAGAATCCGAGCCGCTCAATAAAGCGCCCGTCGCGTGGCGAGCGGCTGTCGGCCACTACAATGTGGTAGATCGGCCGCTTCTTGGTGCCCGCGCGGGCCATCCGGATTTTCAGGGACATCGCATTTCCTTTCTGACGAACGTTGTTTCAATCGATTGAATTGGAGAACTCATTTCTTCTTCCCGAGGCCGGGGAATCCACCGAGTCCGGGCAGCGCGCCGCCGGGAAGCTTGCCGCCCAGACCAGGCAGCGCGCCCGGCAATTTCGGCGGCAGGCCAGGCATTGTCGGCGGAAGTCCGGGCGTCCCGGGCGCGCCTCCGGGCAGTCCCGGCGGCACGCCGCCCGGCATCTTCTCGGCGAGCTTTGCGAGCTCTTCCGGCGACGGCATCCCGCCGCCCAGCCCCATCATGTTGGCGAGCCCCGCGAGCGGACCGCGCTTGCCACTTCCCATCGCCTTCATCATGTCGGCCATGGTGCGATGCATCTTGAGCAACTTGTTGATGTCCTCGACCTTGGTGCCGGAGCCGGCGGCGACGCGCTTCTTGCGGCTCGCTTTCAGCACGTCGGGATTGCGCCGCTCCTGCGGCGTCATCGAATCAATGATCGCGACCTGATGCTTAAGCATGTTCTCATTCAGGTTCGCGGCCGCGATCTGGTTCTTCATCTTGGCAATGCCGGGCAGCATGCCCATCAGACCGCTGAGTCCGCCCATGCGCTGCATCTGCCCAAGCTGCTCGCGCAGATCGTTGAGGTCGAATGCGCCTTTGCGCATCCGCTCGGCAGTGCGCGCAGCCTTCTCGGCGTCGATGGTCGCGGCCGCCTTCTCGACCAGCGACACGATATCGCCCATGCCGAGGATGCGATCAGCAATGCGGGCCGGATGGAAATCTTCCAGCGCATCCATCTTTTCGCCGGTGCCGATCAGCTTGATCGGCTTGCCGGTGACGGCGCGCATGGAGAGCGCGGCGCCGCCGCGGCCGTCGCCGTCGACGCGGGTGAGCACGATGCCGGTAAGGCTCACGCGCTCGTTGAACGCGCGCGCCATGCTGACCGCGTCCTGCCCGGTGAGCGCGTCGGCGACGAGCAGCACTTCGTGCGGTTTGGCGGCGCGCTCGACCTCGGCGGCCTCCGCCATCATGGCTTCATCGAGCGTGATGCGGCCGGCTGTATCGAGCAGCACAGCGTCATAGCCCCCGAGCCGGCCGGCTTCGAGGGCGCGTCGCGCAATCTGCACCGGTGTTTGGCCGGCGACGATCGGCAGGGTGTCGACCCCGACTTGCTGGCCGAGCACGGCCAGTTGTTCCATGGCGGCAGGACGCCGCGTGTCGAGCGAGGCCATCAGCACCTTGCGGCGCATCTGTTCGGTGAGCCGTTTGGCGATCTTTGCGGTGGTCGTGGTTTTGCCGGAGCCCTGCAGGCCGACCATCATGATCGGGACCGGCGCCGGCGCATTGAGGTCGATCGGATCGGCGGTGGAACCGAGCACGGCGACAAGTTCATCGTGCACGATCTTCACGACCATCTGGCCGGGCTTCACTGACTTGATGACTTCGACGCCGACCGCGCGCTCGCGCAATTTCTCGATGAACGCCCGCACCACGTCGAGCGCCACGTCGGCCTCGAGCAGCGCGCGCCGTACCTCGCGCGCGGCCGCATCAAGGTCCGCCGCCGACAGCGCACCGCGTCCGGTAAGGCGGTCGAGAATACCCGATAGCTTTTCCGACAGGCTGTCGAACATGGCCTTTCCCAGACGCCGCGCCTGAAGCGCGGCAATTCCAACGCGTTTCGCGCCCGAGGGCGCATCGCGCTGTCGGGCGTTGCCCGCCGATCACACGGGATCGGTCGGGACCATAGGATTTCCGTCTCTTACGAGAACGGCGGACAGGTAGGCGAGGACGGCCCTTGAGTCAACCGGCCAATTATTTGATCGGGACGAAGATATTCACGACGAGCTTGTCCTCCGGCGTCGTGACCGGGTCAGTGACATACTCCTCGATGAACAAATCCTTGGCCTCAACCTGCTTGTCGTCGAGGTAATTGGTGATGGCCTCGTAGGTCGAGTCCATCGCGTCATAGGAGCCGCGGTGGACGAACTTGAATGCGCGGCCGGAAGGTGACTTGCCGGCCGCAATATCGCCTTTGGGCGGATCCGCCGGAAGCTCGGCCACCGGCACCGCCGCCTGGAACTGGAAGCTGCTGTCGTCGGTCGACGTATAGATCGTCATCGGAGCGCCATCGGGCTTGATGCCCTGCTTGGCCAGAAACGCGTTCACCGTCTTGAACGCATCGACGATCGCCTCGAAGGCCGCATCCCAATTTCCGGTGCCGTTGAAGTAAATGATGTTCTTTTCGGGCAGGGTAACTTCTTCGCCGAACTGATCGGCATCGGCCGATTTCGGTTGCGCCTGGGTGGGAGCTACCGGCGGACCCAGGACCGGCGCAACGCCAACCGCCCAGACAGCCGCGAGGGCAAACGTGGCCCTGCGAGAGAATGACATTGTGGCCTCCCCGTCGATGGGGTCAGAATCAACGGTTCCGCGCCGACTATCGGCCAACAGACCCCGCAAGTCACGGGGTCGCCGGCGCATGGCCGCATCAAGTATCTGCGATAGACTTGCCGCCGCGCGTCATTGCCCGCATGCAGCCATTGCCCATATAAGGTGCAGCCATGAGCGCCCTGGCGAACTATCGTTTTGTCAAGATGAACGGTCTCGGCAACGAGATCGTCGTAGTCGACATGCGGCATGCCCCGGTGGTCATCTCCACCGCCGACGTGCGCACCGCCGCCGGCGCCGTGCGTTTCGATCAGTTGATGGCGCTTTATCCCGGACGTGTTCCGGAGACCGACGCGTTCGTGCGCATTTACAACAACGACGGCTCGGAAGCGGGCGCCTGCGGCAACGGCATGCGTTGCGTCGCCGATGTGCTGTTCCGGGAAACCGAAAAGACCGTGCTGACGTTCGAGACCAAAGCCGGGTTCGTGAACTGCTGGCCGGGCGAGCGCCCGCTGGTATCGACCGTCGACATGGGCGCACCGAGATTTGGCTGGGATGAGATCCCGCTTGCCGAGGAATGTCGCGACACCAGTGCGATTGCGCTCGCAATCGGACCGCTCGACCAACCGGTGCTGCAATCCCCCTCGGCCGTCAACATGGGCAATCCGCACGCGGTGTTCTGGGTCGACGACGTTGACGCCTACGATCTCGCGCGACTGGGGCCGACACTCGAAACTCACCCGATGTTTCCGGAGCGTGCCAATATCTCGCTGGCGGTGGTGACATCGGCATCGAGCGTGCTCGTGCGCACCTGGGAGCGCGGCGCCGGCATGACCAAGGCTTGCGGTTCGGCCGCCTGCGCGGTCGCGGTTGCGGCCGCCCGCACCCGCCGCGCCGGCCGCAAGGTGACGGTCACATTGCCGGGCGGCGACCTTTTGATCGAGTGGCGCGAAAGCGACGGACATGTGTTGATGACCGGTCCGGTCGAATATGAATTCGAGGGGCGGTTCGAACCCGAACTGTCCGCCAAGCTAGGCGCCGCGTGAGCATCGACGTTCTCACATTTGGATGCCGGCTCAATGCCTACGAGTCGGGTGTAATCCGCGCCAGGGCGACCGCGGTTGGCATTGATGAAATCGTTGTGGTGAACACCTGCGCGGTTACGGCCGAAGCGGTGCGCCAAGCCCGGCAAGCGATCAGGGCACAGGCGCGCGCGCGCCCGGATGCGTGCATCGTCGTCACCGGTTGCGCGGCGCAGACCGATCCGGCGTCGTTTGGCCAAATGCCTGAGGTCGATCGCGTCATCGGCAACGACGACAAGCTTACCACCGGCGCGTGGGCTGCAACGCGTCTTGCACTTGGCTCACCGGCGACTGCCACCCAGAAAATCGCCGTAAGCGACATCATGACGGCCGCGCCGCGCACGACGCCCGCGGTCGAGGCCCGCGACGGGCGCTTGCGCGCCTTCGTCCAGGTGCAGAACGGGTGCGATCACCGCTGCACGTTCTGCATTATTCCGTTCGGACGCGGTAATTCGCGCTCGATGCCTATTGCGACCGTGGTGGCGCAGGTTCGCGCGCTGGTCGAGCAAGGCGTGCGCGAAGTCGTGCTCACCGGGGTCGACATCACAAGCTATTCAACCGACGGCGCGCCCAAACTTGGAACGCTGGTGAAGCAGATATTGCGCGAAGTGCCGGAGCTTGCGCGCCTGCGGCTCTCGTCGATCGATTCGATCGAGGCCGACCGTGATCTGATCGACGCGCTCGCCAATGAGCCACGACTGATGCCGCATCTGCACCTGTCGCTGCAGGCCGGCGACGACCTTATTCTCAAACGCATGAAGCGCCGCCATCTGCGCGCCGACGCGATCGCGTTCTGCCGCAACGTGCGGCGGCTGCGTCCCGAAGTTGCGTTCGGCGCCGACATCATCGCCGGCTTTCCGACCGAGACCGAGGACATGTTTGCGCGCTCGCTCGATCTCGTGGCGGAATGCGAGCTCGTGCACCTGCACGTATTTCCGTTCTCGCTGCGACCCGGCACGCCGGCGGCGCGCATGCCGCAGGTCGACCGCGCGGTGGTCAAGGACCGCGCCCGGCGGCTGCGTCAGCGCGGCGAGGAAGCGCTCAACGCGCATCTGCAATCGCAGGTCGGCTCGCGGCAGCGCGTGCTGACTGAATCGCCCGTAGCCGGACACACCGAGCAGTTCAGCAAGGTGCGGTTTGCGGCGCCGGTCGCACCCGGCCGGATCATCGAAGTCGCGGTCGCCGGCCACGACGGGCGTGAGCTCTTCGCCGCCTAACTCGCAATCGGCGCCGCTTGCGCCTCCAACGCCCACCCGCAGGCCGTAAGGCGTGCATGCATATGCGCCGGCACGGGCGCCGTAACCCGCACCGGGTCGCGATTCTTGGAGATCGGCACCACCACCTCGCGCGCGTGCAGATGGAGAATCGGACCGCCGCTCCGGGGCGCCTTGCCGTAGATCGTATCCCCCACGATCGGCCAGCCCATGGCGGCGCCGTGAACGCGCAGCTGATGGGTACGCCCGGTTAGCGGCTCGAGCGCGAGCCAAGTCAGCCCCGGGGCGCGCCCCATGATCTTCCAGCGCGTCACCGCCGGAACGCCATGTTGATCTGGCTTCATCCACCATCCCCGGACGTCGTTGAGTCGACCGAGCGGCAGATCGATGGTGCCTTGATCCGCGTCCGGGGTTCCCTCGACGACGGCCCAATAGGTCTTGCCGACCTTGCCGTGCTTGAACAGGAGCCCAAGGTGCGCCAAGGCCTTGCGGTGGCGGCCGAGCACCAAGCAGCCGGAGGTATCCTTGTCGAGCCGGTGCGCCAGCGCGGGCGCGCGCGGCAGCCCGAATCGCAGCGCGTCGAAATGGTCCTCGAGGCTTGCCCCCCCTTTGGGACCGCGATGCACCGGGAGACCGGCCGGTTTGTCGATCACCAGCATTAAGCCGTCGCGATAGAGCACGCGGGCCAGCATCCCCTCGGCGTCAAGCCCATTGCGCACGGCGTCTTTCACCATCATCTGCAAACCGCTATCACGACAGCCAATATGGACGACAGCACAAACACGGCGGCGAAGAGCTGGTGGCAGCGCCTCACGGGCGGCCTGCGGCGCACCTCCGCGTCGATCGGCGGTGCGATTTCCGACCTCGTTTCGAAGCGGAAGCTCGACGACACCACAATCGAAGAGTTGGAAGAAGTGCTGATCCGCGCCGATCTCGGGGTCGATACCGCGGCGCGCGTTGCGGCCGCGATCGCCGAAGGCCGCTACAACAAGGACGTATCGGCCGACGACGTGAAGGCGATCCTGGCCGCGGAAGTCGAAAAGATCCTTGCCCCCGTGGCCAAGCCGCTCGCGATCGCCGCCGATGCTCAACCGTTCGTAATCCTGGTGGTCGGCGTCAACGGCTCGGGCAAGACCACGACCATCGGCAAGCTTGCAGCGCGGCTCAAGCGCGAGCGCAAGACGGTCATGCTGGTCGCAGGCGACACCTTTCGCGCCGCCGCCACCGAGCAGCTCAAGATCTGGAGCACGCGCACCGGCGCCGGCTTCGTGGCGGGCGCGCCCGGTGCCGACGCGGCCGGGCTCGCCTATGAGGCGCTCGCGGCGGCGCGCGCAAACGGAACCGATGTCCTGATCGTGGACACAGCCGGACGACTGCAGAACAAGACCGCGCTGATGAGCGAACTCGACAAGATCGTACGCGTGATGAGGAAGCTCGACCCCGCGGCGCCGCACGCGGTCCTGCTAGTGCTCGACGCGACGGTCGGACAGAACGCACTCTCGCAGGTCGTCGAATTCCAGAAGACCGCCGGCGTGACCGGCCTCGTGATGACCAAGCTCGACGGCACAGCGCGCGGCGGCATTCTGGTGGCGCTGGCCGCAAAACATGGCCTGCCGGTGCATTTCATTGGCGTTGGCGAAGGTGTTGACGATCTGGCGCCGTTTGCCGCAAAGGATTTCGCCTGGGCGATCGCCGGGCTAGAGTAACGACATGGATCAAGCCGCCAAACCGCAGATCAATCCATTCCTGAAAATCGCGCTCGACCTCGGGCCGCTGGTGCTGTTCTTCGTCGCCAACGGCCGGTTCGGCATTTTTGGCGCGACGGCCGTGTTCATGGTCGCGACTGTGCTGGCGCTGGCCATCGGATACGTGCTCACCAAGCACGTCCCGATCATGCCGTTGGTCTCGGCCGTGATCGTGCTGGTGTTCGGCTCGCTCACGCTCTACCTGCAGGATGAGACCTTCATCAAGATCAAGCCCACGATCATCTATGTGTTATTCGGCGCCGTTCTGCTCGGCGGGCAACTGATGGGCAAGCCGCTGCTCGCCATGGTGTTCGACCAGGTGTTCCATCTCAACGAGGAAGGCTGGCGCAAGCTCACCATCCGTTGGGCGCTATTCTTTTTTGCGCTCGCGGTACTCAACGAGGTTGTGTGGCGCACCCAATCGACCGACACCTGGGTGGCGTTCAAGGCGTTCGGCTTCCTGCCGCTCACGTTTGTGTTCGCAGCGCTGCAGTACCCGTTGCTGCAGAAATACGCCGCGAACGAGCCCGCAGAATAGCGCTCACACGACCCGACGCGCTTTCACTACTGTCGCACGGGCTGTCACCCGCGGGCGCAGCTTGGCCCCTTGGTGCCACAGCCTGTTAGCGTACTGTCAAACTTCACGCCCATCATGCGGCTTCGCCATGCGAATCAGGAGGGCGAAATGCGCATCATTGGCAAGCCAACCATCCTGCGGGCGCCGTTGCTTTCGCGCCGGCGCTTCCTCAAGACCGCCGCGGCGGCGGGCGCCGCTGGTGTCATCGTGCGTCCGGCGATCAGTCGCGCCGGCGATCGGCCCCAGGTCAGCCACGGCGTGCAATCGGGCGACGTGTCGACGAACTCAGGGGTGGTATGGGCGCGCGCCGATCGGCCCGCCCGCATGCAAGTCGAACTCGCCACCACCGACTCGTTCAAGGACATTCGTGGCGGGGTCTTTGTCGATGCACTGCCGGAAAGCGATCTCACCGCCAAGGCGCTGATCGAGGGCCTGCCGTCGGGCCAGGATATCTTCTACCGGATCCGGTTCCAGGACCTGTCGCAGCCAACCATCCTGGGCGACCCGGTGGTCGGCCGCTTCCGCACCGCGCCCGCCGATCTGCGCTCGATCTCGTTCGTCTGGTCGGGCGACACCGCCGGCCAGGGCTGGGGGATCGATGAGGCCCGCGGGGGCATGCGCACCTACGCCACCATGCGCAAGAGCCGGCCGGATTTCTTCGTTCACTCCGGCGACAACATCTATGCGGACGGACCGATCCCGGCCGAGGTCAAGCTCCCCAACGGCGAGATCTGGAAAAATATCGTCACCGAGGAAAAGTCGAAGCCGGCCGAAACGCTGGCCGAATTCCGCGGCAATTACAAATACAACCTCATCGATGCCAACGTGCGCGCCTTCAACGCCGAGGTCCCGATCTTCAGCCAGTGGGACGACCACGAGGTGACCAACAACTGGTGGCCGGGCGAGCCGCTCACCCGCGCCGAACATCAGCGCAAGAAATACGTCGATCCCAATGTGCTGCTGCTAGCCGCGCGCTCAAGCCGCGCGTTTCACGAATACATGCCGTTAGTCGACCAGCCGGCAGAACCCGGGCGCGTCTACCGCAAGATCGCCTACGGGCCGCTGCTCGACGTGTTCATGCTCGATATGCGCAGCTATCGCGGCCCCAACGGCGAAGGCAACGAGCAGAAGTACGGTCCCGCCGCCTATTTCCTCGGCCCGCAGCAGACCGAGTGGCTCAAGCGCGAGTTGTTGAATTCGCGCGCAACCTGGAAGGTGATCGCCGCCGACATGCCGATCAGCCTTGTCGTGGTCTATGACATCGACCGCAAATGGGGCGTTGAAGCCGTCGCCCAAGGCGACGGGCCGCCGCGCGGGCGCGAGCTCGAGATCGCGGATGTGCTGTCTTTTATCCGGCGCGCCGGCATCACGAACACCGTTTGGCTCACTGCTGACGTGCACTACACCGCCGCCCACTATTACGACCCCAACAAGGCGGTGTTTCAGGACTTCGAGCCGTTCTGGGAATTCGTCTCCGGGCCGATACACGCCGGCAGTTTCGGGCCAAACCAGCTCGACAACACCTTCGGCCCGCAGCTCGTCTACATCAAGGCGCCGACCAAGGAGCAGGGCCAAAACGCGGCGCCGACCTATGGGCTGCAATTCTTCGGCCACGTGGCGATCGACGGCGCCTCAGGCGTTATGACGGTCACGCTCAAGGACTGGGACGACAACGCGCTGTGGTCGACCAAGCTCGAGCCGAAGCGCGCGTAAGATGGGTCAGGCGCAACGCGGGCCTAACCCATCGAATAAACCGCGCGGTTGCGTTACACCGGCAACACCAACGGCTTGTTGTTGGGGAAGCGGGCGATTACCGACGGATCGACGCTGAGGTGCTGCGCCACGAGCGAACGCGGCGCATGGGTCAGCCAATCCGAGAGCGACACGTCCTCGAACCGATCGGACCGGAAGATTTCCAGGAACACCAGGTCGGTGTTGCCGATGTTCTTGATGAAGTGGCCGAGCGATTTTTTCACGTAGCCGATGTCGCCCGGATTGAAGTTCTGGGTCACGGCGCGGGGCCCGACGTTGAAGACAGTCATCGAGCCCTGCCCGGCGATGTAGTATTGCCACTCGTCGGCGTTGGGATGCCAATGCATCTCACGCAGGCCGCCAGGATGCACCGTCACCAGCGCAGCTGCGATCGTGACCGACGCCTTGAAATTACGGCTGTCGGCGATGCGCACTTCGCCGCCCGCGGTCTTGCGGACCGGCGGCATGCTCGAGAGCGCGAAGGTCGACGGATTGGGCATCTTGCCCATGGACCCTTGCGCCTGCGCCTGTTCCTCCGCCAGCGGGCCGGGCATCTGGCCGGGGAAAATGTAGAGCTGATGCAGGGGAATCTTTGAAAACGTGTCGGCCGGCACGTTGAAGTTCTGCGCCAGAATGTCGGGCGGCGTGTGGGCGAGCCAGTCACTGAGCAACAGCGTGTTGTATTCGGTCTGACTTCCGTTATCGAAGGCCAGAATGAACTCGGCGCCGTCCTCGCCGATTCCCTGCAGCGAGTGCGGCAAGCCGGACGGGAAGTACCAAAGTCCGCCTTCGCCGATATCTTCCACATTGGCGCGGCCCTCGATGTCGATCGTCGTGACGCGCACCGCTCCTTTGGTGACATAGGCCCATTCGGCAGCCTGATGCCAATGCAGCTCGCGGATGCCGCCGCGAATGAGCCGCATGTTGACGCCGGAAATCTCCTCTGCGATCTGAAAATCTGACTGCGTGACCTGCCGGGCCCAGCCGCCGTTTTGAATGCGGCGCGGCGCGTTGTTGAACGAAGCCCAGAACATCGGCATGTCGCCGACGTCGGTCGGGGGCGGCGAGAACGCGCTCGGGAATTGCGAGGCGAGCGCCGGGTTCTGCGGCCCGGGGTCGGTGAAGCTCGATGGATTGGCCGTCGTGTTGATCTGGCCTTGCGGCGGCTCGTCGGGGTTGCCGAAACTCGCGGCGTTGGCTGCCGCGGCGGCGGTTGCGACGGTGCCGGCTGCTGCGGCGGCCAGTACGCCACGACGTGATACGGGATCCATGAAGCCTCTCCTTTGGGCAGAGTGGGTGTTGGGAATTGCGATCGCCTACGATTCCAGAAAATCGACAACAACGACATACACGGGTCCGGCGTACCCCCGCGATGACAGGTATCTCGGACCCCATTGCTTCGATACCGATCGTGACTATATTGCGCCGCAACACGCGGGCGAAATGCCCGCGATTCGTTTTGCGGACCCGGCATGAAACTTCGCAACGTCGCCATCATCGCCCATGTCGACCACGGCAAAACCACGCTGGTCGACCGGCTGCTGCAGCAATCCGGCGCTTTCCGCGAAAACCAGCGGGTGGCCGAGCGCGCCATGGATTCCAACGACCTCGAGCGCGAGCGCGGCATCACGATTTTGGCCAAGGCGACGTCGGTGGTCTGGCAGGACACGCGCATCAATATCGTCGATACCCCCGGGCACGCCGATTTTGGCGGCGAGGTCGAACGCATCCTCAACATGGTGGATGGAGCGATCGTGCTGGTCGATGCCGCCGAAGGCCCGCTGCCGCAGACCAAGTTCGTAGTCTCCAAGGCGCTCAAGATGGGGCTCCGTCCGATCGTGGCCATCAACAAGGTAGATCGCCACGACGCGCGCCCGGTCCAGGTGGTCAACGAGGTGTTCGATCTCTTTGCCGCGCTCGATGCCACCGACGAGCAGCTCGACTTTCCGATCCTGTACGGCTCCGCCAAAGAAGGCTGGATGGCCAAGAGCCTCGAGGGCCCCAAGCAATCGATGGCGCCGCTGTTCGATCTTGTGGTCAGTCACGTCACGCCGCCCAAGATCGACGATGGGCCGTTCCGCGTGCTGGTGACCATCATCGAGGCTAATCCCTACCTCGGCCGCCTCGTCACCGGCCGCATTCGCTCCGGCTCGATCAAGCCGAACCAGCCGGTAAAGGTGCTCGACCGCGACGGCAATCTCATCGAGCAAGGCCGCGTAACGAAGGTGCTCGCCTTCCGCGGGCTTGAGCGCCAGCCGATCGACGAGGGCACTGCCGGCGACATCGTGGCAATCGCTGGCCTGCCCGAAGCGACCGTGTCGCACACCTTGTGCGATCCGCAAGTCAACGTGCCGCTGCCGGCGCAGCCGATGGATCCGCCGACGCTTACGATGACGTTTCGGATCAACGATTCCCCGCTTGCCGGCACCGAGGGCGACAAGGTGCAGAGCCGCGTCATCCGCGAACGGCTGCTACGCGAGGCTGAGGGCAACGCCGCCCTCAAGGTCAGCGAATCGGACGAGAAGGATTCGATGGAAGTCGCTGGCCGCGGCGAGCTGCAACTCGGCATCCTGATCGAAACCATGCGGCGCGAAGGTTTCGAACTATCGGTGTCACGCCCAAAAGTGCTGATCCGGCGCGACGAGCGCGGCAACTTGTTGGAGCCGATCGAAGAGGTTGTGGTCGACGTCGACGATGAGCATTCCGGAATCGTCGTGCAAAAGCTGTCGGAACGAAAGGCCGAATTGACCGAGATGCGGCCGTCGGGCGGCGGACGAACGCGCCTCGTGTTCCTGGCGCCAACCCGCGGCCTGATCGGCTACCAGAGCGAGCTCTTGACCGACACGCGCGGCACCGCGGTGATGAACCGGCTGTTTCACGCCTACGGGGCGTATCGTGGCCCGATCGCAGGGCGCACCAACGGCGTGCTGATTTCGACCGATGCGGGCGAGGCGGTCGCCTACGCGCTCTGGAACTTGGAGGACCGCGGCCCAATGATGATCGAGCCTGGCTGGAAGGTCTATCGCGGCATGATCGTCGGCGAACATACGCGCGGCAACGACCTCGAGGTCAACGTGCTCAAGGGCAAGAAGCTCACCAATATCCGCACCACCGCCAAGGATGAGGCGGTGCGGCTCACGCCCCCGATCCGCATGACGCTCGAAAAGGCATTGTCCTACATCGAAGACGACGAACTGGTCGAGGTGACACCGAAATCGATCCGGCTGCGCAAGCGGACGCTCGATCCCAACGACCGCAAGAAAGAAGAGCGGCAAAAGGAAGCTGCCGGCGTGTGATCCTCCGTAGGATGGGGTGAGACGTAGTCTGCCGACCCCGTCAATCATCGCACGACGCGATGACAACGCCCGGCAATTCCTGCACATTCCTCCTCAGGTCTTTGTTGACCCCACAAGAACGCGGTATCTTGGACCGGCGCGCTGGGGCCGTCGACGTACGGGTGCGCAAGGAGGGCATTCATGACCGGAACACTCGCCGCCTGCTCGACGGCTGTACTCGCGATCGCATTGGGTATCGCGCCAGCTGCCGCCCAGACCGGGGCCGGGGCGCAAGACAGGTGCAAGGATGTCTTGCCAAGGCAGGCTTTCAGCAATCCGGACGTCAGGCAAGATACGTTCTACTGGCTGGCCCGCTTTTCAGCCGAGGTCGCACAACAAAGCGATGGTCCGCCCGACATTCCCTTCGTCTTTGATGGGATCACGGCCCCGCTTTCGCCGGCGGATGTGGACCACTTGCTGCGGCCGCTGCTCGCGCCAGCCGATTGGCAGACCATTTATCAAAACCGTGCCGCGGTCCTGCTCGCGGCGGGCCAGGAGCCGATCCTGAAAGCCTGGCAACAATGCCTGGCCGATCAAGGCGGCGGGCTGACCGCATATTTCGTGGCCGGACCGGGTAACGCGATCGAATTGCACATCGACTATCGCAAGCCAGAGAACGCGCCCGATCTTCCGGCTCTCAAGATCTCACGAACCCTCCCGATTGACCCGAGGCTGGGTAAAGTCACGGAGGGATCGGAGTGCCTGGTGCGCAACTACACATACGCGCCAGGCAAAGAGTGCGTGGTGAAGATCGAGACTGTCTCCCGATGGATCACCGGCACCGTCGCCGTGCCGGTGTCGGACGGCAAGGACACCAAAGAGGTCCCCGCTTATCTCGCGCCGCGCGCGACGCTGCACGGCGGGCAGAAGGCATGGCCGACCGAGAAAATGATGTCCGACTGGGCCAGCGCGCATCCGGACGGCAACCAAATCAACGTTCTGTCCCGCTACGCGGACGAGCGCACCGGCGCGCGGGCTTGGGACATCACCGCACAACGCGACGCCGAAGATGGCTGGTACTTTATCGAGGGTGCGCGCACGATGAGCGCCGACAACACCTACGCGCTGCAAAGTAACGGCGTGCGCGTTGTTACCAAATTCGGCGGCGCTGCCAATGCCGGGACCTGCACCGGCGGCTATCAGATCGATCCGACTGGAAAGAGCTTGACCATGGGCATCGGATTGAGCGTTTCCGGATCGGGCGAGAGCTGGTGCTACGTCACGGTCACGGCGACTATGGCCAGATTGACGTGGGATCCGCCAATGACGGGCACTGCCGCTGCAGCGCCTGCCCCCACGGCTGCCCCGGCGCCCCGGCGCGCCAACGTGCCGGCGGGAGAGGATCGCACCGCGTATTGCCAGCAACGCTACCGCTCCTATGACCCGCAGACCGGAACCTATCTCGGCTCCGACGGCAATCGCCATCCGTGTCCGTGAGATCGGGGCGCGGCGCAAGGAAACCCGATGCTAGAGCTCTACCACAGCGGATTGACGACCTGTTCCAAGCAAGTGCGCCATTGTCTGCGCGAGAAAGGCCTCTCCTATCAGAGCCGCTATGTGGAGCTCTGGCGTTATGAGAATCTGAGCCCCGACTATATCAAGCTCAATCCCAACGGTGTGGTGCCGACCCTGGTGCACGACGGGGTTCCGATCATCAATTCATTCTGTATCAACGAGTATATCGAGGATGTATTTCCGCAGCCGTCACTGCGCCCCACTGATCCGAAAGAGCGAGCGCGCATGCGTTACTGGGCGTGGACCGCGGATGAGGTCCACCACGCGATCGCGCGCCTGTCGCACGCCCATATGATGCAAACGAAAATCCGGGACATGAGCGCGGCGGACCAGAAATTCATGCTGGCGCACACGCCGGTTCCGGAAAAGCGCGCGCGATGGCGACTGTTGATCGAGCGCGGCTACTCGGCCGAACAGCTGCAGGAGTCGCTCGAGGACGTTCTTTTCGTGTTCGAGCAGATGGAGCGCGAGCTTGCGCAGCGCGGACCATGGCTCGCCGGGCCGACGTTCTCGCTCGGCGACATCAGCATGGCGGCGATTGTTCATCGCACGTTCGAGCTCTATCCCGACAAGTTCGGGCGAAGCTTATTCCCGCATCTCGGCGATTGGTGGGAGCGCCTGCTGGCGCGGCCGGCCGCAAAATACGTCTACAGCGACGGCCTTAAGGAAACCCCGAAGCGGCCGTCAAAGCAATCGGTCGCAGGCATTAGCGAGTTTCGAATTCAGAGCACCTGATGCGTGCCGTGAGCGCGCCAGATGGCGTCGATCATTTCAGCCGCGCCAAGAAACCGGCAACTATAGGCGCCCATACCGCCGCGCCATCATCCGCCTCCGCGAGCCGGTGGCCTTCAAGGCCGAATGCCGGCACGACAGCGAGATCAACGCGACCGCCGCCGTCGCGCCAGGCGTCCGCCATACGGCGCACGAGCGGTGGCGCAAAGTAGCTGTCGTTCTCGGCGTAGATCCACAGCGTTGGAATACGTGCCGTCGCGCCGAACACGCGCGCCGCTTCGATCAAGCGCTCCGGCGCGCAGTTGTTGTTGGCGTGATCGAACGAGCGGCCGCCGCGGCCACCGGCAAAATCGATAATCGCGGCGACACCGCGCGGATTGCGGCTCGCGAGCGCGAGCGCGCCCCATCCGCCGGCTGAGTGTCCTACAACCAGCGCGCCGGTTTTACGTACATCGGCACGTGCGAACATGGCGGTGAGCGCAGCCTCGATACTGGCCGCGCCACCGCGGCCGGCGCGCACATAGTCAGCATCATCGCAGCCGCCCTGAGCTTCGAGATAGGGCCCGCCGGTGGGGCCGTGACCAGGCCGCTGCGGCAATGCCACCAAATAGCCACGCTTTACAAACCACGTGGTCAGCGCCGCATAGCTCGGCTCCGGCAAAAGTGCGCGCTGCTCGGCGCTTTCGGTCGACGCGTGGTTAATCAGCGCGAGCAGAAAGGGCCCCGCGCCGGCCGGGCGCACGATCATCGTGTGCATCGAAATTCCGAGATTCGGCAACGGGATGAGCGTGCGTTCTGCGACGCCGCCGGAAGCAGGGCGATGCGGAGGTTGCGATTGTGCGTATGGCGTACCACCGAAAACCGCGACACATGTGCTGAGGCAGGCGCAATACAACGTCGATTTCGCCCACGCCCGCCCGACAGCGCGACAAATTCGCAACACCTTTTTGGAATATCTCGTCGACATATCCAAACACTAAACGAAAGACTTGCCGTCTGCCGCCCGAATTGATTCAATCAAAACCATGAGCACAACCCTCATAGAGATCAGGCGCGCAAGGCCTGCTGATGCGCGAGCCGTGGCAGCGGCTCACGATGAGGCGTGGCGCACTGCTTATCAGGGTATTATCCCCGGCCTCGAGCTCGAGCGCCTGATCAACCGGCGCGGCGCGGCCTGGTGGGATGGCTCGATCCGCAAGGGCAGTCGAGTCTCGTTGTTCATGTTCGGCGACACCGTTGCGGGCTATGCGAACTACGGCCGCAATCGCGCGCGCAGCCTGAATTACGACGGCGAAATCTACGAGCTCTACCTGCGTCCGCAGTATCAGGGACTCGGATTTGGGCGCCGGCTGTTCAGCGCGGCTCGCAAGGACCTTCTGCAAAGCGGCGTAAAGAGCCTGGTGGTTTGGGCGCTCTCAGACAACGAGCCCGCGGTTCAATTCTATCGGGCCCTCGGCGGCCAGGCGGTGGCGCGTTCGTCGGAAGCCTTTGGCGGCAAGGTGCTCGACAAGGTAGCTTACGCCTGGAACGCCTAAGATCGCGATCGCCGGCATCCTGATCACTGATCCGGCGGACGATTTCCCACCGACTGAGGCTTATCGACTCCGCACTTGAATGTGCGCGCTTTTTCATCCGCAAGCTTGCGTGCGAGTTCATTGGCGTCCGGACTGGCGCGGCCGTCGACATAGCTGACGTGACACACGCCGCCGGGACCGAGCTTCGTTATCACGAGCTTGCGTCCGCTCGTCTGTCGATCGTCCGGGCTCGTCATAAAATTCCAGCGCAGGATCGTGGCGAACGGCTTCAGCTTGCCGTCGCGACTGCGTTCGAGCCGCCACTCGATCGTCCCCTTGTAGACGTCATTGAAGCCGGGAATCGTTTCGCCGGCCGCCGGTTCGCGCGCCGCGCCGCGACCAAAACTCACATGCATCCGCTGGTCGCCGGCAGCGAGCCATACGGGGATATCGCGATATCCTCGGCAGAGCCACGAGCCGTAATCCTCCACGTCGTGCCCACGCGTGTGGCGGCACTTGTCCGAGTCAAATGTCGTATAGGCACTCTCAACCGCGGCATTCGGTTGACCAAGCGCTGGCACCGACCAAATCGCCAGAACCGCGAGGATCGTCGAAGGCCGTGTCATGCGCATGAGACGACGCTTCGGTCCGACCGGTTCAAATGGCGGGCGCCGGCAGACCGCGCGCCGCGCACGCGGCGCGCAACGTATTGACCAGAAGGCACGCAATCGTCATCGGACCGACGCCGCCCGGAACCGGCGTGATCGCGCCCGCACGCGCGGCCGCCTGCGCATAGTCGACGTCCCCGACAATGCGAGTCTTGCCCGGCGCAGTGGCTGGGACACGATTGATACCAACGTCGATCACGGTGGCGCCCGGCTTGACCCAGTCGCCCTTGATCATTTCGGCGCGGCCGACGGCGGCGAACAGAAGATCGCTACGCCGGCACACCGCCGGCAAATCAGCGGTTTTGGAATGCGCTACCGTCACTGTCGCGCTCTCCGCGATCAGCAGCGCCGCCAGTGGCTTGCCGACGATATTGGAACGGCCGACCACCACCGCATCAAGTCCCGCCAACGATGGTTGTACCGACTTCGCCAGTATGATGCAGCCAAGCGGCGTGCAGGGCACGAGCGCGGGCAGGCCGGTGGCGAGCCGGCCGGCGTTGAGCGGATGAAATCCGTCCACGTCCTTACCGGGATCGATGGCGTTGATGACCTTTTGGGCGTCGATCTGTTTCGGCAGCGGCAGTTGCACGAGGATGCCGTTGACGGCCGGATCAGCGTTGAGTTTGGCGATGAGTTGCAACAACTCGGCCTCGCTGACGGTTTCGGGCAGATGGTGGTCGAATGATTTCATGCCGGATTCGACCGTCATTTTTTTCTTGCTGCCGACATACACTTCGCTCGCCGGATTGTTGCCGACCAGCACGACCGCAAGCCCCGGCACGACCGCGTGCTGCTGGGCGAGCCGAGCGACCTCGACCGCGACCTTGGCTCGCGTCTCCGCAGCGATCGCCTTGCCGTCGATGATTGTGGCGGTCATTTCACAACTCCCATGATCTTCTCCAACGCGGCCGCCATCGTGCCGGCATCGCCGGCAACCCTGAACCGCTTGATCCGCGCGGTCGCGCCGGCGACCAATGTGATCCGAGACGGCGGCACGGCGAGGGTACGCGCGATCAGGTTGGTCAGGGCCGCATTGGCCTCACCCTCGCTCGCCGCCGCTCGCACGCGCGCCTTCACCACGGTCCGTCCGTCCGCCGTTGATTCGATGCCTTCAACCGCGTCGCGCCCACCCTTCGGGGTAAGCCGCACGGTCAACAGGATGCCGTCGCCGGTGATCGTCCAGGGCGGCGCCGGGTCGATGCTCAATAGACGTTCGGAAGGATGTAGAGGGCAATGACGTAACGGATGAAGATAATGATCAGAATGAGAATGACCGGTGAGATGTCGATACCGCCCAGGTCTGGCATCAGGTTGCGGATCGGCCGCAATGCCGGTTCGGTGATCCGGTAAAGGAAGTCGCCGATCATGCCGACAACCTGATTGCGGGTATTCACGACGTTGAACGCGACCAGCCAGGACAGGATCGCGGCCGCGATCAGAAGCCAAATGTAGATATCGAGGGCAAGATCGATGACGAGAAACAGCGCGCGCATGGGTGGACCCGGAAATGAGCGATGCGCACATGTAGCGGGTCGCCGCTGCGCGAACAAGTCGGCGTTGCAGCCGCCGATCCTTGACACTGGCAGACCCGCGCCGTAAATGGCCCCACTCGTTTACTGCCCATTCCATCCCGGGTGGGCCGACGGGGCCGTAGCTCAGTTGGGAGAGCGCCGCAATCGCACTGCGGAGGTCAGGGGTTCAAATCCCCTCGGCTCCACCAGCCTTCGCAAGCTCAAGCCTCAAAGCCCTCTCCGGCCGCGCCGCAGGGGGCGAACCGGCGAAGGCTGCCCATCGTAGCCACGCTTCGCCCCGCGCAACAGGTGGACGGTCCACCCGTATGAGGGTCACAGTCACATATCGCGCATGCCAAACTGACGCGAAGCGGCGGGCGAAGACGGGCTAATGAAGAATTCGGTTGACGGCGACGCCAATCCGACCCACCAGCGTATCTCTGCTCCCCTCAATGCAAATGACCGCCGCGCCCGCGTCCTATTCGCTGTTTCGGCATCGGCCCGTCTTCCTGTTGTGGCTCGCGCGCGTCGCGACATCGATCGCCTACCAGATGCAAGTGGTCGCGGTCGGCTGGCAGATCTACGTCATGACGTCGAGTCCGATGCAGCTCGGCCTTGTTGGGCTGATGCAGTTCATCCCGCAATTCGCCCTGGTGCTAATCGCCGGTCACGTGGTCGATCAGCATGATCGCAAACGCGTCATGCTGAGCGCGCAGAGTGTCGAGGCGTGTGCCGTGGCGATCCTGGCGGCCGCAACCGCGCTTGGGTTCGCAACGTCCGGATTGATTCTGAGCGCTGTCTTCGTCCTGGGCGCGGCGCGTTCCTTCGAAGCGACAACGTTGCAGACGATCGCACCCGCGATCGTGCCGCCAGCCGTACTGCCACGAGTGATCGCCCAGCTCTCATCGGCGACACAGACCGCCACGATCGTAGGTCCTGCGGTGGGCGGCGCCATGCTGATCCTCGGCACCAGTTACGTCTACGCGATGTGCGCTTTGCTGTTCCTGGGTTCGACCATCCTGATCTGGTGCATCCCGATGCAACGCGTGGTGTCTAAGCGCACCCCGTTGTCATTCGATACGCTGTTTGCCGGCGTGAATTTTGTCCGTCGCAACCCGATCGTGCTGGGTGCGATGTCGCTCGACATGTTCGCGGTCATTTTCGCGGGTGCGACCGCGCTGCTGCCGATTTTCGCCCGCGACATTTTCGCAGTCGGTTCCTGGGGGCTCGGATTGATGCGTGCGGCGCCCGCCGTCGGCGCGTTGACATGCTCGTTCGTGGTGGCGCGCTGGCCGCTCACCCGGCACGTGGGCGTTGTGATGTATGCGGCGATCGCAACATTTGGCGTTGCCACCGTTCTATTCGGACTGTCGACCTCGTTCACCTTTTCGATGGCCATGCTGGTGGTGATCGGCGCGTCCGACATGCTGAGCGTCGTGATTAGGCAGCCGGTGATCCAGCTCGAGACGCCGGACGTCATGCGCGGACGCGTGAGCGCGGTCAACTCGCTGTTCATCGGGACGTCCAACCAGATCGGAGAATTCCGTGCCGGCGTAACCGCTGGTCTGTTCGGCACTATCCCCGCGGTGCTGATCGGCGGCATCGGCACGCTGCTGGTCGTGCTGATCTGGATCAAGGCGTTCCCGGCTCTGTTCCGGATGAGCAGTTTCGAGCAGCGCTACCGCTGAGCCTTGGCGCATCTTGGCGCCGCGCCGGGGTTACGTGCGCACTGACGCGTTAGATCCGCAGAAAGCCCCACGGCGCGGTGTGCAGGCGCTCAAAGCCCGTGGGGGTGATCCGCACCAGCTCGCCGAGTTGGACCCCGGCCTTGTGGTCGCGTGTGATGACGTTCGGCTGCACGACCACCGTCATGTTGGCCTCAAGTCTCATGTCCGGAACCGGCCCGGCCGGCCGGCTCCGCGTGCCGAGCACCGGCGGCCAATAGCCGCCGCCAAAACCGTGCACGATGTCATCGTAGATCGTGAAACCCGCGTCTTCGATGAGACCGGTGGCATCGACGATCTCCTGGCACGACACGCCGGCACGCAAAATGCGGGTGACCGCATCGAAGGCTGCGTCCGCAACGTCGTGAAGCTCGCGAAACAGCGGGGTCGGCTCGGCACCGACCGCGAACGTGCGCAGAACCTGGCCCGGCGAATCCCAGAAGCTGGCGGTGATCTCAACGAACATCATGTCGCCCGGCCGCAGCTTGCGTGACGAATGATATTGCGGCGGAACACACACATCGGGACTGGTCATGTTGTTGATCCCGATGAAGTGGATCACGGTGGCGCCGCCGAGCGGCAGGTAATCGCGTTCCACCAGCGCGCCCAGTTCGCGCTCGGTCATTCCTGGTTTGGCCTCGCGCAGCAATGCCTCGACACCGAGATCGCTGAACGCCGCGCCGATCCGCATCCATTCGATCTCCTCGTCCGACTTGCGCATACGCAATTGCGCGTATTCGCCATTGAGATCGACGAGATCGAATTGGCCGGACAGGTGACGCGCCTTGACCCACGACAGCATCCCCATGATGCCGAGCCGCTTGACGCCACGGCGGGTGGCCTCCTCCGCAGGCAAGCGTGCACCCTGACGCTTGGCCCAGCGGACGTCCGCGTCACCTGCAATCAGCGTAGCGTTAGGGACGTGATTGTAGTGCTCGACCCAAAGTACGTCGCGCTCGCCCGGTTCAAACAGGACCAGCGCCTCGGTCGTCGTGGCCCATCCGGTGAGCCAACCCACGCCGGTGCCGACGCGCTGCTCCCCGCACAGCAGCAGAGCGTCGCAACCATGTTTTTCCGTGACCTCGCCCAACGCCCGTCGCCGGCGCGCGAACTCGGCGTCGGAAAACCGCCCATATGGAGCGGCCAACACGGCTGCAATTTTGGGGTCGCTCAGAGTCTCGCGGCCCATGGCCTAGTGTCCCGCTTCGCCTTCAGGCGATGGCATCCGCTCCAATCCAGCGATCGAGAAAGTCCGCCAGCCAACGGCGTATCGCCGGGTCGTAAACCGGCCGGTCGGCGTAGTGCGCCGCGCGCGGGCGCGCGCCCGGCAATTCCATCCTGGTATGCCCGCGCGTCGTCCACCGGCACATCATGGCGTGCGTCACTTCGGCATGAAACTGGACCCCGAAGGTGGCCGGGCCATACCGGAAGGCCTGGACCGCGAAGATGTCGCCCTCCGCCAACAGTTTGGCGCCGGCCGGCAGATCGAATCCCTCCCGGTGCCATTGGTAGACGTGCGAGGGCCACTCCTCGCAGACCTCGCGCCCAAACGAGGTGACGCGGAGCGGGTAGTAACCGATTTCGACCATGCCCTCAGGGTGGAAGCAGACCTTGGCCCCGAGGTAACGCGCCAGCATCTGGGCGCCAAGACAAATGCCGAGAAACGGCTTTTGCTCCCGCAACGGCACTGAGAGCCAATCAATCTCGCGCCTGATGAAGTCGGTCTCGTCATTGGCGCTCATCGGCCCGCCGAACACGACGATCGCCGCATGATCAGCGAGCGTTGCGGGCAGCGGATCGCCCAAAGCGGGCCGACGAATGTCCAGCCGGTAACCGCGCCCCTGCAGATGGTGGCCGACGCGGCCGGGCGTCGACATTTCCTGATGCAAGACGACCAGCACCGGTTGCAGCGCCGGCTCGACGGGATTGGAAGGCCGAATCAATCCATGCACGGGACAAACTCGTATCCGCTTCGCCGATTAGAGCAAATACCGTTTCATAATCGGCAACAGGATAACAGTTTTGTCGTGGAGCGACGTCAGCGTGCCTGCATACGAGCCATCAGGTCGGCCAGGAAGTTGCGCGGGACTATCCGCGGCAGGAACGTCACGATCTGGTTGGTCCAGCCCGGCACAACGAGCGTTTTTCCGGTCATCAAGCCTCGATAACCGGCGAGCGCGACGTCTTCGGCGCTGCGCGTGAGCCATTTGCCCCCTTGCGCGGGAAGGCCGCCGGCGCGTTCCTGGAACTCGGTCGGTACCGGACCGGGACATAGCGTCGTGACCCGGATGCCGCGTTGTGCGAACTCGGCCCGCAGCGCGTCGCTGAACGACAGCACAAAGGCCTTGCTGGCGTAATAGACCGACATGTAGGGCCCGGGCAGGAAGGCCGCGACCGAAGCCACATTCAGAATCCCGCCCCGATGGCGCGCCAGACTGTCCACGAAGGCCAGCGACAGATCGACCAACGTCCGCACGTTGAGGTCGACCATGGCGAGTTGCTGGTCGCGGCTGAGCTGCGCCGACGCTCCCCACAGGCCGAAACCGGCGTTGTTGACCACGTACTGGGGCTCAAGATCCGCCGCCGCCAGCGCCCCGGCGACGCGCTCTGATGCGCCCGGCTGGGTTAGATCGAGACCCAACACGAGCGGCCGCGGTCTGTTTGGTGCGGCGATCTGCTGCGCGAGTTCCTGCAGCCGGCCTTCACGCCGGGCGATGAGCACCAATTCGTGGCCATGATCGGCGAAAACCCGCGCCATCGCCGTCCCGATGCCCGCCGAGGCCCCCGTTATGATGGCAACTGGACGACCCACGGCATCCGCCTCACGGTTTGTCGGTCTCGCCCTGCTCGTCCGCAACTTGGTGCCGAAGCTCGATGCGTTCGCGCGCCGAAACGCCAAGGAGGTCGGAGACCCGCCACATCACGTTCTCTTCGAACTCGCTCACCTTCCCGTCGGCGTAGACCATTTCCCACATCATTTCGACGATGCGTTGCCGCCCTTCCTCATTGAGGGCCCGGTTGAGCAGACTGGTGAAATGATAGAAATCAATCGCCTCGTGGTCCGCGGCCACCGCCACGTCGATCAGCTCGTTGGTCAAGGGGTCATCAAGCTCAAAACGCGATTGCAGCAGGGCGTGCAATTTCTGACGGGCCGCCGCTGACAGCTCCCCTTCCAGCGTGGCGACATGCACTAGCAATGCCGCCGCCGCCAGCCGGTAATCGTTGTCTTCGAAGTGGGCGACCTCCTTGCCACCGGTGAGGTCGGCAAAGAAGGACTTGATCTCTTTGAGCATCGGGCGCGTCCCTCGTGCCCGGTTCCGATTGCATTCCTCGCCGATGGCGTCAATCGCCGATTTGGAGGTCCGATGCGCTCGACAGCCCACGCCCACACGGCGACAATAGCCCAACTGATGGAGCAGCATTCGATGAGTGACGTGATCGCAGTGATTGCGGCCGGCGAAATGGGAGCTGGGATCGGCAAGCGTCTGACCGAGCGGGGGGCGCGGGTCCTGACCTCGCTCAAGGGACGGGGTCCCGCCAGCGCGAAGCGCGCCAGCGAGGCCGGCATGGTGTCGGTTGAAGACGCGGATTTGGCACAACAGGCGGCCGTCATTCTCTCGGTGGTTCCGCCCGCGGAAGCCGTGGGGCTCGCGCAGCGGCTCAAGCCGGCGCTGGCGCGGGCGGCGCACAAGCCGCTCTACATCGACTGCAATGCCGTGGCGCCCGACACGGCCAAGCGGATCAGCACGGTGCTTGCCGAGGCGCCGTGCCGATACATCGACGGCGGGATCATCGGCGGCCCTCCGACCGGATCCTACAGCCCCACCCTCTATATGGCGGGCGAAGCCGCATCCGACGCGCTTTTGCTGGCGCGCTACGGGCTCAATGTACGGGTCCTGGACGGACCGATCGGCGCCGCCTCGGCGCTGAAAATGTCGTATGCCGGCATCACCAAGGGGCTCACCGCGATCGGCACCGCCATGATGCTCGGGTCGGTGGGCGGCGGCTGCGCAGAGGCTCTGCGGCGCGAATTGTTTGAGAGCCAGCCGCAGTTGGCTGCCTGGCTGACCCGGCAGGTTCCGCGCATGTTTCCCAAAGCCTACCGCTGGGTCGCCGAGATGGACGAGATCGCCGCTTACCTCGGCGAAGACCAGGCCGCCCACGACATGTTCACCGCGATCGCGCGCCTTTACGCGCACATGGCGGCCGGCGCCGCCAAGACCTCGCCTGAAGCCGAGCGCGATCTTGCAGCACTAATCGCGTTTTGCGGCGAGGCACCGGAGAAGCTCAGCAAAGCTGGTTAACGTCGTACAGTTTAGAGAAATTGTAGTTTTGCATCGCAAAGTGAGTATCGAAAATGGTCGTAAACATTGAGGAATTCACAAGTCTGGAATGATTTCAGCATTGGTTTTTTGTTTTGCATCAAAGCCCGCGGCTTGCCATATCAATACCAACAAAGCTCGGGATGAAAGCCGGGGACGCGTACGTGATTATCTGCTCCTGCAACGTGTTGTCCGACCACGACGTGCGGTCGGCAGTCAAAACGCCGGCGCCGCCGCGCTCGGCCGGACAGGTCTACGGCTGTCTCGGCTGTAGCGCGCAATGCGGCCGGTGCGCCCGCACGATCCGCAAGATCATGGACGAGGCGCTTACGGGCGCCTGCGACGACGCTTGCGGCTGCGGACGTTGTAAAACCGCCTGAGACGCGGATCGGCCCCGCGACAGCCCACGATGCATCCACCCAGGTCCGGATGAGCCGCATTTTGCATTTGCGGCGCTCGTCTAAATTTTGCACATTGGAGTAAGTCTAATTTGCGACTTGGCGGCTCCGCTGGGGAGTTCGCAGGCGCAACAGGCGCAGGTCCGCCGACATCCCCGGTGCGGCGGGCTGCGCAGCAGGGGCCCACCATGCAAGGCGACGCACGCGTCATCGAATATCTCAATAAAGGCCTTCGGCACGAGCTCGCTGCCATCAACCAGTATTGGCTGCACTACCGGCTGCTGGACAATTGGGGATATCGGGCGCTTGCCAAGCAATGGCGCAAGGAATCGATCGAGGAAATGGAGCACGCCGACAAGATTGTGCAGCGGATCATTTTTCTCGAAGGTTTCCCCAACATGCAGGTGATCGATCCGTTGCACATTGGGCAGACCGTCAAGGAGATCCTTGACTGCGATTTGGCGGCCGAACTGCGCGCTCGCGCCCTCTACGAGGAGGCCGCCACGCACTGTCACGCAGTAAAAGACTACGTGTCGCGCGACCTGTTCGAAGCGCTAATGAAGGATGAGGAAGACCATATCGACTTTCTCGAGACGCAGCTTGATCTCGTGCGCCGGCTCGGTCTCGAACTCTACGCCCAGCATCACATCGGCGAATTGGACGACGACCACAAAGATTAAGGGGCGGCCGACCTAACGGCGGTGACCTCACCGGCGCGAGGTTTCCAGAAATAACTAATAAATATCAGTATCTTATGACCGCGCGCTGATCGCCCGCCGCATTACCGAGTTTTCACATAGCCGAGCCCACATTCGGCTTATTGTTACCCAATAGTCGGCATGGAGGTGGGGCGCACATCTGGGTCGGCAAGCATGGCTATGAGAAAGGCGGCGCTACTGCGAACTGCAGCGCGGCCTGCGATGGCCAGCGCGGGGTACCGCTTGTCGACCGAAGTCGGGCTGGTAGCCTGTTTGGGGGACGCACGGAGATCTGGACGGGGAAACACCCGCCAGCGGCGTGCGAAAGCAAGTATGCGTCAGCGACGATTGCGAGCTCTACGCTTTCGGCCCCGCCGCTTGGCGCCGGTCCTCGTTGGTCTCTGTCTGGCGCAACCGCTGTCCGGCTGTTTCGTTGATACCGAGCATCCCGACCCCGAGCTGGAGACTGCGGACAAGTACACGTACGGTCCGCGACAGCCTTATGTTTCGCTGCCGGCGCTGGACTGGTGGCGGAACTTCCGCTCCGCCGAACTGACAAAGCTGATGGAACTCGCTCAAACCGCTAACCTGGATATCGCGGTCGCGGTCGCGCAGATCGTTCAGGCGGATGCCCAGGTGCGCGTTGCAGGCGCCCCCCTGCTCCCGAACGTCACCGCCAATTTTATCAACACGCGCGACCGCACATCTCCGGCCTCGATCGCACCCAGCACCACCACCGCGACCGCCCGTCGAGGGTCGCTGATCAGCGATCTTCACACCGCCAATCTCAGTGCGAGCTACGTGCTCGACTTCTGGGGCCAGACCCGCGCGACGGTGTTGGCAAACGAGGAATCAGCCATTGCCAGCCGCTTCAACCGCGAGGTTGTCGCGATCACCACCGAGGTATCTGTGGCCAACGCCTACTTTCAGGTACTCGGCGCGCAGGATCGGGTGCGCATCGCGAACACGAACCTGGCGGAGGCGAACCGCGTGTTGCAGGTCATTCGCGATCGCTTTTCGCAAGGCACTGCCTCCCAGCTTGAGATCGCCCAGCAGGAAAGCCTTGCCGATCAGGTGAAGGCGAACATCCCGCCGCTCGTGATCACGGAGCAACAGAGCCGGGTCGCCCTCGCTGTGCTGGTCGGCCGCGCACCGGAGAATTTCAAGATTCACGGCGGCAACATGTACGGCGTACGGATTCCGGTCGTTACCCCTGGGCTACCGTCGGATATCCTCAATCAGCGACCGGATATCCGCCAAGCCGAGGCTCAGCTCGCGTCGGCAAATCACAGTGTCGAATCGGCGCGCGCGGCTTTCTTTCCAACAATTTCGCTGACAGGCCAGAACGGCCTGCAGAGTCTCGCACTGGCTGCGCTGTTCACGCCGGCGGCTTGGTATTGGACCTGGACCGCCGCCCTGGCGCAGCCGGTGTTCGACGGCTTCCAGCGCCTAGGTCAACTCGAGCTCGAACAGGGCGTGCAACAGCAGTTCCTGCAGCAATACCGCAGGTCCGTGCTCAACGCGTTCAGCGATGTCGAACAGGCGCTGATCGCGCTTCAGCAGGAAACCATTCGGGAGCGGCTGCAGGGCGACGTGGTACGGACGGCCCGCCAGGCGTTCGTTCTGTCCGAACAGCGTCTGCGCGAAGGCACCGTCGACTTGACCACCGTGATTCAGATCGAACAGACGTTGTTTACCGCTGAGGATCTATTGTCGCAGATACGATTGGCCCGCCTGCTCGCGGTGGTAAGCTTGTTCCAGGCGCTTGGGGGTGGCTGGCCGCCGCTCAGCCCGCCGCCGCTCATTCCGCCCAACGGAGGGGGTCCGATATGATTCCGGTCCGACCCGAAACGGTTGTTCCGGCCAAGTCGCCGCCGAAGGCGAAGCGCTCTACGTCGCGCCGAAGGCTAGCAATCGGCGCCGTGTTGCTGGTCATTGCGGCAGTTGTCACGGCGGTGTTCTTCTACTCACCGACCCAACGTCCGGCTCAGGTTGGCCGCTTCCAGCGCCAGGGTAATCAGCCAATCCCGACACTGGCTACGTCCGCACTCACCGCTGATGTGCCGGTCTATCTCGACGGTGTTGGGACCACCAAGGCGCTCAACACGGTGACGGTGAGTTCGCAGGTTGACGGCAAGCTGATCAATATCTTCTTCAAGGAGGGCCAGGACGTCGAGCAAGGCTTTGTGCTCGCGAAGATTGATCCGGTTATCTACCAGGCCCAATACGATCAGGCGGTTGCCAAGAAGGCGCAGGACGAAGCGACGCTCGCCAACGCCCGCGTCGATCTCGTGCGCTACGCGCGTCTCGCGGAAACCAATGCAGGACCGAAGCAGCAGGCGGATACCCAAAAGGCGCTCGTCGCCCAGTTGGAAGCTCAGGTAAAAGCCGATCAAGCGGCGATTGAAAACCAGCGCGCCTATCTGGACTATACCAATGTTGTTGCACCGATCGCGGGACGAACCGGCATTCGTCTGGTCGACGCCGGCAACATCGTACAGGGCGCCAATACAACGCCGATCGTCGTGATCACGCAACTGCGCCCGATCGCCATCATCTTCACGTTGCCGCAGCAGCAGCTCGCACAGGTGACCAAGGCCATGGCGCAGGGACAGCTCTCTGTCGACGCTTTCGGACCCGACAACAAGACCGTCATCGACCGCGGAGCGTTGAAAGTGGTCGACAACCAGATCGACCAGGCGACCGGCACCATCAAGCTGAAGGCGGAGTTTCCCAACGCGGACCTGCAGCTTTGGC
>DATIPA010000067.1:0-13429 GCA_035472475.1 Xanthobacteraceae bacterium | reverse complement strand
GCGTGGATTGTGCATTGCATCGTCAGTCGTGCACCGGTAGCGAACCGATGGCCGGCGTCATCCGGAACCTCCAACGGCAACCTCCAAGCTGGGCGGTAGAAATCAGTCTTTGTTTGCGGACTCATGCACGCCCGCTCAGCGAAAAGGGGCCGTTTCCGGCCCCTTCGTTTTCCTTCCACCTAGCGACAGGCGTCGGACAGGCAGACGGTCAGACGGTCAGACGGTCAGACGGTCAGTCGCGCCACAGATACTTGAACCTTGAGCCCCGCCTTCCCCCCGGCTGTGCGGGGCTTTTCTTTTCTGCGTCATTCTGACTCGGCTGACTTACGTGGCTTGAACATCAAGCGGCCGCGCACAGTGCTTGGTCTCACTGCACGCGGCCTGACCCTGACAGCCCTACCGGAGGCCATCATGGCTGACACCGACACTACCACTGCGCTTACTTCTTCCCCACCCACAGCACTCAGCATCATTTCCGCGTTCGCGGATTTGGAAACCGAAGTCCACAGCATCCAGGCCATGGCCCAGCTCATGCTGACAGCCATTGACCACTACATGGACTGCCAGCCCCGCAAGAACGGCGACGAGGACTCCCTGGATAAGCCGCTGCTGCCCGCCACCGGGTCCAGCGTCGTGATTAGACCGTTAGCGCTTGGGACCGAACACACCCCGCCGTTTTTCCAACCTATCCTGAAACAAAGCAGGAACAGTTAGACTATTGCACACTTGAAGCAAAAGCGACCAAAGCGCGAACCGCGATGTTGGCGGAAACGTAGGTTGGCTGCCGTTTAATGGCAAAAGCCTAATAATATCAACGGCGATTAATTCACAAACGGTGAACTACACGTTGTCCGGAAGGCGCCTCGATATCGAACTCGAGGGCATTGTACTGCCCGGCCACGAGAGCGACTGGCGGCGGGTTCTGATCGCCATCAAGGATATTACCGCCCGCGAAAGCGCGCGACGAGCGCACGCGCTGAGTGAACAATATGCCCGCGGACTATTTGAGCACTCGCCGGTCTCGCTTTGGGTCGAGGACTTCACCGGCATCAAGCGTCTGCTCGACGATCTGCGCAGCCGCGGCATCAGCGATCTGCGGGTATTCACCGACGTTCGCCCGGAGTTCGTAGCGCGCTGCATGAGCGAAATCAGGGTGATCGATGTCAATAGGCACACACTTGCGCTGTTCGCGGCGCCCGACAAACAGACCCTGTTGAACCGGCTCGGCGACGTTTTTCGCGACAACATGCAGCCGCATTTTCGCGAGCAGCTCATCGACTTGTGGCAAGGAAAGCTGTTTCAGCAGCGGGAAGTCGTCAACTATTCGCTCGACGGCAACGAGATCCATTTTCATCTGCAGTTTTCAGTCCTGCCCGGCCACGAGCACGACTGGTCGCTGGTGCAGGTGGCCCTCACCGACATTACCGCGCGCAAGAAGGCCGAGGCTTATCTGGAATACCTCGGCCAGCATGACGTTCTCACCAAGTTGTACAATCGCTCATTCTATGTCGATGAGCTCAATCGTCTGGAACGCAAAGGGCCGTTTCCGGTCACCATCATCGTCGCCGACCTTAACGGCCTCAAAGCTGTTAACGATCAGTGGGGCCATGCCGCCGGCGACGCGCTGCTGCGGCGCGCCGGCGAGGTTTTGAACGAGGCGATCGGCAAGCCCATGCACGCGGCGCGAATCGGGGGTGACGAATTCGCGATATTGATGCCTGCCGCCGACGAGCGGGACGGCGAAACCGCGATGGAGAACATCAACAAGCTGGTCGACATCAACAATCAGTTCTATTCGGGTCTGATTCTCGGCCTGTCGATGGGCGCGGCGACCAGCCGGCCCGGTGAGCGACTGGAGGCAGTAGCGCAGCGCGCGGATTTGCTGATGTTCAAAGCCAAGCGCGACTATTATGCCACCGCAGAGCACGACCGCCAGGAGAGCGGCGCCGGCGCCTGATGGCGGCGACGCGACTATTTTCCTGACATTGGCGCGCGCCCTAGCGCCTTACCACCAGCGATACATTATCGGGCCCAACATTTACGCGAAACTCGCGCGTGCGCCGGAATAATCGGCACATTGTGAAGTGCGTCACATGACTTTCACCGTCGCTCGGCTATCACGTCGTCGCTCGGGTGGACCGTCGTTGTTCGTTCGAATCGAAGAGGCCTTTGCAACGGAGGCAACGATGCCGCGCATTCCCAATTCCTACACGTTGACGCCGGAAGACCGACGCGTTCAACGTGCGTGGGCAGGACGGGTCGCCCTCCTCTACGGCGCCATCGCACTTGTTGCTGTCGCTGCTCTGGTGGCGCGCGGACATCAACCACCGGGCAACCAAGCGAGCACCGGAGCCGCCGCGGTCGCGTCTGCCATGGGTGCAAAGACCAGCGTCCGGCCGTGATAGTGCCATGCACGAGAGTTGACGGGCCGATACGCCGTTGTGGTTCGCGCCGTGTGCGCCGCGAACCCCCTACACCAGACCCAAGTCTTTGGGGCGCACGCCCGGGAAGACCTTTTGCAATCGATCGCTCTGCAGCCCGTAAAGGCGCGCAAATAGACCACTCAGGACCGCGCGGTACTCGTTGATGACCGGATAGTCGCGGTTCTGAAACAACGTCGCTTGCTCAACCTTGACCTGCGCCCCGGCCAGGCGACCGCCTTTGATCCCGCCGCCCATGACCCAGTAGACGCTGCCATGGCCGTGATCGGTGCCGCGGTCGCCATTCTCCCGGAAGGTTCGGCCGAATTCACTGATCACGACGACCACCGTATCGTTCCAAGCCGGCCCGCTGGATTGCGCGAAGCCGGCAAGCCCGCGACCGAGCTCGGCAAGATGCGTCGCCAAGTAGCCTGTCGCTGCGCCTTGGTTGACGTGTGTATCCCAGCCCCCGACGTCCACGAAACCGAGATTGAACCGGCCGTTCATCAGCCCGGCGATGCGGCGGGCCGCGAGCTCAAACCCCCTGGGGCTGACCGCATTGCGATTGGCGTCCTGCATCTCGGTCGACACGGTTTCATAGACCTGATCCCGCACCGCGAACCCTTGCGCGACGCTCGGCTCCAGGCTGGTCCCTCGATACATGCTCTTGATGAGGTTGGCCTGACGGTCGTCGACGCCGGGCTTCGTCACCGCGTTCAAGCCCATGTTGGGGATCGGCGTGCTGCCGCGAAACGTCAAAGGCAGCTGATCCGTGAACGCAATCGGCTTTACGTCCGTCAGCTGGTCGGCGAGCCGGCTCATGAACCCGGACTGAAAATCGCGCGTGCCGTTGAGAGCCTGGCCGAGTTCGATTGAATCCTGAGTCTCGAAATGGCTGCGGCTGGTGTCGTCGGTTCCGGCAAATGGAACGAATGCCAGCTGACCCTTCTGGTAGAGCGGGTAGAGCGTATCCTTGAGCGCCGGGTTCAGGCCCCAATCGCTGTTGAGCGGCAACGCCGCATTGGCGTCGCTCGGATTGGGCCGCGCAATCGCAAGTGTCGGTCGCGACTGATAGTAGAACTCGCTCGACACTGGAATGACGACGTTGGCGGCGTCATAGGCGCCGCGCAAGAACACGACCAGCAAGCGTGTGCTCGTCTGGGGTGCGGCGTAGAGGCGCCCCGTGATGGTCAACGGCCCGGCAAGGGCCAGTGCTCTGAGGACATCGCGGCGGTCCATCGGGTGCTCCTCTATCTTTCTTTATGTCCTAGCGGCGCATGAATTCTGGCGAAGCGAGAAACAGGGTGTTCCAATCCTGCGGCGAGGTGGCCTCGTTGAGCGCCTGGCGAGTTTCGGCGCTAAGCAGCGGGCGCAAGCTCGCGAGCGAGGGATTGTCGGCGATCCGCGGCGCGAGCGGTGCACTCGGCTCTACTGCGGTCGCGGATCGGAACAACGGTGCTGAGCCGGAACCGATCATGCGCGCGATTTCAAAGCGCGTGACCATCTGGCCGGGGCTGACCCACGCGGCCTCTGCCAAACCGTACCCGTCGGGTGTCTGGCGGCCATAAAGCGGCTCGGCCATGCGGTTGAGCCAGCCTTGCATCGGCATCGCGTTTACGATCGGCCGGTCGTCGTAGGCGAGCCTGATAGCCGAAACCACGAAATGAATTGGATCCTTGAAGCGGGTGCCGAGCGAGTTCTTGAATTCGGCAGAACCGAACATCGTCTTCAAGACCGCCACGATATCTCCATCAGTCTTACGGAACGTCGCGGCCATGCGCTCGACCAGGTCGGGCGACGGATTGTCCGACACGAAATAGAGCGCGAGCTTGCGGCTGACGTAGCGTGACGTTGCCGGCGCACGTGCCAGGATATCGAGCGCTTGATCAACCTCCTTGAGACCGCTGCCCGTAATCCGGCGACCCAGAAATGTCTTGTCACCGTAGTCGTGGCGATTGGGGTTGAACACAAACAGGCCATCACGAACGAACTGATCGCGCAGCGCCGGCCGTACGTTGGGGTTATCCGGCGTCCGATTCACTCCGACCCCGGTCAGGATGCGCGCCAGTTCCTGCACGTCGGCTTGGGTGTAGCCGGAACCGACACCAAGTGTGTGCAGCTCCATGATCTCGCGCGCGTAGTTCTCGTTGATGCGGCCGACCGCGTTGCGGTTGTTGTCGAGATAGATCAGCATCGCCGGGTGATGCAGCGTCGCTGCCAGCAGGTCGCGAAACTTGCCCAACGCGTGCTGCCGGATCGCAGTGTCCTCGTAATCGCCGATCAGCGCGCGGATATTGCCCTTGTTGGCATGCACGTTGAAATGATTGAGCCAGAACCAGGTCAGCTGCTCCTTGAGCTGGTCGGGCGAGTAGAGGTCGCGCACCAATGACCGCGCGGCTGCCTCGCGCCCGACTTGCGCCAAAGCTTGGCGATACGCTCTGCGTGCCTGCCGCTTCTGCTCGGGATCGGCGATCGCCAAGGCGTCGCGGCGCTGCTGCTCGAGATCGATCGCCAGCTTCGCCGGCGGCGTTTGCGAAATCGTCAACGCGTCGATCTGCGCCTGCGCGTGTGCCGGCAAGCGATCGGCCTTCGGCGGATGGAGCTGCTGATCGAGAAACGCATCGGCGCCCAATTTTGCGAGCGCGCGTGCGCTCGACGGATTGGCCCCCCAGGTGATCCGTTTGAGCAGGCCGAGATCCTGCGGCGAGAGTGCAATGTCCTGGTTCGCGACAACTTCGGATTCCGGAGAGGCCGCGCTTGGGCTCGCAGGGGCGAACAACATCGCAAGCGCGACCGCTGCCAAACCAAACATCTGGCCGGGAACAGGAGCGAATGCCATGGCGCTGTGCCTCGCTGGTTTGTCGCTCCCGAAGATAAGACTGTTCCGGTTTTGCGGCGAGAGTTTGTTGTACTTCCGTTGGAGATGTTTGACGTTTTCATCAGTTTTGTGATTCATATCACACCAGCCGTGCTCATCAGCGCCGCATGAACTCGGGAGACGCAAGATAAAGCGTGTTCCAGTCTTGCGGCGAAATCGCCTGATCGAGCGCCGCCCGGGTCGTTGCATCGAGCGTCGATCGCAAGGAGTTGTAGTAGAGGGCGTTTGCGATCTGTGGGAACGCTGGGTGATCGACCTGCCCCGGCCCGTCGGGCTTGAACAATCCAGCCGAACCCGATCCGATCGCGCGCGCGATTTCGAAACGGATCACCATTTGACCCGGCCCGACCCATGCCGGTTCGGTCAGCGGATATCCATCCGGCGTCTCGCGGCCGTAGAGTGGTTGCGCCATGCGGTTAAGCCAGCCCTGCATCGGCGCGGCGTTGAGTACAACCTTATCGTTATAGGCAAGGCGCACCGCCGAAATCACGTAATGGATCGGATCCTTGAAGCGGGTCGCAAACGAGCTCCCGAATTCAGGCGAGTGGAACAACGTCTTGAGCACCGCGGCGATATCGCCGTCGGTCTGGCGAAAGGTCGCGGCCATCCGATCCACGAGCGGCGCGGGCGGCTCACCTGACACGAAATAAACCGCGAGCTTGCGCGAGACGAACCGGGCGGTCGCCGGCGCACGGCTGAGGATGTCGAGAGCCTCGTCGACCTCCGCGATTCCCCGCCCGACGATCCTGTGGCCGAGAAATATCTTGTCACCGTAGTCGTGCCGGTTCGGATTAAACTCGAACAATCCCTCGCGCACATATTGGCTCTGCAACTCCGGCCTTACCTTCGCAAAGCTTCCCGGTTGGCTGACCCCTACCCCGGTCAGGATGCGTGCCAGCTCCTGAACGTCGTTTTGCGTGTAGCCTGCGTCGACGCCGAGCGTGTGCAGCTCCATGATTTCGCGCGCGTAATTTTCGTTGATGTGGCCCGCCGCATTTTGGCTGTTGTCGAGGTATTGCAGCATGGCCGGGTGGTGCAGCGTCGCCGCCAGCAAATCGCGGAAGCGGCCAAGCACGTGCGGACGGATCGCCTTGTCCTCATAGTCGCCGATCAGGGCACGAATATTGGCCTT
Source organism: Xanthobacteraceae bacterium (assembly GCA_035472475.1). Taxonomy (GTDB): domain Bacteria; phylum Pseudomonadota; class Alphaproteobacteria; order Rhizobiales; family Xanthobacteraceae; genus JAFAXD01. The sequence goes on along the minus strand of DATIPA010000067.1, from coordinate 6,999 downwards.
GCCGACAAACACGTTGAAGTGGTTGAACCAAAACCAGGTCAGCTGCTCTTTGAGTTGATCCGGTGAATAAAGGTCGCGTAGGAGGGATCGAACGACAGCCTCCCGGGCCAGCCGGTTCATCGCATCCTGATAGGCGCGTTGCGCGCCCTGTTTCTGCTCGGGATCGACCAGAGCATTCGCAGCCTTGATCTGCCGGTCAAGGTCCTCGGCCAAAACGTCGAGGGGCGTCGTTGTGATTGTCATCACACCGATTTGCGCCTGCGCGGCTTGTGGCAGCCGATCGTTTGCGGGCGGGTGCAGCTGCTGCTCGAGGAAGGCCTCGGCGCCGAGCTTAGCCAAAAGATCGGCGCCCGACGCATTCGCTCCCCACGTGATGCGATTGAGAAAACCCACATCTAGCGGAGCAAGAGCGACCACGTCGGGCCGTTGCCCGGCCGTCGCGTCCGCCGCCATCAACAGCGCCGCCGTGGCGCATGCCGCGAGCATCATGACGACGAAATCACGAGCACGCGCGCAGCCGGCCATTGGTGTCTGACTTGATCGCTCGCAGCCGCCCAGCCAAACGCTTACCGCTTAGCAGCTTAACATGCCGTGAAACTGCAGTTCATGCGGAGTTCACATTCGCGGTGCACGCTCCCCCGACCTACGCGGTGTCGCGTTACCCTGCAGATTGCACATGTGAATTCCAAGCCAGCATTGCCGCCACGGCGGCGCGCCAGTAAAGTTGAGTGGTCTTGGCGATGCGTTGCGCGGTCGCAGCAGGCTCGGAGTGCGGCGGGCGTCTCGCGGCATCGGCCCGTCGAGACGACAACCTCGTAGCCATCGAACCCGGGAGCGATCAAAATGAGCATCTTCGGAAACATCATGTCGTCGATTTTCGGTCATGGCGCCAAAGCGCAGCCGGCTCCGGGTGCGCCCGCGGCGACCGGCGCGGGTGCGGCGCCTTCCGCCAAGCCGACGGCGTCGCCTGCGCAAGCACCGGTCGATGTCGAAGCCGTCCTGACCAAGCTCGCCAAGGAGAGCACGGAAAAGCTCGAGTGGCGGACGTCGATCGTGGATTTGATGAAACTGCTGAAGCTCGACAGCAGCCTCGCAGCGCGCAAGGAATTGGCGCACGAACTGCACTACACCGGCAGCACTGGTGACAGCGCCGCCATGAACGTGTGGCTGCACAAGCAGGTCATGATCAAGCTCGCCGAAAACGGCGGCAAGGTTCCGGAGGCGTTCAAGCACTGAGTGGTGCTCGGTTGCATCGAGAGCGACCGCCGGCCCGGCCCCGTCCGCGCAACGACGCCGGCGGAGTGCCGTGCTAGCGACGCTCGCCGCTCACATCACAAGAGCGGCGGTACCGTCTGGACGTCCTTCGGCCAGACGGTTCGCAACTCGCTCTTGATCCATTCGGCCAGCACTTCCTTATTGTTCACGTTAAGTCCGTCGGGCCCGAACTTCACGGTCGGATTGGGGTACGGCAGGTTGGTGAACTCGGCGGTCGCGAGCACGTCGCGAATCTTCTTAGGGTCGCGACTCGCAGCCTTCTCGAGCGCTTGGCGGATAATCATCCCGCACACGTAGCCCTGACCGAGCTGTTCGTTCGCCGGCGGGTAAGGCGCGCTTGGATAGGCCTTGTGGTAGGCCTCCACGAACTCCTTGTTGCCGGGCATGTTGAGGTCCCAATTCCACGCCATCGGCGCGAAGAAGCGATCGGCCGCGGCACCCAACCCCTGTCCGACCGAATCCGAGCCCGCGGGCCCCGCGCCGAAAATCGGGGCAGTAACGCCGACGCCACGCAGGGCCTTGATGATCAGGATGATGTCGTTGACGAATCCGCCCAGAAAGATCATCTCGGGCTTGTAGCGCAGCACCGGCGCGACCGCGACCGAGGGATCGCTCAGCCCCATCTGAAACGACTGCGAGAACGGCACGTCAAGACTGAGCGTCTTGGCATGCTCGGGCAACTGCTTCTGCACCACGAGGCCGACCGCGTCGTTGCTCATGAAGATCAACGCGGACTTGGGTGGGCTGCCCTTGGCCGCTTTCCACATGTCGTAGCCGCTGGACATCGACCAGTTCCAGACCGCCCCGCCCTGCGGGGTAATTTTGAACGTGTACTTGTAGCCGCGCGTCACAATGCCGTCGGCGTAGGAGCCGGTCACAATCGGGATTTCAGACTTCTCGGCCTCGACCTGCGCGGCCAAGGTCATGGCGCTCGTGGTCGCGCCTAGCAATGCGACGGCCTTCTCCTGGTCGATCATCCTGCGGGTGACGCTCGCCGCCTGGGTCGGATTCTCCGACGAGGTGTCGGCGATGACCAGCTTGAGCTTCGCACCCCCGAGCGACTTGATGCCGCCCTCGCGATTGACCTGATCAATCGCGATCTGCATGCCCGCCGTGGCGCGCTGGCCATTCTCGCCGAGACCGCCGGTCAGCGAGTTGGGCGCGCCGATCACGATCTCCTCCTCCTCGGCGCGCACGATGCCAGGCAGTGCAACTGCGGCAGCGCCGCTCGCCAAAACCTTGAGGCCTGCTCTGCGCGAGATTTTCATCTGCTTGCTCCTTGCGCCGGATCGGCGGGAACTCTGCGGGTTTCTGCCAAGGGATCTTGTTTTCGGTTTAAGCCCAGTCCTGGCTCAAAGGATTGGAGCCATCGCTTGCGCGTCCCTCGGCCAGACGGTGTGAATCACACCCTTGTTCCACTCACCAAGGACCTCCTTGTTGTTGATGTTGAGGCCGTTGTCGCCGAATTTCACCGTCGGTTTCGGATAAGGCAGATTGGTGAACTCCGCGCTGGCCAACACGTCGCGGATTTTCTTTGGATCGCGACTGGCGGCCTTTTCGAGGGCCTGACGCAGGATCAAGCCGATCACGTAGCCTTGGCCGAGGTGCTCGTTGGCCGGCGGATACGGAGCATCCGGGTAGGCCTTGTGATAGGCCTCGACGAATTCCTTGTTGCCGGGAGCCGGAAGGTCCCAATTCCATGCCATCGGGGCAAAGAACTTGTCCCCCGCCGCCCCCAATCCTTGTCCCACAGAGTCCGAACCGGCCGGACCGGCACCGAAGATCGGCGCCGTGACGCCCACGCCGCGCAACGCCTTGATGATCAGAATGATATCGTTGGTGAATCCACCGAGGAAAATCAGATCCGGTTTGTAACGCAACACCGGCGCGACGGCGACCGAAGGATCGCTTAGTCCCATCTGGAACGATTGCGAAAACGGCACCTCGAGATTGAGCGTTTTGGCATGCTCGGGAAGCTGCTTCTGCACAACCAGGCCGACCGCGTCGTTGCTCATGAAGATCAGCGCCGATTTGGGCGGACTGCCTTTCGACGCCTTCCACATGTCGTAGCCGCTCGACATCGACCAGTTCCACACCGGGCCGCCCTGCGGCGTAATCTTGAACGTGTACTTGTAGCCGCGGGTGACAATCCCGTCCGCGTACGAGTTGGTGACAATCGGAATCTCGGATTTTTCCGACTCGACGGTCGCCGCGAGCGTCATTGCACTCGCGGTTGCACCGGCCAGCACGATCGCCTTGTCCTGATCAATGATGCGACGGGTGACGCTCGCGGCCTGCGTCGGGTTCTCGGATGTCGTATCCGCTATGATGGCTTTCAATTTTGCGCCACCCAGGGATTTGATCCCGCCCTCGCGGTTGATTTGATCGATGGCAATCTGCAGGCCCCAGGTCATGCGCTGCCCGATCTCGCCGAGACCGCCGGTCAGCGAATTCGGCGCGCCGACAATAATCTCCGGCTCGTCGGCGCTGACCAGCGCGGGCATCGCAACCGATGTTGCACCGGCGATCAGACCTTTCAGCCCGGTTCTGCGGGTGATGTTCATGTCGGAATCCTCCCTCTGCACTTTATGATGGTTCACACCCCCAGATAGGCACGCCGTACGAAATCCGAGTCCTGCAGCATATGGCGGTCGCCGGCCAGTACGACATGCCCGTTGGCAAGGATGATTCCGCGCGTCGCAAGTTCGAGGCAGGTGGCATTCTGCTCAACGAGCAAAATCGTCGTGCCTTGCCGCCGAATCTCCGCCAAGCGTTCGAACACCAATTCGGCCAAGACCGGCGACAGGCCGAGCGAGGGCTCGTCCAGCATCAGCAGCTTGGGGAAATTCATCATAGCGCGTCCGATCGCCAGCATTTGCTGCTCGCCCCCCGAGAGCGTACCGCCGGCCTGCCGTCGCCGCTCAGCCAGGCGCGGGAACAACTCGTAAACGGCCGCCAGCGCCTGCCCTGCCGACATCGACGCCCGTGCCGACAGGAAACTGACGATGAGATTCTCCTCGACGGTGAGATGGGGAAAAATTCGCCGCCCCTCCGGCACGTGCGAAATGCCGGCGCGGGCGACCTGATGGGGTGCGAGCCCGACAACACTTTTACCGGACGCCTCCACACGGCCCCCGCGCGCCGGGATCAGTCCGGAGATGCTGCGCAGAATGCTGGTCTTGCCGGCCCCGTTGGCGCCGAGCAGGACGAAGACGATGCCTTCATCTACCGTGAACGACACCTCGCGCACGGCAAACAGATCGCCGTAGGCCACGCTGAGCTTGTCGACTGCGAGCAGCGTCATCGCAGCGCCTTCTGCTTGGTTCCCAGATAGGCCTCGATCACGATCGGGTCGTGCGCAATCTCGGTCGGCGTGCCATCGGCAACCACCGTCGCGTTGTGCAGCACCACGAGGCGCTTCACCATCGCGGCCAGCACCGACAACACGTGCTCCACTACGATCACGGTGATACCGCGGGAGCGGTTGAGCGTCAGGATCTCCTCGATCAGGTGTTCGGCTTCGTCATGGGTCAAGCCGGACATGCTTTCGTCCAGCATCAGGAGCCGGCAATAGCCGGCGATGGCGCGCCCGATCTCGACCCGCTTGCGATCCGCCAGCGTCAGCTCGGATGGACGGCGTTCCGACTGCGCCTCAAGTCTGAGCTGAGCCAGGATCGCGGCCACTTCCTCCTGCACGTCGCGCCCCGGCTGCACACATTGCGACGCCGCGACGCTGATGTTCTGGCGGACCGTCATGCTTTCAAACAACCGCACCTTCTGGAACGTGCGGCACATCCCGGCGCGGCGCCGCAAATAGCTCGCCGTCGTGGTGCAGTCCTTGCCGAAATACGAGATACGCCCCGCGGTGGGGCGCAGATTTCCGCTGATGATTTCGAACAAGGTTGATTTGCCGGCGCCATTCGGGCCGATCAAACCCATCACCTCGCCTTCACGCACCGAAAAGCTGACGTCGCGCAGCGCGACCACGCCGCCGAAATTGCGCGCGACCCCGCTGACCTCGAGCGCGAGCGCGCTCATCGCCCGCTCCCCTTTACTGTGTTGCGAAGCAGGGTACCGACGACGCCCTTCGGCGCGTACAGGACAACCGCCAACAACATCAGGCCGTAGACGAAGATATCGAGCCCCGAGATACCAACCTTGGTGCCGCCCCAGTTGGTGATTTCCGAGAGGAAAATCATGATCGCGCCGCCGATTATCGGCCCCCACGCGGTGCCGAGCCCCCCGATAAGGGCCGGCAGCTGCAGCTGAATCGCTTGGGACAGACCGAACGCCGCCTCCGGGTCGATCGCCATATAGAACTGCATATAAAGGCCGGCGGCGAGCGCGGTCATCGCAGCGCTAACGAGAAGCCCCAGCATCTTGGTGCGGAACACCGCGACGCCGGCGGCGGCCGCCGCGACCTCGTCGTCGCGCACCGCCTGCATTTCCAGTCCGAACTTGCTGTTCAGGATCCAACGCGTGATCCAGTAATAGACGGTCACGAATGCGAGCCCCGCATAGAGGAACGGCGCTGGCGTCCGCGACTGCGCCGCCCACAGCGAGTTGCCGAAGAATTTCAAGGCGAGCCCGTCTGCGCCGCCGGTCAGGTCGACGAAATGCCGCGAGATCTGCACCATCGCGAGCGACGCCGCCACGGTCGCCAGCGCGAAGAACACGCCGCGCATGCGCAACGTCATGCTGCCCATCACCAGCGCGACCAAAAGCGACAGCACGACCCCAACCCAAACGCCAAACCACGGCGGGATACCGTATTTGTTGAACAGGATGCCGGTCGTGTAGCAGCCGAGCCCGAGAAACACGCCGTGCCCGAGCGATAACAGCCCACCGATGCCGGCGACCACGTTCCAGGCCTGACCAAGCGAAATGAAGATCAAGGCGCGCACGGTGGCGGCGAGGATATAGTTGTTGACCGGCAGGAGCGGCAGGCAGGCGACCAGCGCAAATGCGATTAGGCCGTACGCGAACGCGCGCCGATGCGCCGGCGCTCCCCTCGTCGCTGGCGACGCAACCTTGCCGGCCGCTTGATCGGATACCGCGGCTTCCATCCTACTCGGACCTCAACCCAAAGAAACCCGTCGGCCGAAATGCGATGAACAACATCAGCAGCACGTACAACGGGACGTCCTGCAGCGCAGAATTCCATAGCATCGCGGTGACCTGCTGAATGATCCCGCAGCAAATTCCGCCCAGGAACGTGCCACCAATGCTGCCGAGACCGCCGATCGTGGTCGCAATGATGATGATCGGCATCAGCGAAAAGCCGACCGACGGATAAGTCGGAAAATAGGTCACCAGAACGGTGCCGGCGAGGCCGGCGAGGCCGGCCGAAAGCGCAAAGGCGCCGATGTTGATGTAGGACGCGTTGACCCCAACGAGCTCAGCGGTCTCCATGTCGTCGGCGACCGCACGCACCGCCTTGCCCCAAGTGGTCGTCCGCAACAGGGCTTCGACCAAAATCGTCGCAACGACGGCGATCGCAAACGCCACAATCTGCGACATCGAAAAAAAGAACGGGCCGAACACCACGTATTGGCCGCTGAAGACCGAAGTCGCAGTCCGCGTGTCGGCGCCGAAGATCATCTGCGCGATCATCTGAAAGACGAGTGCGCAGCCGATCGCAGCCAGCAGTTGCTGCAACGTTGCCTGGCCGACAAAGCGGCGGAACACCACCTGATATTGCACCGAGCCGATCAGCGCCATCGC
>DATIPA010000066.1:0-16502 GCA_035472475.1 Xanthobacteraceae bacterium | reverse complement strand
GCGGCCGGGCTCGACCAGCGAACGAATGTCGTCGGGCGTTGGCATTGGGCTACTCCGGAACCATTTGCTTGAACCTAACCCGCCTGCCATCGACGGAAAAGAGCTGGGGTGGTCGTGCAGGGATGCGCGGCTTTTCCGGGAGCCGCACCGACAAACGTTCGATTGCACCCAAAGGAGGACTCGCGCGGCCCGGCGAAGATGGCTCATAATGGCGTGCCATTTAGGCGCGGCGCCCCAGAAAGCCCGCCGATCGGCAGGAGGAAACGTTGGCCTCGGTCGCCATCTCCGATGTGCGCAAGGCATTCGGCGCCGTCGAAGTCATCCACGGTGTCGATATCGATATCGACGACGGCGAATTCGTCGTGCTGGTGGGCCCATCCGGCTGCGGCAAGTCCACGCTCCTGCGCATGATCGCTGGGCTTGAAAACATCACCGCCGGCGTAATCCGCATCGACAACCGCGTAGTTAACCATTTGCCGCCCAAGGCACGAGACATCGCAATGGTGTTTCAGAACTACGCGCTCTATCCGCACATGACGGTTGCCGCTAACCTCGGTTTTTCACTCAAGCTGCGCGCTGCCCCGAAAGACGAGATCAAGTCGCGGGTCGATCGCGCCGCCCAGATTCTCGGACTGAGCAACCTGCTTGACCGCTATCCGCGGCAATTGTCGGGTGGTCAGCGCCAGCGCGTCGCCATGGGACGCGCGATCGTGCGCGATCCCAAGGTGTTTCTGTTCGACGAACCGCTTTCCAACCTCGATGCCAAGCTGCGCGTTGCGATGCGCGCCGAGATCAAGGAACTGCACCAGCGGCTCGATACGACGACCGTGTACGTCACCCACGATCAGATCGAGGCCATGACCATGGCCGACAAGATCGTGGTCATGCATGACGGTCGGGTCGAGCAGATCGGCGCGCCGCTCGACCTCTATGACAGGCCCGATAACGTGTTCGTCGCGGGCTTCATCGGCTCGCCGGCGATGAACTTCCTGCGCGGGACCATTCGGCTCAACGGCGCGGCAGAATTCCAGGGCCCCGGCGGCGTGCAGCTCCCGCTCGCTGTGGCGCCGACAGGGGGCGATGGACGCCCGGTCATTTACGGGGTGCGCCCTGAACATTTCGCACTCTCCGGTGACGGTGCGGAGGCGGAGATCCATGTGGTCGAGCCGACCGGCTCGGAACTGCAGGTCGTGGCCAAGCTGGGCGGCCAAGAGATCACCGCGGTCTTCCGGGAACGGCACCAGTTCAAACCAGGACAGACGATCCGGCTGCGCCCGGACGCGCGGTTGGTTCATCTGTTCGACGAGGCGACAGGGGAGCGACTTAACGCCTGACCAACACATAAGGTCGGGGCACATACCAAGGGAGGAACACATGACCATTTTCACCCGCCGCACTCTGGTCAAGGGTGGTACTGCGCTTGCCGCTTGCGCGCTCAGCGGACCGGCGCTGCTCGAATGGAGCAAGGCCTGGGCCCAAAACGCTCCTTGGAAGCCCGAGCCGGGGGCGCAGCTCTCGATGTTGCGCTGGAAATATTTCGTGCAGTCCGAGGACGATGCGTTCGTCGCCTTGATCGATGCCTTTACCAAGGCGACCGGCGTCAAGGTCGCGATCGCGCGCGAGTCCTACGAGGACGTGCAGCCGAAGGCTTCGGTCGCGGCCAACACCGGCGCCGGGCCTGACTTGTTCTGGGGGCTCTATTCGCTGCCGCATCTTTTCCCGCAGAAGTGCCTCGACGTCTCGGACGTCGCCGAATATCTCGGCAAGAAATACGGTGGCTGGGTGCCGAGCGCCGTCACCTACGGCAAGAGCGGCGATAAGTGGATCGCGGTGCCGATCGTATACGGCGGCAATATGCAGAACTATCGGATCGAGGCGTCGAAAAAGGCCGGCTTCTCCAAGTTTCCGGACACGACCGCCGCCTTCCTCGAATACGCCAAGGCGATGAAGGCGAACAACACGCCCGGCGGCATGGCGCTCGGCCATGCCTCCGGCGACGGCAACGGCTGGGTGTATTGGTGCCTGTGGGCGCATGGTGGAAACGTCGTCGATAAAGACGACAAGGTCATCATCAGCTCGCCGGAGACCGCGAAGGCACTCGAATACGCCAAGCAACTCTATGACAACATGATCACTGGGGTTGCGTCCTGGAACGATGCGTCCAACAACAAGGCGTTTCTCGGAGGCGAGATCTATTGGACCAACAACGGCATCTCGATCTATGTCGCGGCCCAGAAGGATCCGACCAAAACCGCGATCGCCCAGGACATGGACCACGCGTTCTGGCCGATCGGCCCGATCGGCAAGCCAACCGAGCTGCACCTGCTGTATCCAATCCTGGTGATGAACTACACCAAATACCCACAGGCCAGTAAGGCGCTGATCGCCTACATGATGGAGGCGGATCAGTTCAACAAGTGGATCGAGGCAGCGCAGGGCTATCTGACTCACTGCCTCAACGCCTACGATTCCAACCCGGTGTGGACCGCGGATCCCAAACGCGCGCCGTTCCGCGATGCTGCCAAGCGCTCGCTGACCGCCGGCGGGCTTGGCTCGGTGGGCGAGAAAGCCGCGACCGCAATCGCCGATTTCGTGGTGCTCGACATGTTTGCCAACTACTGCACCGGACGCGAAGACGTCAAAGGCTCAATCGCCATCGCCGATCGGCAGCTACGGCGAATCTACCGGTGAATTGATGGCCGACGCCGTCCTGCCAGGTTCGCTCGCGACTGAGGCGTCCCACGGCACCCGCGCGTGGGATCGCCTGAAGGTCGACCGCAATTGGCTCGGCGCCTGGTTCATGCTGCCGACGGCGGCGTTCCTGATTTTGTTCCTCGCCTATCCGCTCGGGCTCGGCGTGTGGCTCTCCTTCACGGACGCGCGGATCGGTCGGAGCGGCATATTCATCGGCATCGAGAACTACGAGTGGCTGTGGGGGGATTCAACGTTCCGGCTCGCCGTGTTCAACACCATCCTCTATACGGTGGTCGCGAGCGTCATCAAGTTCGCGGTTGGGCTCTACCTTGCGTTGCTGCTCAACCAGAACATGCCGCTGAAGGCGATCATCCGCGCCATCGTGCTGATCCCATTCATCGTCCCGACCGTGCTGTCGGCGATCGCATTCTGGTGGCTTTACGACAGCCAGTTCTCGATCCTGTCGTGGTCGCTGCGCCAGCTGCATCTGATATCGACCAACATCAATTTCCTCGGCGATCCGTGGAATGCGCGCTGGTCGGTGATCTTCGCCAACATCTGGCGTGGCGTACCGTTCGTCGCGATCACCTTGCTCGCCGGCTTGCAGACCGTGCCGCCGTCGCTCTACGAAGCGGCGACCATCGACGGCGCAAGCCGCTGGCAGATTTTCCGGCATGTCACCTACCCGCTGCTCACGCCGATCATCGCGGTGGTAATGACGTTCTCGGTGCTGTTCACTTTCACCGACTTCCAGCTGATTTGGGCGATGACCCGCGGCGGGCCGGTCAACGCCACCCATCTGATGGCGACCTTGTCTTACCAGCGCGCGATCGGGGGCGGTTATCTGGGAGAGGGCGCGGCGATCGCGACGGCGATGATCCCATTCCTGCTCGCCGCGATCCTGATCTCGTGGTTCGGCCTGCAACGGCGCAAGTGGCAGCACGGGGAGAGCAATGACTGACGCGCTCGTCCCAAAGCTCGCGCAACCGAAGGCGGTGCTGACCGGATCGTCGCCCGCAGCCGACCGCAGCGAGGGCATGAGCTATCTCGAGACGTTGCCGCGACGCCTCGTCACCCTCTACCTGCCGCTCGGGATCATTCTGATCGTGCTGCTGTTCCCGTTCTACTGGATGGCGCTGACTGCCATAAAACCCGACGAGCAGCTCCTCGACCTCGACCGGTTCAACCCGTTCTGGACCTGGACCCCGACCTTCAAGCACATCGCCAAGCTTCTGTTCGAGACCAACTATCCACTTTGGCTCTGGAACACGATGATGATCGCGGTCGCCTCGACCGTCCTGTCGATCGTCGCGAGCGTGCTTGCCGCCTACGCAATCGTGCGGCTGCGCTACCGCGGGGCGCAGTTCATTGGCGGCGCCATCTTCCTTGCCTACCTGATCCCGCCGTCGATCCTGTTCATTCCGCTTTCGACCGTCGTTTTCCAATATGGCCTGTTCGACACGCCGTTTGCGCTGATCCTGACCTACCCGACCATCCTGATCCCGTTCTCGACCTGGTTGCTGATGGGCTATTTCAAGACCATCCCGTTCGAGCTCGAGGAGTGCGCGCTGATCGACGGGGCCAGCCGCTGGCAAATCCTGATGAAGATCGTATTGCCGCTGGCGGTGCCCGGCTTGATCTCGGCCTTCATCTTCTGTTTCACGCTGTGCTGGAACGAGTTCATCTACGCGCTGACCTTCATTTCTTCGACCAGCAACAAGACGGTGCCGGTCGCGATCGTCAACGAATTCGTCGACGGCGACATCTATCGCTGGGGATCACTGATGGCCGGCGCGCTGGTCGGGTCGTTGCCGTTGGTCGTGCTCTATGCGTTCTTCGTGGAGCATTACGTTTCGGCGATGACCGGAGCGGTGAAGGAATAGCAACTCAAACAGGGGGCGCACACATGCCTGACGCTCAGGCCGAACCAAGGCTGCTGATTCCGGGGCTCAAGCCCTTCTATGACTGGGCCATTCCACTGACCTGGCCGCTGATTCGCATCGCGGTCGGCTGGAATCTGGTCATGCACGGCTGGCCGAAACTTATGCGTGGCGTAGTCCCGGCTTATCCGAACTACGCGCAACTCGGCCTGGAACCCGCGTGGTTTTTCGCCTGGGGTTCAACCTTGACCGAAGTTCTGGGCGGGATCGGCATTATTCTTGGACTGTTCACGCGCTTCTGCGCCGCCGCGGTCGCGATCGAGATGTTCGTGATCTTCTGTCTCTATTGGAACAATGGGTTTGCCTGGCTCAACCGCGGCTATGAATATGTGCTGCTGTGGGGGCTCATTGCCTTTGCGATCGCGCTGCGCGGAGGCGGGCCCTATTCGCTCGACCGCAAGATCGGGATTGAGCTTTGAGGATCAATTCCCAGGCCGGGCCCTGCGGCCCGGTGCCCTAGTTGTCTTCGCCCTTGTCGTCGCTCTTGCCGCCGATCTGCTTGAGTTTGGCAAATACCGCCTGCACGTCGAGTTCGCCCGCCGGCTTCTGCGCCGCCGGCGGCTCCGGCTGCGGTTTCGCCGTGGTCACTTCGGCGGGAAGCAGCGTGACGCCTTGTTCGGGCGGGACCGGCTTCTCCTTGGCGGCGCGCGACACCTCGAGATCGAGATCGATCTGTGAGCAGAGCCCGAGCGTGACCGGGTCCATCGGCTGCAAGTTGGCAGCGTTCCAATGCGTGCGCTCACGGATGGCGTGGATCGTTGATTTGGTGGTGCCGACGAGCCGCATGATCTGGCTGTCTTTGAGCTCCGGGTGATTGCGCACCAGCCACAGGATTGCATTGGGACGGTCCTGTCGGCGTGAGACCGGTGTATAGCGCCCGCCTTTGGTCTTGCGCTTGGATTCCGGCAGCCGGACCTTGGAAGCGGCAAGCTGCAGCCGGTGATCCGGGTCGGCCTCGGCCTTGGCGATTTCCTCGCGTGTAAGTTGGCCAGTCTGGATCGGGTCGAGCCCCTTGATTCCCTGGGCAGCGTCGCCGTCCGCTACCGCGCGCACCTCGAGCGGGTGCAGCTTGCAAAAGTCGGCGATCTGGTCGAACGACAGGGCGGTGTTCTCCACCAGCCAAACGGCGGTAGCCTTTGGCATCAGCGGTTGCGTTGTCATAAGTCCTCCTTCGCTCCGCCCGCCCTTGCCGGCGGAGCCCACGTCACCGAAATGAGTGGAAGTTGCACTTATATAGGCAATTCGGGCCGGGATGCGCAATCCCCGGGCCGCCACCTTGACAGCGCGGCGGCCAGGGGCTCATGCACACCACCCGATGTCGCTTGCGTCGCCCGTTTCCGCCCAATGGGGCGATAAGCCCCGCCGATCAGGATCATGGCCGCGATCAGTCCACAAAAACCGTCGCTGAAGGTGCTGCTCTGCTCGCCGCGCGGCTTCTGCGCCGGGGTCGTACGTGCGATCGACACGGTGGAACGCGCGCTCGCCCTGCATGGCCCGCCCGTCTATGTACGCCATGAGATCGTGCACAACCGCTACGTCGTCGATGGCCTGCGGGCGAAAGGCGCGATCTTTGTCGAGAGCCTCGATGAGATTCCCGACACCACTGCACCGGTCGTGTTTTCCGCCCACGGGGTACCGAAATCGGTCCCCGACGAGGCGATTCGCCGTCATCTCTACTCGATCGACGCGACCTGTCCGCTGGTCACCAAGGTGCATCGCGAAGCCGAGCTGCACTACCGGCGCGGCCGGGAGATCATCTTGGTCGGCCATGCCGGTCATCCCGAGGTGGTCGGCACCATCGGCCAGCTCCCGATCGGATCGGTGCATCTCGTGGAAACGATTGCGCACGCCGAGAACTTTGTGCCGCGAGATGCGCGCAATCTCGCCTACGTGACCCAAACCACCCTCTCGGTCGACGACACCGCCGAGATCGTAGCGGTCCTCAAGCGGCGTTTCCCCGGCATTGTCGGACCCCACAAGGAAGACATCTGTTACGCGACGACCAATCGCCAGGAGGCGGTCAAGCGCGTGGCGCCAATCGTAGACGCATTGATCGTGGTCGGGTCGCCGAATTCCTCGAATTCGCAGCGGCTCAAGGAAGTCGCGATGCGCAACGGCTGCGCCTACGCGGTACTCACGCAACGCGCCGCCGACATCGACTGGTCGAAATTCGAGCGCGTGCGGCGCATTGGGATCACGGCCGGCGCATCGGCCCCCGAGGTGCTGGTGCAGGAGATCGTCGACGCCTTTGCGCAACGGTTTGCGCTCGACATCGAAATTATTGCCGGCGCCGAGGAGGAAGTGTTTTTCCCGCTGCCACGCCCGCTGCGCGGCAGCGAGGCCGCCGAATGATCAGGTGACGCGTGGCGGTCTATACCGACGTCGGCGTCGAGGAACTGCAGACGTTTCTCGCCGGCTACGACCTCGGCGACGTGCTCTCCTACAAGGGGATTGCCGAAGGGGTTGAGAACTCAAATTTTTTGCTGCACACGACCCGCGGCTATTTCGTGCTCACGCTGTACGAGAAGCGGGTTGCCGCGCGTGATCTACCGTTCTTCCTGGGGCTGATGGAGCATCTGCACGGGCGCGGGCTCACCTGCCCGCAACCGGTTCGCGACCGCAGCGGGCAAACGCTGGGCGAACTGGTGCGGCGACCAGCCGCGGTGGTCACGTTTCTGGAGGGCATGTGGGTTCGGCGGCCGAGCACTACCCACTGTGCCGCGGTGGGCGAGGCGCTCGCGCGACTGCATCTCGCCGGCGCCGACTTCAAGATGACCCGCAGGAATGCGCTCTCGGTCGATGGCTGGCGACACCTTTGCGAGTCGACCGGTGAATTGGCTGACAGCGTCCAGCGGGATCTCGGGAAGGCTATTGCGGCCGAACTCCGCCATTTGGAATCGCATTGGCCCCGCGATCTTCCGCAGGGGGTGATCCACGCCGACCTCTTCCCCGATAACGTCTTCTTTCTCGGCAACCGGCTGTCCGGCCTGATCGACTTCTATTTCGCCTGCACCGACACGCTCGCCTACGACCTCGCGATTTGTCTCAATGCGTGGTGCTTCGAGCCCGACCATTCGTTCAACGTAACGAAGGGGCGTGCGTTGCTGCAGACCTACAGCAAACTGCGGCCGCTGCACGAAACAGAACGTGCCGTGCTTCCGCTGCTCGCGCGCGGGGCTGCCTTGCGGTTCCTGCTGACGCGCCTGGCCGATTGGCTCAATGTCCCGCCGGGCGCGATGGTACGGCCCAAGGACCCGCTCGAGTACTGGCGCAAGCTGCGGTTCCACCAGGCGATCAAGAGCGCGGGCGACTATGGAATCGAGAGCTGACGACGTGAGCGGCGCCGGCGTGATCATCCACACCGACGGGGCCTGTTCAGGCAACCCGGGTCCTGGCGGCTGGGGGGCGATCTTGCAGTGGAACGGCCACACCCGCGAGCTCAAGGGCGGGGAGCTGCACACGACCAACAATCGCATGGAATTGATGGCTGCGATCATGGCGCTTGAAGCGCTCACGCGGTCGTGCGCTGCCGAGGTCCACACCGACAGCCAGTATCTGCGCGACGGTATCACGAAGTGGATTCACGGCTGGAAGCGCAACGGCTGGCGCACCGCCGACAAGAAGCCAGTGAAAAATGCCGAGTTGTGGCGGCGCCTCGACACCGCGCTGGCCCGGCACCACGTCACCTGGCACTGGGTACGCGGCCACGCCGGCCACGATCTCAACGAACGCGCCGACGAACTTGCCCGCACGGCGATTGCCGAGATGCGTGCCAGCGCGCGTGCGCCGGGACCGCCCTGAGGCGGCCTTGCGTTAAGAGGCGGCCGCGCCGCTCGCTTCGTCCTGCAGGCCGTACGCGATCTGCGGGCTTGCGAAACCTGCGACCGCGAACTCGCCGAGCGGTTCCATCTCCGACAGGCATTGCTGGGCGAACCGCTCCGACGCAATCACTGTCCGCCCGAGCTTGGCCACAATCTTCTCCAGCCGCGCCGCAAGGTTCACGGCCGGACCGATGCAGGTGAAATCAAGCCTTCCGACGGCGCCGATGTTGCCATACAAAACCTCGCCAACATGCAGCGCGAGCCCGAATCGGAGTGTGTGGCCCAGCTTTCCGCCGTCCGAGGCGTCGAACGCCGCGACGCTGGCCCGGGCGGCGCGTGCCGCCTTGAGCACGCGAGCGCACACCTCCTTCACGTCGGAATCGTCCGACGCAATCGGGAAGATCGCCAGCAATCCATCCCCCATAAATTTCAGGACTTCGCCGCTGTGCTCGAGCACCGCCGGCACCTGACATTCGAAGTAGCGATTGAGCACATCGACTATGGCTTCCGGCGGCAGGCGGTCGGAGAGCGTCGTGAACCCGCGCATGTCGGACAGCCAGATCGCAGCGTGGATCTTGTCGGCGTGGCCGCGCCGGATCTGGCCAGCCAGGACGCGCGCGCCGGCGTTGTTGCCGACGTAAGTGTCGAGCAGGTTGCTCGCAGTTCGCTGCAATGCGCGAATTTCGGCTACGCGCGCGAACGGGTGAATGATCCTGCGCACGACGTCGCGGTGTTCGTCGGTGAAGCCACCGGGGTGCTTGGTTGACCAGGTCGCGCAATGCAGCGAGCCGTCAGTGAACACCAGCGGTATCGCCACATAGTCGGTAACGCCTTCCGCGCGCAGGTCGGCCAGGAACGGTGTTTCGTCGGCGCCGGGCGGCCCGGTCAGTAGGTGGCGAACCGGCTTGCCGGTTTCATAGACGGCGAGGACCGGGCTCCGCAGGTAGTCGTCTCGTGTCGTGATGGTATGCGGTGCCTGCGAGACCACTACATCGGCGCCCGGGCGCCAGACGAAGCTGCGTCCGAAGACGTCCGGATGGAGCGTGCGCACGAATACGGCGACGCGCCAAAGGGGGATGCCGCAGGCCAGGAGATCGTCGCAGAGTTTCTTGAGGACCTGGTCGCCCTGCTGTTGCGAGCGCGCGCCATCAATGAGCCAATTCACGACATCGGAGATCGGATCGGCCATACCATCTCTCAAGAAACCCTACTTCAAATGTTAACACACGGCCCCGCGTCGTCGACGATCCGGAACGCGGGGCGACCAGTATGGGATTGCTCAAAGCTGCTTGAGCAGATTCTCCGCGCCCGACACGTCGGCTTTGCCCGGCGCTTCCTCAACGTTGAGTTTCTTCACGACGCCGTCCTCCACCAGCATCGAGTAGCGCTTCGAGCGCACGCCGAGGCCCATTCCAGAGCCGTCGAGCCACAGGTCGAGGGCCTTGGCAAAGTCGCCGTTGCCGTCGGAGAGAAATTCGATTTTGCCCTCGGCGCCGGACGCCTTCTTCCAGGCATCCATCACGAACACGTCGTTGACGCCGGTGACCGCGATCGTGTCGATACCCTTCGATTTGATCGCGCCGGCGTTCTGCACAAAGCCGGGAAGGTGATTCTTGTGGCACGTCGGCGTGAATGCGCCGGGGACGGCGAACAGCACAACCTTTTTGCCTTTAAAGACCTCGTCGGTGGTCTTCACCGCCGGCCCTTCGCCGGTCATCACTCTGAACTTCGCTTCGGGCAATCGATCACCCACCTTGATCATGACTGGCGTTCCTTTGCTTGAGCAATACACGCGCGTCCGGACGTCCGGCGCGGACGTAAAATAGAGCATTTTCACGAGCACTGGCCACCGGTTTTGCGTGGAATATGCCCCGGTGCCGGCTGCAGATTGCGCACGCGCGGCTGCCGATCGGCGTGCGGATCAGTCAAGCGCCGCCTTGACCTCGATTGCCGATGCCCCTGCGGTCGCCGTCAACGTGAGCGATGCGCCTTGTGCACTTTGTCCCGGCGGCAGTCCGTCGAGGTCGAAAGCGAACCGGTGGACGCCCGGCGGCGCATCGGCGACCGGCATCGGCAGCGGCAAGGCCCATTCGGGTGTCGGTCCTTCGGCGAACAGGTCGACCGCTTCGCCATTGGGCGCCGCCACGTCGACGATGACGCGCGGGTAGCGGACACCGGGCTCCTGCTTTATGCCACGAATGGCGAGACCGGCGCGATCGCCGATTGACGCGCGTGTCGGCACGCGCGCTTCGGCTGCGGTAAGCGCCGGCCCGTTCATGGACGCGATCGGTGTCGCGCCGAGCGACAGTTCGACGTTGCCTTCTGCCGGGACGCACAATTTTTCACAGACTGCGTAATCAAACTTGAGCCGCAAGACGACCGGTTCCGCCGGGTTGTTCGCCACAATCCGCAGCGGAAAAATCACATTGCCGTCATAACCGATCGATTGGCCGCCATCGTCGACGAAGCGCCGTGGCGCCGGCCACGACAGCGTGGCTGATTTCACGTTGCTGGACTGCGCAAAATCAAAGTGCGGCGGCACGCCCGAATCGCCCGGATAGCGCCAGTACGTTTTCCACCCCGGAGCCAGCCGGATTTCCACGCCTGCGCGCAGCGTTGCCCCGTCTGGGATACCTGAGATGAGCCGCACGGCCGAGCGGGTATCCCCATCCCACGCCGAGGCATCCGCGGCGCGCGCATGCGGCGACGCCAGCGCGATCCCGAGCGCAAATCCCACTGTGCCCATCTGCCGCAATGCGGTCGCATGCATGACAAACCGTCTACAAGTGATCGATGGCGAGCGAAACTGAATTCGTCGTGAGCCTGTGGTGAATAATGGTTTCGTCGGAGCGCAGAGCGAGGTAATATTTGGCAATGAAGCTTCCGACGAAGTCAGCCAAAGGCCGGCGGGGTTTCCTCGACGGCCAGATGCTCATTGCAATGCCGAGCATGCGGGACGAGCGCTTTGCTCGCACCTTGATCTACATGTGTGCGCACTCGTCCGAAGGCGCCATGGGCATCGTCGTCAACCAGCCTGCGGCGGACATCAGCTTCCCGGACCTGTTGGTCAAGCTCGACGTCATCCCGGCCAACGAGCGGATTCAGCTTCCGCGGCGCGCCGGAACCATCAAGGTACTCAAGGGCGGCCCGGTTGAGACTCAGCGCGGTTTCGTTCTGCACACAGCCGACTTCTTCATCGAGAATTCGACGCTGCCGATCGACGAGGGGATCTGTCTGACCGCGACGCTCGATATCCTCAAGGCCATCGCGCGCGACGAGGGGCCGGCGAACGCCGTGTTGGCACTTGGCTACGCAGGATGGGCGCCGGGTCAGTTGGAGAAAGAGATCCAGCACAACGGCTGGCTGCATTGCACCGCGGATTCCGACCTGGTGTTTGGGACCGATACCGGCGGCAAGTACGAGAAGGCGATGGGCAAGCTCGGCATCGATCTTGGGATGCTGTCGAGCGAGGCCGGTCACGCGTGAGAGCGAGCCGCGTCGGCACGCGGGGCCTCGCTGCGCGCAGCCACCTTGTCGCGAGACAGTAGCCCCCCCGCTTTTGTTGCTTCCACGGGTTCGCCGACGAGCGAGCCGAGCGCGAATTCGCACCCGAGTTCATTGAGATCGGCCGCATCGGAGTCGGTGTCGACGCCTTCCACCACGACCTTCATTCCGAGATCGTGCGCCAGCATGACGACCGATCGCAGGATCACTGGACGCCGGCCCTTGTTGTTGGGGCGCACGAGCGACTGATCGATCTTGAGCGTATCGAACGGGAACCGCTGCAAATATTCCAGCGACGAATGGCCGTTGCCGAAATCGGCGAGCATCAGGCCGGCGCCGAATTCGTGCATGCGTTGGAGCACCTGGGCGGAGTACTCGGGGTTCTCCATGACCATCGCCTCGGTAAATTCGATCTTGAGCGTTCCGCGCGCCAGTCCGGCGTGCCCGAGCAACGCCCGCAGATCGTTGACGAAGTCCTGACGCAGCAGCTGTCGCGACGCGAGCTCTATGCTCACGAACGGCGGCTCGCGCACGCGGGTCGTGCGCTGCCAGGCGCCGAGTTGGCGCGCGACGCGATCGAGCGCAAACGTGCCGAGTTCGAGCGCAAGCCCGGCTTCCTCTGCAAGCGCGAGGAACTCGGCCGAGGATCGGTTCCCGAATTTGACGTGATCCCAGCGTAGCTGAGCCTGAAACCCGACGATCGATCGATCGCCGAGCCGGGCGATCGGCTGGTATTGGATCGAAATCTGCTCGCGCTCGATCGCCCGTTTGAGTTCGCCCTCGAGCGCGAGCTTGTCCATCTTGCGCGCGCGCATCGTGGGCTTGAACACCTCGATGCGATCACCGCCAAGCCGCTTGGCATGGTACATGGCGAGTTCCGCATCGGTGAGCAGCTCTTCTCCGCGCGCCGGCTGGGAATCGCCGAGAGCAAGTCCGATCGATGCCGTGAGAAAGATCTCGCGGTCATTGAACTCGATCGGCGCACGCAATGCCTTGCGCAGCGTCTCGCCGAACGTGGTGATCTGGGTGGCTTCCCGCACCGACAGCAGCATCAATCCGAACTGGTCGCCGGCGAGCCGCGCCAGCGCGTCTTGCGGCTTGAGCAGCCGGCCGAGGCGACGCGCGATCGTGAGCAGGATCGAGTCCCCGACCGCCATCCCGACGGAGTCATTGACCTGCTTGAAGCGGTCGAGATCGATCACCATCACGGTGGCTTTGATTGCCGGGTCCGCCCGGCCCAGGGCGAGTACGGAATCGAGCTGATTGAGAAACAGCGCATGGTTCGGCAGTCCGGTGAGGTTGTCGCGGACCGCGTCGTGCAACAGCCGCTCTTCGGCGGTCTTGAACTCCGTGACGTCGGTCAGGGTGCCGACCAGTCGCACCACTTCGCCGTCGGAGCCTACCACCGGCCGTGCCTTCAGCGTGAACCAGAGATAGTGATCGTCGGAGCCGCGCAGCCGGATGTCCTGAATCAACCGCCCGCGCCGGTGCTCGAGCAGACCATCGAGCGTAGCGCGGAACCGATCGCGGTCGCTCGGATGTACAAATTCAAGCCAATGCGCCGCCGAGCCGTCGAGCGTGCCCCGTCTGAGCCCGAGCATGGTCTCCGCTTCCGGGCCGGTGAACACCTTGTCGGTCGAGACGTCCCAATCCCAGACCACGTCGCCGGCGCCCGCGAGTGCCAGCGCCCGGCGCTCGACGTCCGAAACCAGCCCGTGGGTGACGCCACCCGCGAACGCGTGCTGCATCACCGTGAAGCCGATCAGCATGACGATGAGCACCAGTCCGCCGAGCAGCGCCGGCGCCACGATGTCGTTGGTGATAATTCCGGCGACCGTGAAGCCCGCGGCGATCACCCAGATCAGCAGCAAGAACCAGGTCGGTATCAGCAGCACGGCACGGTCGAAGCTGCGGACTGCGAGATAGACGACCAGGACAAATCCTGCGATCGCAACCAGGAACAGCGACAGGCGTGAAATGCCGGAAGCGATGGGGGGATCGAACAGCGCCACTCCGACCAGCGCTGCGAGCGCCACCAGCCAGACGATGGTGACGTGCGCATAGCGCACGTGCCATCGGTTGAGATTGAGGTAGGCGAACAAAAACACCAGCAGCGTGGCAGCCAAAATCGCCTCGCCGGCCGCGCGCCAGATACGCTCGGCGCCTGCGGACATGTCGAATACCTTGCCCCAGAAGCCGAAGTCGATCCCGATGTAGATCAGCACCGCCCAGCCGAGCGCGGCCGCGGCCGGAAACATGATCGAACCCTTCACTACGAACAGAATGGTCAAGAACAGCGCGAGCAGGCCCGCGATGCCAATGACGATGCCGTAGTAGAGAGTGAACGAGTTGACCTTGTCCTTGTAAGCGTCGGGATCCCACAGGTAGATCTGCGGCAACTCCTCGGAGCGCAGCTCGACCACGTAGGTGACGACGGTCCCGGGGTCGAGCGTCAGTCGGAAGATGTCGGCGGTCGCGCTGTCTTGCCGGTCAGGCCGGTCACCCGAGCTCGGCGTCACGCTGACCACGCGCGAGAGACCGAGATCCGGCCAGAAGAAGCCGGAGCCGACCATGCGGTAGTGCGGAACGACGATCAGCCGATCGATTTGTTCATCGCTTGAATTCGCAAGGGCGAATACGGCCCACGATCCGCCTGGCTCGTGATCGCGAACGCCGATCCGGCGCACGATGCCGTCGGCGCCCGGAGCGGTCGACACCTGGAGGATATCGCCCTCGGTTTTCGGTCGCTCCACCGCATCGGTGAGATCGATGGCAGCAGCGTCAAGGCGTACGTTGACAGCTTCCACCGCCCGCGCTGCCGGCACGGTGAAACCGAGCACAAGCAGGACGGCAACCGCGTTGATCAAACGCAGGAAAGGCAAACCCCAGCTCCCCCGTGCGGGCCCCCTCACAGAATTGTCATGGGTAGTCGCAGGTTGTGGCGAGAACAAGGTTTGCCGGTAGCCGCGTCCGGCACCTCGGCCTAGACCGCAAGATATTGATCTCGCAGGTAAAATCCGACCTATACGGTGAGCACGATTTTTCCGATGTGCTGGCTCGTTTCCATGCGCTCGTGGGCGTCGGCGGCCCGCGCAAGTGGATAGGTTGAATCGATCACAGGCTTCACCTTCCCGGCCGCCACCAACGGCCACACCCTCGTTTCGAGCGCCTGGGCTATCTTGCCTTTGTCGGCGACCGAGCGCGGCCGCAGCCCCGAGCCGGTGTGATGCAGCCGTTTGGTGAGCATGCGACGGAAGTCGACCGTCGCCTTCGGACTTGCCTGGAACGCAATCTGAATGATGCGGCCCTCGACCGCCGCCACATCATAGTTGCGGTCGATGTAGTCGCCGCCGACCATGTCCAAAACGACGTCGACGCCCTTGTCGGCGGTGGCCTTTTTGGCGACGGCAACAAAATCCTCGGACTTGTAGTTGATCGCGATCTCGGCACCGAGCCGCTTGCAGGCTTCGCATTTCTCCGCCGATCCGGCCGTGGCGAAGACACGTGCCCCGAAGGCGTTTCCGAGCATGATCGCAACCGTGCCGATCCCGGAGCTGCCGCCATGGACCAGAAGCGTCTCGCCGGCTTTGAGCTCGCCGCGTTCGAATACGTTCGGATAAACCGTGAAGAACGTTTCCGGCATCGCGGCGGCTTCGATCATGCTCAGGCCGGCAGGGATCGGCAACGCCTGCGGCTCGGGAACAGCGCAGTACTCCGCGTAGCCGCCTCCGACGACCAAAGCCGTCACCTTGTCACCAACCTTCCAGCGCTGCACGCCTGGCCCGAGCGCCACGACCTCGCCGGCGAGTTCAAGCCCGGGAATGTCCGTCGCTCCCTTAGGCGGCGGATAGTGCCCCATGCGCTGCATCACATCGGGTCGATTGACGCCGGCCGCCGCGACCTTGACCAGCACTTCACCCTGAGCGGGTTGCGGCACCGGCCGCTCCTCCGGCACCAGCATTTCCGGACCGCCGGGAGCGCGGATCGCGATTGCAGTCATGCGTGCGGGCACATTGGGCATGGATCGATGTCCTTCGCAAAAGTCGCGCATTCCTAAAGCAAAATTGGTAGGCCGCAGCAACACCGCGGTCCTCAATGCGCACATGGTCGGAACCGGAGACAAGGCCGATGCGTGACGCTATCCTTGATCAAGAGCTTCAACGCGGATCCCAGCTCATGCCGGCAATCGACGAAGACGATCGTCCCAAGAAGAAGATCTCGCACGAGATCGGGCAGGATCTGACGCTGCTCTCGGTCACCGAGCTCAACGAACGCATCGCGCTGATGAGAGAAGAAATCGCGCGACTCGAGGCCGACATTGCGCGCAAGCAGGCGTCGCGCTCAGCGGCCGATCTATTCTTCAAGAAGTAGCTCAAGTCGTCCTCGGGCGCCCCGGCGTCCGTTAATACCGTGTTAACAAATCAGGTCCATCATCGGTCATTGTCCAGTTCTGGACATCGAGTGGCTCCTGTCCACTCTGTTTGACGCCTCCCTGTTTTAACTTTTCGAGCCGCCGTCCCCCGGCGGCTCTTTTTTGCGGCTG
>DATIPA010000065.1:0-24341 GCA_035472475.1 Xanthobacteraceae bacterium | reverse complement strand
TCCAGCAAAATGCTCCATGCTGCGCTTCTCCTTCTGATGCTTGAGGCCGTTACCACGGACCTCGTTTCACCATCAGCCTGAAGCGCAGCACCCCAAATCTTCAGCTATCCACAAGCTCGCCGGCCGATTACCCCATCTTTCAGGGATAAGGCGGACATTCGGAAGTGTGGCGGCGATATCCGCTAATGACCCAAAGCGGCATCGCTCCCACTCCAAAGCTCCTCCTTTGCTCGTCTCGGACATGCTAGAAGCAACCGACCAGGTTTGAATTTGTCGCCAACCTGAGGACCGTGAAGGCGCTGGGCATTGATGTACCTACATCACCTGCGCTCCGCGCCGACGAGGTGATCGAATGAAACGGCGCGCGTGGCTATGCGCGTAACACGTCAGATGACCTGACGGATGCTGACATGTTTGCAAAATTGAAAGCAGCTTGGATCCGTCTGGCGAAAGGAACCAGCAAGATTGACGAGTCGGCAACGGCGCTCACCGAATACAAGGGCTATCGCATCCGGCCGACACCTTACGAGGTAAACGGTCAATATCAGACCGCCGGAATCATCGAAAAAGACCTCCCCGACGGTCTTAAAGAACACCACTTCGTCCGGGCGGATACGCACCAAAACAGGGACGACGCGATCGACTTTACGATTTCGAAGGCCAAACAGATCATCGACATGCAGGGCGATCGCATCTTCATTTGAATTATCATGCCTCATCACGGCGCGCATCCATGGCCGCCGCGTCCGCTATCAACGGCAACTCCATTCGCCTAACCAATCCGAATGACCCCATGGTAGAACTCTTGCGGCTTCCGATAAATTCGACGGAATCGCTATCGCGGAGCGCAGGGAGGGTTTGATGAAAATTCCGCGCCGCAAGGCTCTGCAGGCAATTGCGGGATCTGCCGCCTTTGTTGCCATCACTGGATCATTGCGAGCCCAAACCTTTCCGGCACGGCCGGTGACACTGGTCGTCTTTGTTCCTGCCGGAGGCACGCCGGACATCATTGCGCGGCTCATCGGTCAAGCGCTTTCGCAGCAGCTTGGCCAGTCGGTGATCATCGACAACCGTCCGGGTGCTGGCGGCAACCTGGCTTTGCAGGCGGTCGCGCGCGCCCCGGCGGATGGCTACACGCTCCTGCAGGTTGCGAGCCCGCACGCCGTCAACGTGACCCTTTATGAAAGGAACACGATCACCGTCACGCGCGACATCGTCCCGGTCGCGAGAACCAACAATGATTCTTTCGTCCTGACGGTCAACCCGTCGTTTCCGGCCAAATCGGTCGCGGAATTCGTTGCCTATGCCAAGGCCAATCCCGGCCAGATCAACCTGGCCTCGACCGGGACCGGCAACTTGACCCATCTGTGCGGCGAACTGTTCAAGATGATGACGGGTACCGATATGGTGCATGTCCCATATCGGGGGACACCGGCGGCGCAGTCCGCGCTGATGGCTGGCGATGTCCAGGCGATGTTCGACGCGATCGGCTCGTCGGTGCCGCACATCCAGGCGGGCGCGCTGCGCGCGCTCGGGGTGACCGCAACCGCCCGCGTGCGGGTGCTGCCAGAGGTCGCGCCGATCGCCGAGGTTGTCCCGGGCTACGCGGTGACTGGATTTCTGGGATTCGGCGCGCCCAAGGGCACGCCGCCAGAAGTCATCAAGCGTCTCAATCGGGAGATTAATGCGGCGCTCAACGATCCTGTTGTAAAGGCGCGCATGAGCGAGCTCGGCAGTGAAATATTTACGGGCTCCCCCGCCGACTTCGGCAGCCTCATCGACGAGGAAACCGAAAAGTGGGCTAAGGTCGTCAGGTTCGCCGGCCTCAAAGCGGATTAGAGCCAATGCGTTTGCCGGCGTGCCGGCTACGCTGGCGCCGATCGCGCGAGAAGCGATCAACCAGCGCTACCAGCTGCTGAGGGTCGGTTTGAACCGCAAACTCACCTGGTCCCGGGGCAGCATCAATATTCATCGAACATGCGCTGGATCGCGTCGGGATCGCGCGTTCGGGTGAGCGCCAGCGTGAGAAGCCACGCCGCCTTGTGCGGGCTCAGGTTATCGGCCGCGACCATTCCGGGCTCCTGCCAATTGTCGTCGCGTACGACGCGGCCGTCGCCGACGCGCGAGCTGCGCACGATCACCACGCCTTGGGCGGCGAGCTTGGCAAGCTCCTTGCGCATCTCACCGGTCGACCCCGCGCCCGACCCCGCGATCACCAATCCTTCTGCGCCGGCATTGACAGCCGCGTTCGCTAGATCGGCGCGCGCGCCCGTGAACACGTAGATCACGTCGACGCGCGGCAGCCGCTCCAGGTTTGCAATATCGAATTCGCTGTTGATCGTATGGCGCCGGGTCGGCATCCGGTAGAACACGATCTGGTCGGGATCCGTGTAGCCCAGGATCCCGAGATCGCGACTGCGAAAGGTCTGCAGCCGGTAGGTGTTGGTCTTGGTGACGTCGCGCGCCGCGTTGATCTCGCTGTTGGCGACCACCAGCACGCCCATGCTACGCGCCGTGCTTGAGGCGGCGACCCGGATCGCGTCAATCAGGTTCAGCGGGCCGTCGCTGCCGAGCGCGGTGAACGGCCGCTGCGCGCCCGTGACCACGATCGGTTTGTTGGTATGCACGGTCAGATTGAGGAAATACGAGGTTTCCTCAATGCTGTTGGTTCCCTGCACGAACACGATGCCGCCGACCTCGGGACGGCGCGCCACCAGTTCCATGCGCCCGGCAATCGCCTGCAGCGCCTTGGCGCTGTCGATCGGATAGGGGTTCCCATCATCGACCTCGACCTTGGCGATCCGGTCGATCTCGGGTAGCGCGGCCAGCAGCTCGTCATCCTTGAGCGGCTTGCGCCCGCTAACCCACTCGGCGTAGCGCAGCATGTCCATCCGGTCGACGCCCTGGCCGGGCAAGGTTCCGGGCCCGATCATCAACCAGATCAATGTTTGATCCACATCCTCCCCCTGCGACTACGAGAGCTACTGCGCCTCGAGCCCCGACTCCTTGACAATGCGCGCCGCGGTGGCGCGGTTGTCCGCAAGGGAGCGCGCGAATTCGTAGGGCGTGTCGAGGATCGGGATCAGCCCGAGGCTCAGCATGTTCTTCTCCGCGAAAGCCGGGTCGCTCGCGATCGCGACCACGATCTCGCGCAGCTTGGCGACGATCGCCGCTGGGGTTCCGGCCGGCGCGACCAGGCCGAAATAGGCCTGGGTCAGCGGTCCCGTGTAGCCTATCTCGCGCAAGGTCGGCACGTCCGGCAGCAGCGGCGAGCGCTTGTCGGTGTCGACCGCGAGCGCCGACATGGTGCCGGCGCGGATGTGCGGAACGAAGTTGGCAAGACCGCTGAAGGCGACCGGGGTCGAGCCGGCCATGATGGCGTTGGCGGCGTCGGCGCCGCCCTTGTACGGCACCCTGACGATGTCGGCGCCGCTCTGGCGCCGCCAGGTCTCCATGAAGAAGGCGAGCGGCACCGCCGGCGACATGTAGCTCAGTGTTCCAGGCTTGGCCTTCGAGAGCGCGGCGAGGTCGTCGAGCGAGCGCACGTTGAGCGATGCATTGACGATCAACACCGCGGTGACGAAGAACACGTTGGTGATCGGCACGAACGCGTTGGCGTCGTACGCCAGTTTCTTGAACAGGAACTGGTTGTAGGCGAGCGTCTCGATCGGCAGCAGGCAGATGCTGTAGCCGTCGGGCGGGGCGTCCGCGCAGGCCTGCCCGCCGATGTTGAGCGCGCCGCCCGGCCGGTTCTCCACCACGATCGGCTGACCGGTCCGCTGCTGGAACTGGTCACCGAGCACGCGCATGAACACGTCGCTGGTGCCGCCGGCGCTGAGCGCGGTGATCGCGCGCACCGGCTTCTGCGGGTAGTCCTGCGCGCGCGCGGATGCGCCCGCCGACAGGATGCTGACCGCCAGAAGCGTCAAGAGCCGTCGCATCGCACCTGCTTTTTTTGCTTGAGCATGAGCTTTTCCGGATCCCGGTTTAGCTCGCGATCGCGCCGGCGTTCTTGCGCGCGATCGCAATCTCGTTGCGCGCCGCGCGCGCCATCAGGCCGCTGTCGTTTCCGATGGTCACGAAGCGGAAGCCCATCTCGATCATGCGGGCCGCGTAGGCGCCGGTCAGGTTGTGCACGCCGGCAAACAGGCCGCGCTTGCCGGTCACCTTGATCAGCATGTCGTAGATCGAAAAGATCTGCGGCTCCTCGCGGTCGAGCAGCGGCTTGAGGCCGAGCGACATGCCGAGATCGCTCGGGCCGACATAGATGCCGCTGATGCCGGGCGTGTCCAGGATCGCGTCGATGTTGTCCAGCGCCTCCTGGGTCTCGATCATCGGGATCACCAGGACCTCGTCGTTGGCAATCGACTGGTAGGGGCTCGCCTCGCCGTAGGCGGCCGCGCGGATCGGGCCGTTGCTGCGCTTGCCTTGCGGCGGATAGAGGCAGGCGTTGGTCAGCGCCTTGGCGTCGGCCGGCGTGTTGACCAGCGGACAGATCACGCCCCAGGCGCCGGCATCGAGCACTTTGCCGGTGATGCCGGGTTCGTTCCACGGGACCCGCACCAGCGGCGTGATCGGACATTTGTCCATCGCCTGAAAACACTGCACCATGGATTGGTAGTCCTGCACGCCGTGCTGCGTGTCGACCGTCACGCTGTCGAAGCCGCACTGCGCCATCACCTCTGCCGAGAAGCCGGACGGGATCGCGAGCCACGCGTTGAGGCAGGCCTTGCCGGACTTCAATCGCGCCTTGAGCTTGTTCATGCCGTGCCCCTTCTGCCGATGCATCCGAGCATCGTCTAATCCTCGATCGCCTTGCCGTCGATGATCCGCCGCACCGGATTTTCCAAAGTCCCCAGTCCGGTGATCGAAACCCGGACCGGACCGCCGAGTTCCGTGATGTTCGCCGTATGCAGGCTGCGGCGGCCGGTCTTGCCGGGCCGGAACGCGGTCCCCATGGAGATCACGTCGCCGGGCCACAGCGAATGGTACCTGGTGATGAACGCGATCGTCTGCGGCACCGGGTAGCTGTAGTAGCTCGTCGAGTCCTCGGCAATCAACTCGTCCTTGTGCCAGCACAGCACATCGAGCTTATGAGGGTCGGGGATCTCGTCCTTGGTCACGAGCCACGGCCCGAACGGACCAAAGGTGTCGCTGCCCTTATAGCGCGCCGTGTAGGAAAGGTGCTGCTCGCGCCGCTCGACTTGGGTCGGATCCTCCTTGGAGGGGTAAAGCGCGTAGTAGTGCACCATGTCCTGCGCCCGCATCCCGTTGCCGGTCATATCGTTCATGATCGAGTAGCCGTAGACGACCGACATCGCGTCCTCGAGCGCGACCTGGCGGCAGGCGCGTCCGATGATCACGGCGAGTTCCGGCTCGGGATGCACGCTGCCGTAGTAATCGTAGACTTCGATCGGCTCGCGATGCCCGACGAGGCACGAGGCCGGCTTGAGGAAGAACAGCGGGTGATTGGGCGAACTGATCTTGCGCGCATCGCTCGCCGAGTTGTTGAGCGCGATGCCGCAGATCTTGGCCGGCCGGCGCACCGGCGGCTGCCAGTGAATGTCGCCGAGCGCGATCGGCCTGACCTGGGCGCGATGCTCGCGCGCAACCTGCTCGGCCTCGCGCAGCAGCGTGCGGCCGTCCTCGCCCTGCTCGATCAAGGCGATCATGTCGGGCGGCGCCTCCCGCCCGATGGCGCCCGCGATTTCGGCGAGATCGGCCACGTGGTGTTCGTCGAGCGCAAACCCGATACGATCGCGGCCGGCGAACCGAAAGCTCGCAAGCTTCATGGCGCGCCTCCACCGGCCCACGGCAGGTCGGTGTCGTTCCAATAGTGCACGAGGCGCTGGGCGAACCGCCAATGGCCGCCGATGTGCACGAACACGTCGTCGGAGTGCCCGCTCACCTCGATGGTCTTGGCGCCGCTCGCCTTGCTCCATTTGGTCACCAGCCAGTAGGCCTTCACGCCGATGCGGCCGTTGCTCGGGCGAAACCGGAGGTGGCTGATGATGTGCTGGCGGCCGCGAAACGGCGCCGACATGGTGAGACCGCGCACGTAGGCGCCGATCGCTTCGTGGCCCTTGTAGAGGTTGCCGGCGGTGTCGCCGAACACGGCGTCGGGCGCAAACAAGGCGAGGAACGCCGGCACATCGCCGCTGTCGAGCGCCCACACGTACTCGGCGTAGAGATCCTCGATGGCGTGGCGATCGTCGGTCGCGATGGTGGGCATGGGGGGTCCTGGTTGGAAGGGCACTAGCCGGCCCGAGTCTGGTCAAGCGCGCCGCGCAGGACAAGAGCCGAGATGCGATCGGCGATATGCCTGGGCTGATCGAGCCCCATCCGCTTGAGGCAGGCCGCCGCGTCGGGGCCGGGCGATGCGCGCAGCCCGCGTAGCGCCAGTGTCGCGATCTCGAGCGGGGAGGCGGCGCGCAACCGCTGCAATGCCGGGATCAGTTGCTGCTCAGTCTCCGTGAAGTCCGTTCCAAACGGAAACAGCGGGAGGTGACCGGCGGCGCGCGCGGGACCGAGAGTCTTGGCCACCTGCTGCGGGGTGTTGTTGCGCCACTCCGCCGGCAGCGTGAAGCTCGTCTCGATCTTGCCGGCGGCCTTGGCGCGCGCGAGCAGATCGTCCTGGAAACGCGCGTCGGCGATGCTCAGCATGGCCACAATTGTGTCGCGGTCGGTTTTCCCGCGCAGGTCGGCGACACCGTATTCGGTGATCACGATGTCGCGCAGATGGCGCGGGATCGTGGTTTCTGCGTACTCCCAGATGATGTTGGAGGAGACCCGACCGCCCTTGGCGCGGGTCGATCGCAACATGATGATCGAGCGCGCGTCCGGCAGCGCAAACGCCTGCGCGACGAAATTATACTGGCCGCCCACGCCGCTGACGACCTTGCCGCCCGCGAGCGTGTCGGAGACGGCCGCGCCGAGCAGCGTCACCATCATGGCGGTGTTGATGAAGCGGCCGTTGACGCGCGCGCGACGTTTTTCCTCTTCGCCGCCATAGAGCTCGTTAACGAACGCGATCGCCTTCATCTGCAGCTTGTCGAGCTCCTTCGCCGGCATCTCGCGCAGCGTCTGATAGAACGCGCGCGACCCGACGAAGAAGCCCGCGTGCAGCAATGCGCCGCCGACCTCGCGTTTAACTACGCCGGCGCGGATCAGGTCGATGAATCCCTCGACGAACATTTCGCTGCAGCCGTAGAGGCCGGTGACGAACGGCGCACGCTCGTGCGCCATCGGCGGCTGCCGGGCGGCGTGATCCGCGACAATCGCCTCGAAGGCCGCATTGTTGCTATGGCGCAGGATCAGCGCCTGCGCGACCGCGTCGCCAAGCGCGCCGATACCGAGCTGCAAGGTACCGCCGTCGGGGACGAGGAGCGCGGCGTGCACGCCGGCCGCGTACTCGGCCAGATCGACCGGTTCGCGCGGCGGCGCAAATAGCGGAAAATCGGTCGCGGGCGAATCCAGGACGAAGTCGAACTCATCCGCTGCGATGTCCGCATCGCCCGGCATGAACGGCATTTCCGAATTGACCTGCGCCACGGTGAGAATCTTCAGGCCGGCTTTGCGCCGCAGCTCCAGCAATTCGACGCTGAGATCCGTATTCGAGCCCAGGCTGTAGCGGGTTTCGCCGTTGCGTACGCGCCTGGCAACCAGCTGTCCGAACACGTTGGCGCCGCGATCCAGCACATAGCGCAGCGCCTGCGTGTAGTTGGCCGAGATGAAACTCTGCTGCGCTGAGCGCGAGTGCAGCCGGCTGCCCGCCAGAAAGAAGAACTCGTTGACCTCGACGTTGGGCGGCAAGCGTTCCGTGCGCTGCGCCAGCCCGTAGGCGAGCGGCGGATAGCCCCCGAACAGTCGATCGGAGATCGGACCGATGAAACGGCGCTCGAGGTCCTGCGACGGATGCGGCGTCTCGAGCGTCAGTCCCGTGAAGATGCGCAGGTTGATGGAGCGATCGGCGACCGCGCGCGCATACAGCGCGTTCACCATATGATTGGGCTTGCCGACGCCGAGCGGGAGGCCGAGCGCGATGGTCTTGCCGACCCGCCCGATGATGGCTTCGGCAAGGCGATCCGGATCGGTAAACGGCGAATGCTGCATCATGCGAGCTGCGACCAGCCCGGATCGGGCCGGAAGCGCTCACCATATTTGGCTGCGAGCCGCTCCAGTGCCTGCAGCACATTCGGAATTCCGCGCGTGCGCGCATAGTGCAGAGGGCCGCCGCGGAACGGGGCAAACCCGGTGCCGAAGATCATGGCGCCGTCGACCGTCTCCTCGTCAGCAACCACGCGCTGGCGCAGACACGCAACGCAGGCGTCGACCATCGGCAGGATCATCCGGTCGGTCATTTCGGCAACATCCTCGGCCGGCGCCGCCCTGTCCGGGTCGTCGGGCTTGGCGGCCGGCGGCGGGTTCTTGACGGCCTTGCCGTTCTTCCATTCGTAGAGACCTTTGCCGGTCTTGCGACCGAGCTCGCCCTTCTTGACCTTGTCCTGCAGCCACTGCGGCACCTCGGGCAGCGGGCGCTCGAACATGTCGCGGCCGTCGGCGCTTGGCTTGAGCGCGCCACGTAGATGCTCGGCGACGCTCAGACAAATGTCGAGGCCGACCTCGTCGGCGAGCTCGATCGGCCCCATCGGCATGCCGAACTGCTCGGCGGCGGCATCGATGGTCTCCTTCGGCACGCCGGCGTCGAGCATGATGAACGCTTCCATCATGTAGGGCATCAGGGCGCGATTGACGAGGAAACCGGGGGCGCTTCTGACCGGCGTCGGCAACCGGTCGATGCGGCCCAGGAATGCGTTCGCCGCGGTAAGCACGCTGGGGTCGACGGTGTCGTGGCTCACGACTTCGACGAGCTGCATGCGCGACACCGGATTGAAGAAGTGCAGACCGATGAAGCGGTCGGGGCGGCGCAGGCCTTCGCGCAACTGCTCGAGCGCGATGCTCGACGTGTTGGTGGCGAGGATTGCGTCGGAGCGCATCTGCTGCTCAGCCGCCGCGTAAATGCGTTGCTTGAGGTCAAGCCGCTCCGGCGCCGCCTCGATCACGAGGTCGGCGGAGCGAATTCCATCCCCGCGCAGATCCGGAACCAGGCGGTCGAGCGCGTCGCGGATCTCGGTGCCCTTGTGGCCGATCTTTTTGTAGAGCTCCGCCGCGCGCTTGATCGCGCCCGCGATTGGCTCCGGCTTCACGTCGCCGAGGCTTACCGTGAGACCATGCCACGCGCACCACGCTGCGATGTCGCCGCCCATGGCGCCGGCGCCGATGACGTGCACGCGATTGCCGGGCCATTTGCCGTCGGCGAGGCCCTTCATGCGCTCGCGCAGGAAAAACACCCGCACCAGGTTCTGCGCGGTCGACGTGACAATCAGACGTGCGAACGAGGCGATTTCGGCGCTCTGCATGGCCGCCGCATTGCCGCCGTAGGTCTCCCACAGATCGATCAGCGCATAGGGCGCCGGATAGTGTTCGGGGGGTGCCTTGGCTTTGGTTTCCTTGCGCATGCGCGCCGCCAGCAAGGCGCGCGCCGGCGCGCTGTTGAACAGCGTGACTGGCCAGCGCGAGCGCGCGGTCTTCAGCTTGCGGGCGGCGGCGTCCCTGACCGCGGCATAGACGTGCCGCTCGGGCGTCACCGCGTCGACGAGACCGAGCGATTTCGCCCGCCGGACCCGCAGCGTGCGCCCGGTCAGCATCATGGTCATGGCTTCGATCGGGTTGATGAGACGCGGCAGGCGTACGCCTCCGCCCAGCCCCGGATGCAAGCCGAGCAGCACTTCCGGAAAGCCGAGGCGCGCGTCCTCGGTCGCAATGCGGTAGTCGCAGGCGAGCGCGACTTCGAGCCCGCCACCCAGGCAGTAGCCGTGGATCACCGCGACGGTCGGCAGGTTCAGCCGGTCGAGCCGGTCGATCACGTCATGGGCGCGCTTGAGCCGCGTCTGGATGTCGTTCGGCGCCGCAGTGCCGCGAAATTCCCCAATATCGGCGCCGGCGATGAACCCGCCGCGCTTGGCCGAGCGGATCACCAGTGCCTTGGGCGGACCGTTCTCGATCGTGCTGAGCACGTCGCCGAGTTCGGTCAGGACCTCCTCCGACAGCGTGTTGGCGCTCGCGCCCTGCTTGTCGATCAGGAGCCATGCGATGCCGTCTTCGTCGCGCGCGAGCCGCCAGTTTTTCCACGGCCCCGGCGGTATGGCGAGCGCCTCGACCTTGCGGCGCAGCTGATCGACCGTGATGTCGCCATTCGCGCCGGAAGCCTGTTCCTCGGCATCGTCCGGCGGCGTGAACGGACCGAGCTCGAGGTCGCGCGGCTTGAGAAGCTCCAGGGGTGTCGTCATGCTCACACCGCCTCGATCAACATAGCGCCGCCCTGGCCGCCACCGATGCACTCGGTCGCGATCCCGCGCCTCTTGCCGAGCCGCTTCATGGCGTTGACGAGATGCAGCACGATCCGGTTGCCGCTGGCGCCGACCGGATGCCCAAGCCCGATCGCGCCGCCGTCCACGTTGAGCTTGTCGCGCGCAATCGCGCCGGCCGCGCCCGGCAAATTGAGCACGCGGCGGCAGAAGCTTTCGTCGACCCAGGCGGCGAGGCAGGCCAGTACCTGCGCCGCGAATGCTTCGTTGATCTCCCACAGCTCGATCGCGTCGAGGCCGAGTTTGTGCCGCTGCAACAGCTTGGTGGACGAGAGCACCGGCCCCAGCCCCATGATCGAGGGATCGAGCGCGCCCCAGGCGCTGTCGATGATGCGCGCGCGTGGCTTGAGATCGTACTTCTTCACGGCATCGTCGGACGCAAGAATCACCCACGAAGCGCCGTCGGTGATCTGCGAGCTGTTGCCGGCGGTGACCTTGCCCCACGGGCGCTCGAATGCTGGCCGCAGCTTGGCCAGCGTCTCAACCGTTGTGTCCGGACGTTCGCCGTCGTCGTAGTCGAACACGCGCCCATCGCGCCCGAACGCCGGCTCGAGCTCGCCCTCGAAATATTTCTCCTGGTGGGCGTGCGCCAGCCGCTGCTGGCTTTCGGCCGCATAGGCGTCGGCGTCGTGGCGCGAGATGTGGAAATCGTGCGCTAGGATCTCCGCGGTCTGGCCCATGTTCAGCTCGACCACCGGATCGGTCAGGCCGCGCTCGAGCCCGATCACCGGTTGGAAGAAGCTCGGCCGCACGGAGAGGAATGCTTTGACGCGCGCCGCGAGATCGCGCGCGCCAAACAGCGAGGCGTACCATTCGACCGCGCTCTTGCGGAATACGAGCGGCGCGTGGCTGAGCGACTCGGCGCCGCCCGCGAGGATCAGGTCGGAAATTCCTTCCTGAATGTAGCGATAGGCGGTGTCGATCGACTGCATGCCGGAGCCGCAGTTGATCTGCACGGTGAACGCGGTCATCGCTTCGCCCATGCCGAGCCGCAGCGCGGCGACCCGCGCCGGGTTCATCTCGTCGGCGATGACGTTGACGCAGCCGAGGATCACCTGGTCGAACGCGGTCGGCGGGAACGGCTGGCGCAGCAGCAGCGGACGGCCGCATTGCACGGCGAGGTCGACGGGGGTGAACGGGCCCGGCCTGCCGCGCGCCTTGAGGAACGGCGTGCGGCTGCCGTCGATGATGTAGACCGGACGGCCTAGGCTGCGTTCGCGGGCGATATCGTTGATGACACACCTCCGTGCCTGGTCAGTTCCTCGGGGGCGAAGTCATCGACATTGATCACGTCGGCGACCGCCTTGGCGAGTGCCGCGAGCTGCGCGGCCTCGCTCTCGTTGATCAGGCCTTGCGCGCGCGCCGTCTCGATATCATGCACGTGCGCCTTGCGCAGCCGGTCGCGCAGGGGCTGCGCCGCCACCACGAGCTTGAACGCACGGTCGAGCCGGGCGATCGGTCCGTCGTCGGTCGGGTGGAACAATCCAACGGTCACCCGATCGCGCGTGGCCGACGGCTCGATCAGGATCTCGGCGCACTTGATGGTGAGCGCGTCGCGCGGTCCGCGATGCGCCGGACCAAACGGTTGCACCAGGAACCGCAGCAGCCATGCCGCCGGCCGGTTCGGCAGATTGGCGAACAGCTCGTCAAATCGCGCCGCGATCGTAGCGAGCCCGCTCTGCATGGCGAATTCCACCAGCGGGAAATCGGCATCCTGCCGGCCTTCGTCCTGCCAGCGCTTGAGCACGGTCGACAGCAGGTAGAGCTCGGACAGAATATCGGCGAAGCGCTCCGAGATCAGTTCCTTGCGCTTGAGCGCGCCGCCAAGCGTGAGCAGCGCCATATCAGCCGCGAGCGCAAAGGCTGCGGAGTATCGGGCGAGCTGCCGGTAGTAGGGCGTTGCCTTGCCGGCGTCGGGCGCCGGCGCAAGCAGTCCAAAGCTCCAGGCGCGGGCGAACGCACGGCCCGCGGTCATGAACGCGTGGCCGACGTGAGCCCAGAACGCCTGGTCGAACGCGTCGAGGCCGCGCGCGTGATCCTTGTCCTCGAGCGCAAGAATTTCCTTGAGGATGTAGGGATGGCTGCGGATCGCGCCCTGGCCGAACTGGATCAGCGCGCGCGTCACAATGTTTGCGCCCTCGACCGTGATGGCGACCGGCACTGCGCGATAGAGCGAGCCGAGATAGTTCTGCGGTCCATCGATCACTGCCTTGCCGCCGT
Organism: Xanthobacteraceae bacterium; assembly: GCA_035472475.1. GTDB lineage: Bacteria > Pseudomonadota > Alphaproteobacteria > Rhizobiales > Xanthobacteraceae > JAFAXD01. The sequence goes on along the minus strand of DATIPA010000065.1, from coordinate 11,694 downwards.
GTACGTCCATGGCGTCGTTGGTTGACGTGCGCAGCCGCTCGGTCGCCTGACCTTTCATGATCGCTGTGACAACGGCCGGGTGATGGCCCTGATCGATTCCTGCGCAGGTGTGGCGGCGCGCCGCGTCGAGCAGGTAGGCCGTCGCCGCCATGCGTCCGAGCCGTTCCTGGATTGCCTCAAAACGGCCGATCGGCAGATGGAACTGCTCGCGGACGCGCGCATAGGCGCCAGTGGTGTGCGCCGTGTAGGCGGCGCCAGCGGCCGAGAGCGAGGGCAGCGAGATGCCGCGGCCGGCGGCGAGCGCGCTCATCAGCATCTTCCAGCCTTTGCCGGCCTGCTCGACGCCACCGATGATGTGATCGAGCGGAATGAAAACGTTGTGGCCTTCGTTGGGGCCGTTCTGGAACACCTGCATGGCGGGCAGGTGGCGCCGGCCGATTTTGATGCCCGGCAGGTTGGCCGGGACGAGGGCGACCGTGATGCCGATGTCCTCCTCCGGACCGATCAGATGATCCGGATCACGCAGCTTGAAGGCGAGGCCGAGCACGGTCGCGACCGGGCCCAGCGTGATGTAGCGTTTGTGCCAGTTGAGCCGGATCCCGAGCACGTCGCGGCCGCGGAAATTGCCGCGTGTGACCACGCCGGTGTCGATCATGGAAGCAGCGTCCGAGCCGGCTTCCGGGCTGGTGAGCCCGAAGCAGGGGATTTCGCGTCCATCGGCCAATCGTGGCAGCCAGTAGTCGCGCTGCTCCTTGGTGCCGAACTGGAGCAGCAATTCGCCCGGGCCGAGCGAGTTCGGCACCATCGCGGTTACTGCGGCCGTCATCGAGCGCGTCGACAATTTGCGCACGACCTCGGAATGCGCGAAGGCCGAGAAGCCCAAGCCGCCGTGCTCCTTCGGTATAATCATCGCGAAGAATTTCTTCGCCTTCAGGAACTCCCATACGTCCGGCGGCAGATCGTGCAGGTCCCACATGATGTGCCACTCGTCGAGCCGGCGGCACAGGTCTTCGACCGGCCCGTCCAGAAACGCCTGCTCTTCCGGCGACAGCGCCGCCTGCGGCACCGAAAGGAGCTTCGACCAGTCCGGATTGCCGGTGAAGAGCTCGGCGTCCCACCACACGTCGCCGGCTTCGATCGCTTCGCGCTCGGTGTCCGATAGGCTCGGCAGCACGCCCTTCGCCCAGCCGTAAATGTAACGGGTGATGTTGTCTCGGCGCCACGTGCTCATGTTGCACCTCCGTGTCCTCGACGAGCGAGGATCAACGCGTGTCCTGATGCCTGTTACTGACGTCGTAGCTCCGCGAGGGGAGTGACCGCAATATAAGCACTAAGGTCCGGCGACGCGAGAGCCGCGCGGGACGGCGGGGAGGGTGGGGGAGCGGGCCAGACGCCCACAAAAACATCATGGCGGCGGACGAAACGAGCCGCCTTCAGTTTCAACGTTTGTCGAACACCACGGATTGCTTGGGTCGGACCGCCGGAGGTAAGAACGCGCCGTCGTTCTTGCCGACCTCTTTGGCCATCAACTCGTTGAGCAAGGCGTTCATCCGCAGGATCGTGTCCTTGTATTTCTCCGGCTCCGCCGCAAGGTTGTTCAGCTCGTCGGGGTCTTCTTTGAGATCGAACAATTGGATGTCGTTGTACTTGAGGATTTGATCCAGCGTCTGCGGAGTGTTGAACGCAGCCGGCGCATAATAGCGAGCAAATTTGTAGCGGCCATCAAATACAAACGACATGAACCCGCGCTTGTTCGTGTCGGGATGCATCTGCGTAAGCGAGGGCAATGGCTTGCCGCCGAACACGTCCTTGTTGGCTGCCAGGAGGTAGTTCCCGTCGATGGTTTGTATCCCGACATAATTGAACAGCACGCCAGGACGGTTCGCGTGAATGTCCGCGGACTGGGCATTGCCGAGCAGCGCGGAAAAATCGTGACCTGGAAGATCTTTGGTGGCCGCTTGCCGCTGCTGCTCCGGTAAACCGGTCATTCCGACGAATGTGGGCAGCAGATCAAGGTGGCTGGTCAGCGCCGTAACCGTCTTGCCGCCCTGATAGCCGGGATGAGCGATCCAAAGCGGAATATGCGAGTTGAGCTCGTAGGCGAACGGACCCTTGCCGGGCAAACCGCCGTGCGAGCCTGCCATTTCGCCGTGGTCGGCGGTCATAACGATCACCGTGTTCTTCCACAGATCCATATCGGTCATCGCGTCGAGCAGCAGCCTGAGGCCGCGATCATTGTCGCGGATGAGGTTGAGGTAGTAGTTGTAAAAATAGGCCCACATGTCCGGACGATCGGTCGGAATAAAACCGAGCGAACCTGCCCAGCCCTTGTGATATTCGCCCAAGGCCGGCGGCATTCCCGGCGCCGTGAGTGACTGCGTAAGGCCGGGAACCTGCGTGAAGTTCCACGTCTTCTGGTAGATCGTATTATCCGGCGGAGACGTCAGCAGGCTATTCGTCAGAGCTTTCTGCACCGGCGGCTGACCCGGAATGTTGGCATCCGCATACATGATGTCGTGTGGGTTTATAAAGCTCACCACCATGAAAAAGGGCTGGCCTTTGCCGTTCAACTTCGGGGCGTTGGTGCGCAGCCAGCGATCCGCTTCCCCGGAGTAATAGCGATCGACTTGATATCCCTGATCCGGCGACTCGAATTTGTCGCCGTCAAAATTGAAAAAATCGAATCCATACGGCTGCAGCGCGACGTGATAATCGACGGCAGGGTTGACCTTGAGCAGATCCTTGTTCAGTTCGAACTTGCCGAAATAGGCGGTCGTGTAACCGAGACCCTTCAACACCGAGCCCATGTTCGGCCTGTCGGTTTTCAGGCTCGGCACATAGCCCGTTTCCATCTGATCGAAGACGCCGTTGACCTGAGGCGGCGTGCCACTGAAGAACGCGGCGCGCGACGGCGTGCACATCGCAGACGCTGTATAGTGATTGCGAAAGTCAAAGCCCCTGCGCCGCAGCTCGGCGCGCGCCGGCAGCTCGTAATCCCCGGTCACAAGCAGATGATCTGCTTCCTGATCGGAGATGACGAAAATGATGTTGTACGGTGGCTTCGCGGCAGTACTGGGTCCTGGCGATTGCGCCCACGCACATGGTGCCGCGCATATGAGAGCTGCGCTCCACAGCCGAGAGATCCAGATGGCAAAGCAGGACGTGATCGACCGCAAGCTCACTGCGATGCTCCCCGTTGGCGCAAGCGATTGAGACCCGGGATGTGATTAAAGCGTAAGGCGCAACCCCATAACAACGGTGCGACAGTTAACATCGAGGGTCAAGGGGATTAAGAATCAACCGGAAATTTCCTGGGTGCTGCGGATGATTCCGATGCCTTGTCGGAGGTGGTCCAGCGGCGCAGATGGTTTTGGTCCGGCTGCGTGATGGCTCGAAAAGCTCGACGATCGCAACGCGCTCGCGCAGAGGACGCTGGTTCTACCGCCGGTCCTGGTGAGCCCACGGGCGCGCCGCCCAGGCGCCGGATTGCGGCAATACTTGCAGCCGTGATCGCGCTCAGTATCGGGGTTGGCTTTGCCGTCGTGTTTCTGGGCAACAGCTTGCGCACTGGTCGCGTAGGCGCCGATGGGGCTGCAGTAACCTCTGCGCCGAATTTCGTCGGCAGCGAAGCGTGCGCTCAATGCCATCCCGCTGAGACAAAACTCTGGCGCACCTCCCAGCATAGGCACGCCATGGACCATGCAACCGACAAGACCGTCCTCGGCGATTTCTCCAATGCGAACCTCGATTACAACGGCGTCCGCTCGCGGTTTTTTCGCGATGGCGACAAGTACATGGTCGAGACCGACGGGCCGGACGGGAAGCTCGCGACTTTCGAGATCAAATACACATTCGGCATCGATCCGCTGCAGCAATATCTGATCGAATTTCCCGATGGCCGTATCCAGGCTCTCTCGATCGCGTGGGACACGCGGCCGAAGAATGCCGGCGGGCAGCGCTGGTTCCACCTCTACCCCGACGAGGCGATCGGGCACGACGACGTGCTGCATTGGACCAAGTTGAATCAGAACTGGAATTTTATGTGTGCGGAGTGTCACTCGACCGGTGTCGCCAAGAACTACAACGCGGCGAACGATACCTACACCACGCGCTTTGCCGAGATCAGCGTTGGGTGCGAGGCGTGTCACGGCCAAGGCTCGCATCACGTCGACTGGGCGCGTGCGCGGCAGAGCTGGTGGCCATTCGGCAAGCAGCACGATCCGGCGAAGGGGCTCGTCGTGTCATTCGATGAACGCACCGACATCACCTGGCTGCCGGATCCGCGCACCGGCAAGCCACAGCGGCGCATCGGTCCGGCGATCCTGCGCAAGGAGGTCGAGACCTGCGGACTGTGCCACGCGCGGCGCGCGACTTTGTCCGAGGCCTGGGTCCCGGGCCGCTGGCTCTCGGACACGCACCTCGTCGCACCGCTCTCGCCCGATCATTATTTCGCGGACGGACAGATGCGTGACGAGGTCTATAATTACGGCTCATTCAAGCAAAGCCGCATGTTCGCGGCCGGCGTCACCTGCAGCGATTGCCACGAGCCGCATGCCGCCAAGCTGCGCGCGAACGGCGACAATGTCTGTTTGCAATGCCATGCGGGTGCGACCTACGCGGCGGCGACGCATCACCATCATGAGCGGGTAACGCCGGCGATCACCTGCGTGTCCTGCCACATGCCGGTGCGCACCTACATGCTGATCGATGCGCGGCACGACCACGGCTTCCGGGTGCCGCGGCCCGATCTGTCGGCAAAGCTCGACACCCCCAATGCCTGCAACGCTTGCCACACCGACAAGTCGGCGCAATGGGCGGCCGATGCTATCGAAGCCTGGCACGGGCCCTCTCGGAAGGGTTTCCAGACCTACGGCCCGGCGTTCCATGCCGCCTGGAGCAATGAGCCCGATGCGGAGAAACTGCTGTCCGTGGTTGCCTCAAGCGGCAGCACACCGGCCTTCGCCCGCGCCGGCGCCTTGACCGAGCTTGCTTCGCGTCTCTCCGCGGCAAACATCAAGCAGGCGCAGGCGGCACTTGTCGATCCCGATCCGATGGTCCGGATCGGCGCGCTCGACATGCTCGCCGGCGTACCCGCTGCGCAAGCTTGGCCGCTGGTCGCGCCGCTATTGTCCGATCCGAGTCGGGGCGTGCGCATTAGGGCCGTCGAGGTTCTCGCCGACGTTCCAACCGCGAGGGTGCCGCCGGCGGATCGCGAACCCTTCGAGCGGGCCGTGGCCGAATTCATCGCGTCCCAGCGTCTCAACGCCGACCGACCGGAGGCGCGCACAACGCTCGGGAATTTCTACGTCCGCCTTGGCCGCGCCGCCGACGCGGAGGCCGAATACCGCGCGGCGCTGCGGCTCAGCGGGCAATTTGCGCCCGCGGCGGTCCACCTCGCCGAACTCTATCGGCTGCTCGGTCGCGATGGCGACGGCGAACAGGTGCTGCGCACAGCCATTGCCGCCTCCCCAGCCGATGCCGGGCTGCATCACGCGCTCGGTCTCGCGCTCACCCGCCTCAAGCGCCGTGACGAGGCGCTCGCCGAACTCGGCCGCGCCTCCGAACTCGATCCCGAGCGGGCCCGCTATGCCTACGTCTATGCGGTTGGCCTTTACTCGGCGGGGAAAACGGATGAGGCGATGGCTCTGCTCAAAGCGAGCCTCGCCCGACACCCGGATGATCGCGACATCCTGCTGGCGCTCATGAGCTATAGCCGCGACGCCGGCGATTTTGCGGGCGCGCTCGCCTATGCCGAACGCGCGTCGCGTACCATGCCGGGAGACCCCAATCTGGCGGCGCTGATCGGTCAACTGCGGCAGCAAGCACAAGGTTCACGTCCCCAGTGACCGGCACCCGTGCCTTGCCGGGGCGTCGACACGCATTGTGTGCCGGACAGGTGACACCGGTGAAATTTCGCTAAGTAGCGCGGCGATTGCGATTTTCTGCATTGTGCGAGGCATGTAGGGTCAAATCGGGATAGGGCGTCCGGTCTGGCATTTCGGGGGAGTGCCGTGTCGCGTTTGGGGGCAATGCATCCGGCGCATCGCCGGCTGCTGGGCAGGCTTGTGTTTGCGCTCGTCGCCGTTGTGGGCGGCGGGAGCATCGCGCGCGCCGACGAGGCCGGCATCAGCTTCTGGGTCCCCGGCACCTACGGCGCACTCGCCGCCGCGCCCCTGCCGCAGGGCTTCTCGATCGCCGAGATCTACTACCATTCGCCGATCAAGGGCGGGGGCGACGTTGCGATCGCGCGTCAGATCCCGATTGCCGGCGTCACGACCAAGGTCCCCTCGACCCTGGAAATACACATTGGCGTGCAAAACGACCTGCTGCTGAGCATCCCGAGCTACGTGTTTGCAACCCCGGTCCTCGGGGGACAGCTTCAGATCGGCATGCTCATCCCCTACGGGCGCAACAAGGTCGCGGTCGACCAGACAATTCTTGGCCCGATGGGGACGCTCGGGGGCCCGCCGATGACGGGTTCGGCCAGCGGCATCGGCGATTTCGAGCCGCAGACCTCGCTGCGCTGGAATTTCGGCGTGCACAACTTCATGGTCTATGCGACCGGCGATACCCCGATCGGACTCTACAATCCGCTGTCGCTCGCGAACGTCGGATACGGCCACGGGGCCATCGACGGTGGCGGCGGCTATACGTATTTCAATGCGAAGACCGGTGATGAATTTTCGGCGGTGCTCGGGTTCACCTATAATTTCACCAATCCCTCGACCGAGTATCAGAACGGGGTCGACGTACATCTCGACTGGAGCCTGTCGAAATTCATCACCAAAGAGTTCAATTTCGGGGCGGCTGGCTATTTCTACAATCAGGCGTCATGCGACCACGGATTGGGCGACCAGATCGGTTGTTTCGAGTCCCGCGTCCTGGGTGTAGGGCCGCAGACGAGCTACGTGATCCCGCTGGGTGATCTGCAGGCGGTCGTCAACCTGAAATATTACAGGGATTTCGATTGGGAGCACCGCGCGCATGGCTGGAGCGGATGGCTGACTGTCGTGCTGTCGAACTCCCCGACCGATCCGCAGCACACCCCGACGCACCGGTGACGAAACAGCGTGAAATCCCGAGTCCCGACGACGTAACAACCCGCGTGACGCCGCGCGCAGCGGAGCTTTATCACTTCGGCCTGTGAGAGTTCCGCGCAATTGAGAACCACAACGCGGTTGAGAGTGCTCGGCAGGCCCTTCTCAAGAAAATTGCCGGCTGCATTATCGCCGCTTTCCGCTGTCCGAAGATTATTCTTTGGGTCAGAGAAAGGCAGGCGAATGGCACAAGCGAAACCGCCAACGTGCTCAAGAGCAATAGAACCAAGATAGCTCCGACTGGGTCCGCACTTCCAACAAAGAGTGCGATCGAGGCCGCGCGCGCCGGTTCTTGGCGAAACCAAGCCCGCTCAATGACATAGACGCAGATGATCGCGACGACGAAGATTGCAAGAGCGATTGAGAACTGTGCCATAGCACAGCCTCCTCAGTCAGGCGGGTTACAAACACATATGTGCGAGGGGCGTGCATTGCGAGGGGCCGGCTGTCGTCACAAACCCCATGCCGGACGAAGCACGTTGTCCAGCAGATTCCAGCGCGGCGTATTACTCGGACGCGGCTTGCCCGCGATCCAATAGGAAAGCTGTTCGACCCGAAAGCCGTTGCTGGTTTGCAGGGACAACCAGATATTCAAGTACCGCGCCAGCGTCGTGGCGTCCGGCGGCATGAAATACGCGAACACAAGCGGCGCGCCCATGCCGGTTGCGGCTACCGCCGAGTAGCCCGGGTGACCGGAAGCCCAGGCCCGCGCTTGGTCCAGTGACCACAGCGCGCCGTCAAGCTCCGGATGGTTCGGAATATCGTCGTAGGTTGCAAGCGGCACGACGCGCGCCTTGGGAAACATCTGCTCGCACATCCCAAAGATCGCGCTTTCAGCCAAAACGCCGAGGACCAGATTTGGCGCGTCGGCGACTTCACGGTAGCTCAGGAACCGGCGCGCGGTCTTCGATGGGGCGATGAATGCCAGCGGGCTTTCGAAATAGGGATCGCTGGCCTGGAGATTCTCCAACCGCTTGTCGGTGATGTACGCGCCGGCCATGACGATATCGAACCGTCGCGCCGCGAGGTCGGCGTTGATCTCGTCCCAGGTGACTGGCACCAGCTGCAGTCGAACATGCAGATCGCGTGCGAGCTTGTACGCATAGCTGACGTCGAAGCCGACCAGGTCGCCCGCCACGTTGGTGTAGCCGAACGGAATCACGTCGCGCCCATAGCCGACCCGGATCGTGTTGCGCGCGCGAATTCCGTCAACTGTTGCGGGGCCCGCGATCGGCGGCAGGCTGCTCGGCGGCCGATCATCGATCGTGACCTCGACCGCCCGCGTGAGGGCCGGCTCGAGTGTGCGTGCGAGGATTGCTGCGTTGTTGGGCGGAGGAAACAGGCGACTGGACAGGGCGCCAACGCCGATCGCAACGCCGGTGAACAGGACCGTGCCCACCACAAACGCCGCGATCGCTCGCGTCGGGCGCCACACTGTGCAACGGAAATAGACGAACGGGACCGCGATCGCCACGAACGCGTAGGCCGAGACTGAAAGTGCCACCTGGCCGTAGCGCGTGACGGTCATGGCCTCGACATAGAGCGGCAATGTATCCGACGGCAGCCCGAGCCACTGGCTCATGAACGTGACCGCGCTGAGCGTCGTGCTCGGGGCGCCGCTCGAGGAGAGCAACGTGATCGGGGCCAGCAGCACGGTTTGGAACAGGTCAAGCGCCACCTGGTAGTGCTGAGCCGCATAGATGATGAACAAGGCCACGAAGTAGTTTCCGAGCGAGGTGAACACGTAGGACAGCGAGATCGTCGCGCGGGTAATGTCCTTGGCTTCGTCGTCGTCGTGCCCCGCCGCCGCGATCCTGCGTTCGGCGACGCCTTGAATGAGCGGTAGCGCCGACGTCGGCAGCGTCGTGACGAGCGCGAGAACGAAAGCCGGGTGCAGCTCGTCCAGCAGCTCGCGCGTCCCGGCAGGCACGATCGCCGTCAGGGCAAGCGGCAGCACCGCGAACGCGAGCACAAAAGTGCCGATCAGGAACAGCCCCATGTAGATGGCGAGCGTGCTCGCCATCTGCGGCGCGATGGTCCCCGCGGTGCTTGCAAACAATGCGAACACGCCGAGGGGTGCCAGATGGACGACCCAGGCCCAGATCTTGAGGCTTGCAAGCCTGATCGCCTCGACGCTTTCAAGAAACGACGCCTTGGCCGGGACGTATTGAACCGCGACCCCGAACGTCACCGCAAACACCACGATCGCCGGTACGAAATTTTGGCTCAGCGCCAACGTAAGGTTATCGGGGACGATGGTCTTGAGAAGCGCCAGCACCCCGATCGCATTCGATGGTTTGACCTCAATCGGCGGCGCCGGCGGTGGTATCGCCTGCGCCAGCGCGAAGACCGCGACAAACACCGTGATCCACAAGAACACATAGACCGCCCAGCTTGCCCGCACGAGGCGGCGCGCGCGCTCGCCAGACTGCCGAGGCCCACGATCAATGAACTCAAGATGTAGGGATAGACCACGCTCTCGAGCATCATCGCATAGACGACGCCGAGCGGATGCAAGATCGCGGTGCGTTCGCCGAACGTGACGCCGGTCAGAATTCCGAGTGCCGCGCCGACCAGCACCCAGAATGGAAGGCTGGAAGCGAGCCCGCGGCCACGCATCGATCCGGATGCCGCTTGCGAAGCCGCCTCCATGCTACGCCTCGTCCCTTGCGTAATCTCGCAGCAACGTCAGTCCTGCGCCGGCACCGGCCGCGGCTTGCCGTTCGCATCCACCGCCACATAGGTGAACACCCCCTCGGTAACGGCAATTGGATCATTGCCCACACCGCGCCGCACCCAGCTCTGGATGTTGACGGTCAGCGACGTGTGCCCGACCTTCAGCAACTCGGCGTAACACGACACCTCGTCGCCGACAAAGACTGGCCGATGAAAGCTTATGCCTGTTATAGCGACCGTCACGGTGCGGCCTTTGGAGCGGCGGGTCGCAACCATCGCTCCTGCAAGATCCATCTGCGAAAGCAGCCAGCCGCCAAAAATATCGCCATGCGGATTGGTGTCGGCCGGCATCGCGATCGTGCGCACGGCCGGTTCGATTTGCGGGGGCTTTGCAGGCGGGACGGGTGTGTTCATTGATGAGCGCGATTGTAGCCCAGGACCGGACATGCGCAACGCTGCGGTCGTGACATGCGCACGCGCGCCGTTGTGGCGTTCACCCGCGACATGCTAAATCCCGCCGCAAGGAAATTGCAGGGTGACCAATGGCAGGGCGCAAGCGGTCGGATCGAGCCGATGTTCGATTGGCGGCCGATATCGGGGGAACGTTCACCGACATTGCGGTCTTCGATGAAAAAAACGGCCAGCTTGCGTTCGGCAAGGTGCTGTCGACACCGCATCACCTGGTCGAAGGCATTACTGCCGGCGTCGAGAAGGCCGGTTCCGATTACGCCTCGGCGGGGCTGTTCCTGCACGGCTCGACGGTCGCGGTCAATACGATCCTCGAACGCACCGGCGCGCGGACCGCGCTCCTCATCACCGAGGGATTTCGCGACATCTACGAAATCGGCCGGATCAACCGCCCCGACGCGTACAATCTCTATTTCAAGAAACACGTGCCGCTGGTCGAGCGCGCGCTGCGGTTCGAGGTCAAGGAACGGGTGCTGTCCGACGGCGAGGTCGAGCGTCCGCTCGACGACGCCGAGATCGCCGCGCTAGCGGAAAAGCTCGGCGCGCTCGGCATCGAGGCGACGGCGGTGCTGTTTCTCAACTGCTATCGCAACGCCGAGCACGAAGCGCGCGCCAAGAAAATCATCGAAGCCAAGAACCCGGGAATGTTCGTCTCGGCCTCGCACGAGCTGTCGCAGGAGTATCGCGAGTTCGAGCGCTGCTCGACCGTCGTCGCCAACGCCTATATCGGCCCGCGCGTGAAAAGCTACATCGGCGAGATTGAGGCGCATGCCAAGACCGCGGGCTTTACCGGCTCGTTGCTGATCGTGCAGTCGACCGGCGGCCTCTACGAGGCCGAGCAGGCCAAGAGCCAATGCGTGCGCATGCTGGAATCCGGTCCGGCCGCCGGCGTGATCGGCACCCAGGCGCTTTGTCACACCATCGGGCGCGATCGCGCGATCGCCTTCGACATGGGCGGCACCACGGCCAAGGCCGGCGTCATCGCAGGCGGCGAAGCGCTCACCACCGGACAGGCGCTGCTCGGCGGCTACGACCAGGCGCTGCCGGTGCAGATCGCCATGATGGACATTTTCGAGGTCGGGACCGGCGGCGGCTCGATCGCGCGGGTGGAGCAGGGCTCGTTGCGGGTCGGGCCGCGCAGCGCCGGCGCGCAGCCGGGACCGGCCTGCTATGGGCTCGGCGGCAAAGAGCCGACGGTCACCGACGCCAACCTGGTGCTGGGGCGGCTCGGCGCCGACCGCTTTCTCGGCGGCGAGATGAAGCTCGACGTGGCGGCGGCCGAGACCGCGCTGCGCGAGAGGATCGCCGAGCCGCTCGGGCTGACGCTGACGGAGGCGGCCGACGGCATCCTGCGCATCGCCGCAACCGCGATGTCCTATGCGGTCAAGGGCGTGACCACCGAGCGCGGCCTTGACGCCGGCGACTTTGCGCTGTGCGCCTATGGGGGCGCCGG
>DATIPA010000064.1:0-7929 GCA_035472475.1 Xanthobacteraceae bacterium | reverse complement strand
GGCTTGGTGAACTCGACGATGCGCTGCAATTCCGGATCGCCGTTGCGGGGATTGAGTGCGACCCAGGTTTTACCGGCTGCTATCACCGCAAGGATAGCAATCAGGTGCTCGACCGAATTCTTGCATCCGACGCACACGCGCGCCTGCGGCGTTGGATCCTGCGCCTTAAGATAGGCCGCGAGCCGCGTGGTTTCGGCGGCCAGCGTCGCGAAGGTCAGGCGCCGGCCCGGTGCAATCACCGCTATGGCATCAGGCGTGCGCGCCGCGGCGCGAAAAAAGAACTCAATCGGCTGCATCAGGCGCGGCCCAGAATCGTGACCACAGTCGCCGCTTCCTCGATACCGAAAAATCCGCCGCCGTTCTCCGCAACGGCGAAGCGCGCGCCGTCGACTTGGCGGGCGCCGGCCTCCCCGCGCAACTGCATGACCAATTCGTGAAGCTGGATCGCACCGGTAGCGCCGATGGGATGGCCCTTGGAGACCAGCCCGCCCGACGTGTTGACCGGAATGCGCCCGCCAAGCCTCGTCTCCCCGCGTTCGGCCATCGGCCCACCGTCGCCGGGCGCACAGAGGCCGAGATTCTCTGTCTGCAGCACCTCCGCGTACGCGGAGGCGTCGTGGACTTCGGCGACGTCGACGTCGTCCGGTCCGATGCCCGCCTGGGCGTAGGCCTTGCCGGCAGCAACGCGCCCGAGGTGGCGGGACAGATCGTCGTGCGCGCGCTTGGAGCCGGACACCAGCGCCGTCGCCTTCACTTCGACCGCCCGAGCGCGGTTGAAGCGCGGCAACGCGTCGCTCGCACAAACGACCAGCGCCGCAGCGCCGTCGCTGATCGGAGCGCACATTGCGCGCGTAAGCGGCCAAGAAATCATCTTGTCGTTCAGCACCTCATCGACCGACATGTCGACTTGGTATTGCGCGAGCGGATTCATCGTAGCGTGGAAATGACTCTTCGCTGCGGCGGCTGCGATCTGACGCGGTGTCGTGCCGTGGAGCCGCATGTGCTGGCGGGCCAGCGCTGCATAGATGTCCATGAACACGCTGTGCTGGCCGGTGTCGAGGTGCGCCTCCGGTGGCAGCGCGAGCCCTTCGCCGAGTGCGAGCAGGACTTTCTGCGTGTGTTCGGTGTCATGCACATCCCACCCGCCCAGGAATGCCTTGAACATCAAATCTTTCTTGTCGGGATAGAACATCTTCTCGGCGCCGACCACGAGCGCGACCTCGCAAAGTCCGGCCCTAATATGGGCAAATGCCTGATTGAGGCCGGTCGAGCTGGAACAGCAGGCATTCTCGACATTGATGATCGGGATAGTCTCGAAACCCATTGATCGCAGCGCGCATTGGCCGCGGATGGTATTCTGGTTCTCCATCATTCCCTGACGCGTATTGGAGAACCACGCAGCTTCGATATCGGCCATACTGGCCCTAGCGTCGGCGAGCGCTTGTGTGACCGCGGCGCGCGTCAGGTCCTTCACCGATTTATCGGGAAAGCGGCCAAGCGGGGTCGAGCCGACACCAATAATATGGACTTTGCCGCTCATGGCAGTCCTCCGCATGCTCAGCGTGCCAGCACCGGCACGCTGGTCGGACGCCGGCTGGCCGTGCGATCCATGAACACAATGTCATCGGTTGCCAACTTGTAGTCCGGAAACCGGGCCAGAAAGCCGACCACCGCGACGCGCAACTCGAGCCGTGCCAGCGCGGCCCCGAGGCAATAGTGCACGCCGTGGCCGAGTGACACGTGCCGATTGGGATTGCGCGTGATGTCCAGCCGATCGGGATCGTGGAATTGAGCGGGATCGCGATTGGCGGCACCGATCATGATGTGGAGAATCTGGCCTTCGCGGATCCGGCGCCCATCGACCTCGAAATCCTCGCGTGCGGTGCGAATGCCGCGTTGCGTCGGTGCGTCGTAGCGCAGGAATTCTTCGGCAGCGAGGTCGATAAGGCTTGGATCGGCCCTCAGCTTGGCAAGTTCTGCCGGGAATCGCTGCAGCCACCACAGCGATAGCGCAATCGCACTGCGCGAGGTGCCCCCGCCGGCGGTGGCCATCATGTTGCAGGTGGCGAGAATCTCAAAGTCGGTCAATTTCTCGCCGCCAGCCTCGGCTTGTACCATTGCGGAGATCAGGTCGTCGCCCGGCGCCACGCGGCGCTGTTCGATCAGCGGCATGAAATAGGCCTGCTGCGCGTCCAGGATATCGCGCTGCTCCTGCGCCATCGCTTCCTTGTCGGGGGCGACCGGCTGGAACAGGAAGTTGGAGCACCGGTCGCTCCAGTGCCGCATCAGCATCTCGTCACCGCTCGACAGCCCAAGCAAGTCAAGCATCACCTGGGTCGGGATGCGGGCCGCATAATCGAGATAGGCATCGAAGGCTGGAAGTGATTGCAACTCGTCGAGCAGGACCGCGACGCGGCGCTCGATCATGGGTCGCAAACGCTCGATAGCACGCGGTGTCATCGCCTTCAGGAGCAAGGCCTTCAATCGGTCATGGTAAGCGTCATCACGATAAAGCAGCCAGCGATTGTAATGGGCAACGATGTCGCTGAACCGCTGCGGATTGGTACGGGGTAAATAGGAATAGATCGTCTCGAGGCGGTCGACGCTCAGGTCCGGCCGGTCCTGCAATTCGAACACGTCGCGATAACGCGTGAAGTACCAAGCCTGCGCTTGTTCCGACCAGTGCACCGGATCGCGTTCGCGCATGGTTTGGTAGCAGGGATAGGGGTCGCGGACGGCCGCTGCCGTGAACAGCCCGTACGTCTCGGGCTCGGCCAGGGCTTGGCTCATGCGTGTCCCCAGGCGCGCTGTCCGACTTCGAGCAGCCTTTGCAGCTTCAATGTCTGGAGGTCGGTCGTGACCTTGCTCGGCATGACGGCGAATTTTGACATCGCCGCACTGGCAAAGCCGCATTGCGGGCAAATGCCGAGTCGCGACATCGGCGCATGCTTGGCGGCCACATCGAGGCGTCGCATCAAATCGTCGGAAGATTCAAGCCCCGGGTTCTTGGTGCTGATGATTCCAAGGTAGGCGCGCTTTCCCGCCGGCAAGTGCCGCAAGGGTTCGAAGTCACCAGCTCGCGGCGAGTCATACTCGAGCAAATAAGCGTCGACATCGCAGCGCGTAAACAGCTGCTCGGCAATCGGGGCGTAGCCGCCGTCGCCCATCCAGAGACTTTCCATGTTGCCCCGGCACACATGCATGGCAATCGTCATATCGGCGGGACGCGCCGCGACCGCGCGATTGAGCACATCGATGTATTGCATAACGAGCTGGTCCGGATCGTCGTCTTCCTGTTCCGCCAGCGCGCGGATGTTGGGATCGCACAGGAGCGCGAGCGGGACTTCATCGAGTTGCAAATACCGGCACCCGGCGGCATAGAGCTCGGTAATTTCCTGCCTGAACACAGTGATCATATCCTCCCAATACTGCTCGACGTCGGGATAGACATTACGGTCGATCGCATCCTTGAACTGGCCGAAATGCATGTGCGACGGCGTCGGCATGGTGACCTTGACCCGTTTGGTCGCAGTCGCATGCAAGAATTTGAAATCTTCGGTGACGATCGGCCGACTGCGGCGGATCCTCTTGGTCGCGACCGGCGCCGGTGAAGGCGTGGAGAACCCCTCCTCGTTGCGAAACACGAGTTTGGAAGCGCGGAAGTCGAAACCCTCGACCGCGCTCAGGAACCCGCGCGACCAACCGCCACGACGGAACTCACCATCGGTGATGACCGGAAGCCCCAGCTTCTCCTGCATCGCCACCGTGGCACGGATGGCGCGGTCTTGCGCTTCGCGCAGTACGCCGGCGTCGACTTTGCCGGCCTCCCAATCACGCCAAGTTTGCATAAGGTCCGAGGGCCGCTTCAGGCTGCCAACATGATCGACGGCGTTGGTCGGTACACGCGAGGTGGTCATGGCAAACTCCAAGCTCAGGGGCCGACTGCGGCGGTTTTGCGCGCACGCGGTGCGCCTTCGTGTCGGGGTCGTCGCGGGCGGCGCGCTAACACGGCAGTGAGTTCGGTCGCGGTCGATGCCACCCCAAGCACATGCCGGTCCGGCCGAATTGCAACCGCCTCAATGCCCAGGCCGGCCAGATAGTCGGCGGCTTCGCCGTCGGCGCTTACCAGCGTCGGATCGCGATCTGCGAACAGCTCGCGGCTTGCTGCCGGCAGCGCCTCGATGAAGCGGCGCGTCGCCAGCACGGCAAAATGGTAGCCGACGCGATCATCAAGCCGCGTGCCATCGGCCAGGCGCGGTTGCGCGGCACGGGCGGCCGCTGGCGGCGGCGCGTCGCCATGCAGACCCGGACCAAGCAACGGTGTTATCGGCCGCAACATGGTCGGGTTGGCGATCAGTTCGTGGTCGCGCCGCCGGGCCATCTCCGGATCAGTCGTTTGAATGACGCCGCCCAGCTCGACTGCGAGTTCGATATAGGCGCGCACGTGCGCCATGCGTTCGGACTCGTAGGAGTCGAGCAAGTTCTCAGGCGCTTGGCCCGTAAGCACATCGCGCAGCTTCCACGCTAGATTCGCCGCGTCGCGCAGGCCGGAACACATGCCTTGGCCGAGAAATGGCGGCGTTTGGTGCGCCGAGTCGCCGGCCAGCAACAGCCTGTCACGCCGCCACCGGGTCGCCAGCGCGGAGTGGAACGTGTAGACGACGGCGCGCTCGATCGCCGATTTGGCTGGATCGATCTGCCAGGGCCTGAGGAGCTCGTAGATATTTTCCGATTGAGTGATGGTGGCGGGATCATCATGCGGCATCAACATGAATTCCCACCGGTGCCGTTTGCCCGGCATCGGGATGAAGGTGGTTGGCCGTACCGGATCGCAGTACTGGATCGCGTCGACGACACGGCCGGATTCGTCAGCCGCTTCCGGCACGCCGCCGGGTGGCTGATCGAGGATCATATCGAGCACGATCCAGCGTTCGTGCGAGCGCAGGTCCTGCAATGCGGCACCCATAAAGCGCCGCACCGTCGAACGTGCCCCATCGCAGCCAACCACATAGCGGGCTGCGACTTCGCAAAGTGCGCCCGTTGCAAGATCCTCGTAACGCACGCGGACGTGACCGTCGCGCTCGTCGAGGGCAAAGGTGTCGGCACGCAGCCGCACGTCGACGCAGGAATAACGCTTCAAGCCGTCGCGCAGAATGGTTTCAAGCTCTGGCTGATAAAACCGATAGGCGTTGTTCCAACCTTCGGGGCCGGTGCCGCTGCGGGCAATCAGCAACAACAGTTTGCCCTCGGCGTTGACGTGTCGGATGTTGCGGCTGACGTTGAGCAGCGGCAGCAACCTGTCGGCAACGCCCATCGTTTGAAACAGGCGCATCCCTTCGCCATCGAGCGACACAGCGCGCGGCAAGTGATAGATCGACGGCTCGCGCTCGAGGACAACAGTCCGCAATCCGCAGAGTCCCAGTAGGTTCGCCAGGGTGGCGCCGACCGGCCCGCAGCCGATGATCGCAACGTCGAATGTGGTCGACGTCATCGCCGCCTCATTGCATCAGGATTGCTCAACACCCATCTTGGCGGCGATCTCCGCCTGGTATTGTGCGATTGGTTTGAACCCGGGCGCCTTGCGGCAGAACGCGTCGGATTTGGCCCGGATCTGATCGGCCGGCAGCGACAGGTCGAGATCTTCGAGGCAGGGCTGTTCAATATACCATTCGGTATCGCAAAACACTTCGAGACGATTGCCCTCGGGATCGCGAAAATAGAGCGACCACGCGTTGCCGTGGTCCATCGGGCGCAGATCGGTAACGCCCGGCGTATCCTTGACGCGCCGCCATATGGCCTGCAGATCCTCGACCGAGGCGACGCGAAATGAAATCTGATTGATGTGATTGAAGGCGAGATCCTTCGGCCGCCCGCTCACCAACGCGACCTGATGGTGATCCTTGGGATCCCAACTGGTGAACACGATATCGGCGCCGCGCACCTTGCCGCGATCCGTGACCGTGAAGCCGAGCACGCGTGTGTAGAATTGCTCCATCTTCGGCAAGTCGTGAACGTAGAGGCCGATGTGGCTCATGCTCAGCGGGACGCGTTGCGTAGCCTCAGACCCTTGAACGGCCGCTCGCTGCATCACGGCATCCTCCCTCGTTTGTCTGATCCTACGCTAGCGATGCAGTCCGGGCCCGCCTAGCTCGCTTGACTCGATGTCCGCACAGTGGACAATCGGGGCCTAGTGCCCCGTTTCCGAAGTTCGTGATACATCGCGGCACCCTCTGACACGAACTTCGGAAACAAAGGGGCACTAGCAAGCAGATGATTCTAGGGCCGCTTTTCGATTTGAAGTTCCTAGAAGAGCTTGCCGCAACCGCTGTAGGAACTTCAAATCGGCGGCGCTAGCGCACAGAGGACCCAAATGGCGCGCAGGGATGGAAGCGGCCGCGGTGAAGTACGCGGCGTTAGAGCCCTCGAACGCGGCCTGGCCGTGCTCGCTGCGATGAACCGGCACAAGGTCGCCTCGGTGCTGGAGCTCGCGCGCGAGACGCGGCTGCCGCGTCCCACGGTCTATCGCTTGCTCAAGACACTGGGGCGGGCGGGGTTTGTGACCCGCAGCGGCTCAGCCGACCGGTTTTGTCTCGCCCGCAGAGTGCGCACACTGAGCGATGGCTTCGTCGACGATGAGTGGATCACCACCATAGCGACGCCGATGATGGCGGCGTTCACCGCCGCACACGTCTGGCCGGTCGCGCTGATGACGTTCGAAGAAGGGCGCATGCTGATCCGCGAGACCACGCACCCGGCGAGCTCGCTCTCGATCGACTACGGTATGGTCGGGCGGCGCCTGCCGATGCTGCGCACCGCTGCTGGTCGCTCCTACCTCGCGTTTTGCCCCGCGAACGAGCGGCGCACAATCTTGGATATGCTCAGTCATTCCCCGGAGCCCGAGGACCGTTATGACGAGCGCCGGCTTCCGGCGCTGCTGCGAGACATCAGGGCGAGGGGTTGCGCGCTGCAGGACCGTGAGATCAATCCCAAGACATCCGGCATCTCGGTTCCGATCGTCGGGCAACGGCTGCTTGGCTGCGTATCTATGGTCTGGATTGCGTCCGCACTGACACTTGACGAAGCGCAGCAGCGATTCCTTACCCCGCTCCTGGCGCTGGCGAGTCGCATCGCCGGCGAGGTCGACGATCGGCGTGCTTACGGATTTTCCGAGCGAAAACCCGGCGCGCCTCCCCGTCAACTCGGCAGAACCCGGGGCAGCCACAACGAAATCGCCGGAAACAACGTCAGCAAGCCGAGCAGTACCAGGTCCGCGGCGATGAACGGCGTCACGCCGCGATAGATGGTGCGGATCGGTATCTGCGGCGCGAGCCCGTGCAGAATGAAAACGATTATACCGATCGGGGGGATGATCATTCCGAGTTCGATGATCACGACGTTGATGATGCCCCACCAGATCGCCACCATCTCGGACGAGACGCCCGGCATTAGGGTGAGGGCGAGCTTCTGGATCACGGGCAGCACCAGCGGGAGCGTGATCAACATCGCCGAAATCTCGTCGAACACCGCGCCCAAAACCAGATAAGCGATCAGCAACGCCGTCACGATGGCGAGCGGCGGCAGATCAAGATGCGCGATCCACCCGACGAACGCTTCCGGCACGCGCCCGAGATTAAGAAAATATGTGAATATGAGCGCGCCCATGATCATGACGTAAATCATGCCGGTCGCCGCCGCGGATTCGCGCAAGCCCTGCCAGAGCGTCGTCCAATTGAGCCGTCGCCGTGCCATCGCGAACAAGAGCGAGAGCACAGCCGCGACCGACGCCGCTTCGGTGACGGTGAAAATGCCGCTGTAGAGGCCGCCGAACACGGCGATCATCAGCAGCAGGACTGGTGCCGCGGCCTTGAGCGCGGCCCAGCGCGCCGGCCACGCGACGCGCGCGCCCACCGGCGCGGCCTTTGGCTCGAT
>DATIPA010000063.1:0-1944 GCA_035472475.1 Xanthobacteraceae bacterium | reverse complement strand
TTCGACATCGTCTTGCGGGTGAAGCCGGTGGTGATTGCCGCCGCGTTGTAGTACTGGCCGGCCCAAGTCTGGGTCATCGGCGCGGTGCGGCTGACCCCGCCATAGACCGGGAAGTTGGTGCCGTTGTCAAAGGCGTCGAGGAACGAGTTCGGCAGTAGCGGATCGGCGGTGTTGTTGGCAAACACCAGTGGTGCGAGGTTCTGCACGGTGACGCTGTAGGCATCGTTCATCCGCGCCTTTAAAATGCTGATCTCGCGGTCGGTCGCCTGCAGGATGGTCTCACCAAACGGCAATGGGATCGGCACCACCCAATAGGCCAATGGGAACTGCGCATTGGTGATCCCGGGGGTGACGACCGGCGAGTTGAACCCGCCGGAATAGTCGGTGAACTGGCCGCGCACCATCGACTGGCCCTGGATCGGGATGGTGATCTGCGACAGACCGCCGGCGGCCCGCTGGGCCCCCCCCATCAGGTGGAAATAGGTCGGCGTGGCGAAGTACATCTGGACAAACAGACGCGGGACAAAAGCACGCCGCGTCACGGCTGTCAGTTCTTGATAAAGATCACCAGTCGGGACGACGCCCTGGCCGGGAATCGGCATGGTTTATCCCCTTTGGATTATCCCCCGTTGCGCACCCGGTTGAGGGTGTCGGCGATGGTCTGGTTTAGAAACTGCTCGTCATGGCCCTCGTAGAGGGGCTTGAGGTCGGGGCCGTCATCGGGCTGCGCGCCAAAGAAATCCCAGCGCGTGCCGGACGACACCGCCGGGGTCGGCGGCGGGTGGAGTTGCTCGTAATAGGGGATCGCCGCGGCATGACTGCCGATGCTGTGCTCCTCCATGAATTTTTCGAGGTTGTTGAGCCCCTCGTCGGCATAGCCGCGCTTGCGCGCCAATATCTGGCCTTCCGACCATTTGCTGGTCAACTGGCCGAGCCGTTCCTTCTCCTCGCGCGTCCGCTCGGCCTCGGCCCGCGCCTCACGCTCCGTTTGCCACTCGCTGCGCAATGTCTTGATTTCCTCGCGCAGCGGGTCGGACTCGTCGAGCTCGGGGATCGCGGTGTCGGGGTTCAGCGTCTTCTGCACCTCGAGGATTTTGCGGCGGGTCTTCGGGTTGGCGAGCCCGCGCCGGACAAACGCATCGACATTCTGAAACTGGGCGAGCACGCCCTCGTCGATCTCGGCCATCAGGTCTTCGTCCCGGCATTAGGAACGTGCTGGATCGACAGATCGGGCGATGGGGTCGGGCGGCTGACATTGTGGCCCGAGATGTCCTGCTTCTCGAAATCGACGCGGATGATCTGACTGTCGCGCTTGGGCAGCGTCTTCGTGTCATTTTGGAAAATATTTTGGGCCATTTCAGTCTCCGTTCTGATTGCGCAGCGGCACTTAACGGCGGCGGGTGATCAACGAACCGATATCGCCGGCCGGCGCGCGTAATGCCCTTTTCACGGCCGGGGTTTTCGCCTGCTTGGCAGTCAGCACGCGCTCGCCCTTGTGGACCTGAGCAACACCGGTCGTTTTGACCGTGCCGCCGCGCTTGAAGCCCTTCAGACCCTTCTCGCGCAACTCCTGGCGCAAGTCCTTGGTGACACGCAGCGCCTCTGCAAGATTCCCTCCCTCCATTTCGCGAGCAATTCTCGCAGCGTTCACGCCAGCAGACCCGCTGCTGGCTGGACCACGCGATCCTCTCTCAGCCATCACATCACCCTCTCTCCGTTCAGGCCGCCATCGCGCCGGGCATCGCCGGCGGGCGCGGCGGGGTGGGCGCGCCGCCAATGCCGGGCGGACCGCCGGCCGCACCTCCTTGGCCTTGACGCATTGCGGCGATGTTGGCGGCGTTCTGGCGCTGCTGCTGCATCAGCTTTTGCATCGCCGCGTTTTCCGAACCCTCCGGGATCGAGCCCTTGGGCACAGCGGCGGCGATGATGCCGGCGGCCTTGTGC
>DATIPA010000062.1:0-2219 GCA_035472475.1 Xanthobacteraceae bacterium | reverse complement strand
TACTTGGCCGGGTCGGCGCGGGAATGCCCACTATGCCGGTAGGTCATGCACTCGATCAGCGACGGGCCGCGGCCGCTGCGCGCTCGCTCGTAGGCGGCGTTGGCGGTCCGATAGACGATATCGGCGTCGTTGCCGTCGATGATGATGCGATCGAGCCCGTACGCGGCCGCGCGATCGGCGGCCGGATGTTCGACCGCGGTGACGTCGCCGATTGGCGTGTATTCCATGTAGAGGTTGTTCTCGCACACGAACACGACCGGCAACTTCCACACGACGGCGAAATTCAGCGCTTCGTGAAACGCCCCGATATTGGTGGTGCCGTCGCCGAAGAAGCAGACCGACACGTCGCTGTGGCCTTTATATTGAGCGCGCAGCGCTGCTCCGCAGGCGATCGGCAGGTGGGCGCCGATGATCGCATAGGAGCCCATCACGCCGTGCTCGGCGGAGGTGAGATGCATCGAACCGCCCTTGCCGCGCATCAGCCCGTTGTCGCGCTGCATCAGTTCGCCCAGCACCTTCTCGACCGGCACCCCGCGCGCCAGCGTATGGGCGTGCCCGCGATAGGTGCAGAAGCTCAGATCGCCGGGGCGCATCGCGGCGGCGAAACCGACCGCGACCGCTTCCTGGCCGAGCGAGAGATGGCTCGTGCCTTTGACCAGGTTCTGCAGGAACAAATCGTAGGCGCGCTGCTCAGCCTCGCGGATCTCGAGCTGCATGCGGTACATCTTGAGCCGCAGCTCCTCGCCGATGTCGTCATTCACGCGCGGCGCCGAAGCGCGGGCAGATTTTTTCGCCATGATCGGCCTTGAAGCTGATGATCCAAGAGGTTCCGGAACGCGCGGGCTGCGTATCAGGGGACATCTGAGACGATTGTCAACCGGGCTGCAAGCACCTCAGCGTTCATCCGTGACAGCGCTCTCGTGCCAACTGCGCAGTGTCAGGTGCGCCGCAAGCGAGAGCAGGCCGAAGATCGCAATGCCGGCCGCCGAGAGGAGGAGCAGCGCCGCGAACATGCGGGCGATGTTGAGGCGGTAACCCGACTCGACGATCAGAAACGCGAGGCCGGAGCCGGCGCCGGCGGAGCCTGCGGCGATTTCCGCCACCACCGCGCCGATCAACGACAGCCCGCCGGCTATTTTGAACCCGGCCAGCATGTAGGGAAGCGCCGCCGGCAGCTTGAGGCGCAGCAGCACCTGCGCGCGGGTCGCGCCGTAGAGTTCAAACAGGTCGCGCAGGTTGCGCTCGACCGAACTCAATCCGAGCGTGGTGTTGGCCAGCACCGGGAAGAACGCGACAATCCAGGCGCAGGCCAGCACCGCGCCCTGCTGCGGCAGATAGACCAGCAGGAGCGGTGCGATCGCTACGATCGGCGTTACCTGCAGGATCACCGCGAACGGATAGAACGAGTATTCGACCAGGCGCGACTGATTGAACAGGATCGCAAGCCCGACGCCGCCGACAACGGCCAAGACGAACCCTTCGACCGTGATCGTCAACGTCACGAGCAGCGCTTGCCCGAGCGTTTGCCAATCGGTGACGATCGTTTGCGCGACCAAGGTCGGCGCGGGCAGGACGTAGGGCGGGATGTGGTTGATGCGGACCACGAGTTCCCACGCCAGCACGGCGAGCGCGAGGGTTGCGAGCGGCAACATAACGCGCAGCGGGCGATCCCCGACGGGACCGACCGGAACGGCGGTCTCGCGCGGCTCGACGGGACTCATGGACGAAGTGCGCGCCATTGCGCCCCGCACGCGGGTGTGACCTTATCCTTGGACGCCTCTGCCATCAGTTCTTGGGCCGCAGGTCGAGCCCGACCTTCTTGTCGACGAACTGCAGCGTATAGGATTTCTGCACGTCGAGGGTCGGCTTCACCACGCCGGCGCGTACCATCTTCTCAAAGAAGCTTTTCATGCGTGCATCGGTCATCGCACCGATCCCGTATTGCAATGAGTCACCCGAGTCGACGATGCCGTACTGCCCCATCTTCGCAATCGAATAAGCGAGCAGCTCGTCGGTCATTTCGGGATTGAGTTTCTTGATCGTCTGGTTGGCGGCGGTGTTGTTGCCGTAAATGTAATTGTACCAGCCAATGATCGACGCATCGACAAAGCGCTGAACCAGCTCGGGAGTTTACGGTCGCAGTTGCCATCACGACGAGATAGGCGCGAAGGAAGCCCGCGAAAAGAATCGTACCCCACATTGCGTGGGTGCCACCAAAG
>DATIPA010000061.1:0-2086 GCA_035472475.1 Xanthobacteraceae bacterium | reverse complement strand
CCCGGACTGCGCAAGCTTGTCTGGGTGGCGCGCCGAGCGGCGCCCCGTATTTCCGAGAGGGAATGCGGGCACACAAAGAACAATGGTTGCGCCCCTTGGCGCGCCATCCCCCTCATCTTTGAGGGGAGACAATGGGAAGACGGGCCTACCCGGGGCCTCGCCAAAGAATACGGGTGATGACGCATGGGTGTTTGAATTGGCTGTTTGAAAAGTGAATCAGTGATTTGGGCGACCGGACAGCACCCTCAGCGTCATGCCCGGCCTTGTGCCGGGCATCCACGTCTTGCTGCCGATGAAGAAAGACGTGGATGGCCGGGCCAAGCCCGGCCATGACAGTAAGATGCGATGGTGAGGTCGCTTCGCTCAGCCACCCTGCGGTTCTGCGCGTCAATGAGCCGCGTCGCACCGGCTGACAAACTCCACGATGCGCGCAATCGTATCGGCTTCGGTCAACAGCGGCGCGTGGCCCTGGTCGGGAATCTCGATTGTTTCGAGCGCGGTGCGGCGCGCGCGCATGGCTTCAACCGTGGCTGACGACAGAAGATCGGAATTTCCGCCGCGGATCACCATCACCGGCACACTCGCAAGCGCGTCGAATTCCTTCCAGAGTGCGGGGACCGGGCGCTCGGCATCGACCCCGTTCAGCGCGTTCGCGAGCTTGACGTCGTAGGTCGACACCAGCCGGCCCTTCTCCTCCTTGAAAGTGCGGTGCGCGCTGGCGAGCCAGTCGGCCTGTCCGAGTTTTGGAAACTGCGTGCCGAAAAGCCGGCGCAGGATTTCCGCGCCTTCGTCGAAATTCCGCGGCTGCGGCAGCTTGCCGATATAGCTTTTGATGCGCATCAGCCCCTGCGGCTCGAGCACCGGGCCAATATCGTTGAGAACGGCAGCGGCAATCGCGGTCGGCCGGACGGCGGCGAGCAGCATGGTCAGGATTCCACCGCGCGAGGTGCCGATAAAAATCGCCGGCAGGGCTTCGAGTGCGGTGATGACGGCGAGGACATCGGCCAGTTCGACCGGAAGCGAATAGTTGGCGGGGTTACGGTCGTAACCGGATCGTCCGCGTCCGCGGGAGTCGAGCGCGATAACGCGGCGAGGCCGGAGGCTGTCATGCGCCAGTGCCGATGCCAGCGCCTCGAAATCATCGGTCGTGCGCGCAAGGCCGGGCAGGCACACCACTGGCGTAGCGGCCGAGCTGCGCGGGCCATAACACTGCGCGTGCAGGCGCAGCCCGTCGGGCGCTGTGATGAAGGTGGATACTGCGGTGGAAGCTAGCATCGGGGTTGCCGGGACTTTAGTGATGGCCTCTCCACTTGTCATTCCCCGCGAATGCGGGGAATCCAGTACTCCCGGTCTTCATTGATCATCACGGGTGGTGATTACTGGATCGCCCGCCTTCGCGGGCGATGACGCTGCGGATCAGTGCGCGCCGCCTTTCCTGATATCGGCTTCGATCACCAGCTTGGTGCCGCCGCCAAAGCGTGCGCGATAGACCTGCAGGTTTTCCATGATCCGCGCGACGTAATTGCGCGTTTCGGAGATCGGGATGCGCTCGACCCAGTCGACCGGGTCGACTCGCGGGTCGCGCGGATCGCCATAGGCCGCGATCCACTGCTTCACGCGTCCACGTCCCGCGTTGTAGCCGGCGAAGGTCAGGATGTAGGAGCCGTTGTAACCGCCGAACAGATTGGAGAGTTCGGCGGCTCCCATCTGCATATTGTACACAGGGTCCTTGAGCAGGCGGTCGCGGTTATAGGTGACCTTGTATTTGGCGGCCGTGTCGATGCCGGCCGCCGGCGTTACCTGCATCAGGCCCATGGCGTAGGCCGTCGACACGACTTTCTGATTGAAGTGACTCTCCTGGCGCGCGATCGAATAGGCGACTGCTGCCTCGATCGGTGGCGCGATTGGCTGATAGTCGGGCAGGCCGACCGTCGGATAGGCGTAATAGTCGAGCGGCAGCCCGCGCGCATAGGCGTATTCGCCGAGCAGCAGCATCGCGCGGCCGTCGCCATTCTTGCCGGCAAGTTCGCCCAGCATGGCCATGCCGGCGATGTCGGTCCCGCTCTCGCCAAGCTCGGCGTAAATC
>DATIPA010000060.1:0-2349 GCA_035472475.1 Xanthobacteraceae bacterium | reverse complement strand
CGCCATGAGCTGGTCGACGCTCGCGATCGTCCTGATGGTGCGGCAGGAGGTGCCGAGCTGGCCTCTGACCATTGCGACGGGCCTTGCCACTGGCCTCGCCATCGCGACGCGCACCGGCGGGGTGATTACGCACGCCTACCTTGTCGGCGGCATGAGCCTGTGCGCGCTCGAGGCGCTGCTGCGCCATGGCCGCGCGGGCTATGGCCAATTGCGCCAGATCGCCTTGCATACGTTGCTCGTCATCCTCATCGCCTGGCTGACGGCGATTGCGCTCTGGCCGTGGTTGCAGATTGGAAATCCGCCCATACAATTCATCGAGGCCTATAGGCACTTTGGTACGCTCGACACCTCGTTCGAATTCCAGAACTGGGGCCGGCTCACGTTCACCGATAACGTGCCCGCCTGGTACATCCCCGGACAGCTCCTGGCGCGTTTGCCCGAGGGCTTTTTGGCGTTGCTGTTGCTAGGCATGGCGGTCTGGATCGGTGCTGCAGCGTCGTGGACCCGCGCCACCCTCGGCGCCCTGCGCCGGTCCGGCGTCATGGGACTGCGACCAGCTGCGGCCGAGCTCGCAGGATCGCGCGCGGTGCTGGTCGTCGGTGTGGCGGCGTTCGGGCCTATCGGGGTGCTCATCCTGCAGGGCTCGACGCTCTATGACGGGGTCCGCCATGTATTGTTCGTGATCCCAATGCTCGCCATCGTGGCCGCGCGCGGGCTCGCGAGCCTCTTGCCCTTCTTCCGACGCCTTCCGATTGTGCCCGCGGCCCTCGGGGTCGCGCACACGGCCGCCATCGTGGCGACGCTCATCATCCTGCATCCGCTCGAATATATCGCGATGAACAGTCTGGCAGGCGGCGTCGCCGGCGCTTACGGCCGCTTCGACCTCGATTATTGGGGCATGGCGGCTCCCGAGGCGCTGCGCCGCCTCGAGGATCGAATTGACGCCGAAGGCCGGTTCGCGGGCGATCCACCGCGCGTGCTGATCTGCCTGGCCTGGCGCGAGCAACTGGCAGGCGTGATGTTCCGTCGCAACTGGATTGCCGAAACGCATCCGGAAGAGGCCGACTATCTGATCGCCACCGAGCGCTGGCCTTGTGCCGACGGCACGACGGCCGTACTGGTTGATGAGGTCACGCGATTTGGTCGCCCGTTCGCCAAGATCTACGCGAATCGTCGCAGGCTCGGTGAGTGACGCCAAGTCAGGCGCGACTTGGCAATGGCATCTACTTCTTCGCCTGCGATTCAATCGGGGGCACCTCAGCCTTTCGGCCCAACAAGACCGGGCGATGTTTTCGCGGAGGGACTGCCTCACGCCGGCTCTCCTTGGCGCGATCGATCGCCACGGCGCGCGCCAGCCGCGTGATCATGTCGAGCTGGAGCCGCAGCTTGAGATGCAAGTTGAACATGATGAGCAGGCTGATCACGACCCAGATGTAGACGATGAGGTCGGAGCCGCGGCCGATTCCCACGAGGGCCGCAAGTGCTGTGGCGTGCTCTTGCACCCAGACGAAGTAGAGGCCGGCGAGCGCAGCGCCGCTCGCGAGCAGGCCGATGATCGGCACCGTCCGATGCGCCGACCATGCGTAGACCAGAACCAACGTCAGAAGGGCCGTCAGCAACAGCTGTGCGATCATCGGTAGAGCCTCCGCGCAAACAGATCGATCAGAATGGTCAGCGCATCGGCGATGCGTTGACCCTTGCCCAGCGAATAGGCGCTGTACTCGATATTCACCGGTACTTCGACAAAGCGCAGGCGGCTCTGCGCGATCTGGTGCAGGATCTCGGACGCGTGCGCCATTCGGTTCTGTCGCAGGGAGATCGCGCGGGCGCCGCGCGCGGTCATCGCCCGTAGGCCATTGTGGGTATCGGTGACTGGCAGTCCGGTGCTCGCGCGCGTGAACCAGAGCGCGGCGCTGAGCAGGATGCGGCGCGACATCGGCAGATTTGCGGTCGCGCCGGTGAGAAAGCGGCTGCCGAGCGCGAAATCGATGCCGGGCTGCTCGATCGCCGCGAGCAGCGCCGCGATGGCCGCCGGGGAATGCTGGCCGTCGGCGTCGAACGTGACGAGGGCATCCGCACGCTGCTCGAGGGCGTAGTCGATGCCGGTCTGCAGCGCGGCGCCCTGTCCGAGGTTGATCGGATGCCGGACGACGACCGCGCCTGCGAGCAACGCGATGTCGCCGGTGCGGTCACCGGAGCCGTCATCGACCACGACGACCGCGTATCCGGCGCGGCGAATGCCGGACACGACGCTGCCGACCACCAGCGCTTCATTGTACGCCGCGACAACGACGCAGGGATTGCGAATTCGGCCGGTCATGTCTCATCCATCCGCAACAAGAACAACCC
>DATIPA010000059.1:0-2079 GCA_035472475.1 Xanthobacteraceae bacterium | reverse complement strand
ACTCAGCGAGTTGAAGCGCAGCCGCGCTGCCCGCGTGGCTCGCATGCAGGAACTCGTCAGAGCGGAGGACGCGCTCGGCGACACCGAAAGCCTGCCGCCCGCCGCACTCGCCGAATTTAAGCGGATCCAGGCAGACCTCGATGTGCTCGAGGGACGGATCGCCCGGCGCCAGAGCGCGATGGTCGCCAGTGCCAGCGCTTCCGCGGACATCGACAACACTGGAATAAGCAGCTTTGCTGGCAACATGAACAAGGGCGGGCTGCGCGTCTTGGCCGCGCCCAAGGGCCGCGGCAAACCGGGGCCGGGCCTGCAAGCCGCGCGCTTTATCATCGCGATGGCGCACGTCAAATGGTACGGCGCCGAAAAGGCCGGCGAGTTCATCATGAACCGCTTTGGCGATTCGGACGTCGCCAAGGCGGCGTTGAATACGCAGGTCGTCTCCGAAGGCGGCGCTTTGATCCCGCAAGACTTCCTGCAGGATCTGATCGAATTGCTGCGCTCGACGACCGTGGTCCGCAGCGCCAATCCGATGACGGTCGGGATGCCGATGGGCAATCTGACGATCCCGCGGCTAGCCGGGGGTGCCACCGCGGCCTATCAGGGCGAACTCGACGACATCCAGTTGACCGATCAAGTTTTCGACGACGTCAACCTGCGCGCCCGAAAGCTCACTGCGATGGTGCCGGTCTCGAATGACCTGTTGCGGCGAGCGCCGATCGGTGTCGAGGAGATCGTCCGCGACGACCTGGTGCAAACGATCGCCCGCAAGGAGGACGTCACCTTTCTGCGCAGCGACGGATCGGACCTGGCGCCGGTCGGGTTCCGCGGCTGGGTGGTTGCGGAAAATTTGATCACGATCGCCGCGGGCGGCAATCTCGACGCTGTCGTCGCTGGCATTGCCGCGATGAAATTGACGCTGATCAATGGCCTGTCGCGGATGCTGCGCCCGGCCTGGTTCATGGCGCCGACTGTCATCGAATTTATCCGCACGCGGCGCGACGAGGTCGGCGGGTTTTACTACAAGGACGAGATCGACCGGGGCACACTGGACGGGATCCCGATTCACATGTCGCAGCAGATCCCGACAAATTTGGGCGCCGGCAACGGATCGGAAATCTATCTGGTCGACATGGCCGACGCGGTCCTCGCCGACACGATGCAGGTGCAGGTCGATGCATCGGACGTCGCCGCCTATTACGGAACGGACGGAAAAGTGGTCTCGACCTTCCAGCGCGATCAAAGCCTCTTCCGCATCATCTCAGCCCACGATTTCAACATGCGCCACCTGCAGAGCCTCGCAATTGGCCTGACCAGCGATTGGAAGTTCGACGGTCTGCCGGGCGTGCCCGGACGTCCGTGGACGACCCAGCCGCTCAACCCGACCTGGGCGCAGGCGCCCGCAGCATGGCCGGCGCTCGAGACCGGCGCCGACGACCCGCCGCGACTGTGGGATCCGGGCGCGGCCCAAAGTGCTGCGTTTGATGGTCCGCTCGTCAATCGGCCAGGCGGCATCGAACGCGAGCCGCCAGGAACGGAAGGCATGACGACACCGCCGCCGCCGCCGCCGGAGGGCGGACCAGAGGAGGCGGGTCGCCGCGGCCGGCCGCGGAGTGGGGCTACCGAATGAACAGCCAAGGACCGCGCACCAGCGGCGGCCCGACCTTTGCCGTGCGCTTCACCCGGACGTGGCACCATTACTTCCCGGGCGATTGTGCTGCCTTCCCGCAGCACGTTGCCCGCCAGCTCGTCGCGCGCCGATATGCCGAGCGGATCACCGTCGTGCCGGACGGACCGGTGCCGGAAGGCGGGCAATTCGCGATGCGCTACCCGACCGGCCAGGTCAACAAGACGCCCGGCATCTGAGCCTTGTTCGCGTCGCTGCGCGTCGTCACGCCGCCCGAGCAAGAGCCGGTGCCCGTCGAGCTCGTGCGCCGGCATTGCCGGGTCGACGCCGACTACGACGATGACCTGCTCGCAATGTACTCGGCGAGCGCTCGTTCCTGGGCCGAGGCGTGGCTCAACCGCGCGCTGATCACGCAGGAATTGCGCTACACGATCAGCCACTCGCCGCCGCCGACG
>DATIPA010000058.1:0-46304 GCA_035472475.1 Xanthobacteraceae bacterium | reverse complement strand
CGACAGGACAAGACCGGTACAGAATTGGTAATCCCTGTCAGCGCGGAGCTTGCTGAAGCCATCGCTGCGGCGGCGGGCGGCAATCTTACTTTCCTCACTACGCACCTCGGGCGACCGTTCTCACCGCAAGGGTTCTCATATTGGTTTGGGCGCGCTTGCGATGCCGCGGGTCTTCCGCCGCATTGCACGGCTCACGGGCTGAGAAAATCGGCGGCTCGCCGCCTCGCTGAGGCCGGATGCACCGAGCACGAGATAGCGGCCATTACTGGCCACGCCAGCCTGCACGAGGTCCAGCGATACACCCGGAGCGCCGACCAAAAACGGCTGGCAATCTCGGCGATGGCAAAGGTCAAAATGCGAACATGAAGTGGCTAACCAGGCGGCAAGGGTAGCCACTTCGAGCTAAAAACATAAGCAACTCAAAGATCAATTTTGATCGTGATAAAACTTCCCGTTATATTCAGGCACATGGGGAGTGTGCGCCGTGGTTTGCGGGCGTCGCGAACCCGGATGACGCGTCGAGTTGGAGGAGGGGCGAATGAACTACATCAACGACAATCGGCTTCGCGCGGAGTTTTTCGGCACGCTGGTGCTGGTATTGGTCGGCTGTTCGTCGATCGTGCTGACCGGCTTGGGCGGTGCGTTTCCGCTGGCGGCGCTTCCGATTGGCTTGGCGTTCGGCCTCGCCTTCGCGGCCATGGTCTACACGATCGGCCCGGTCTCGGGCTGCCATATCAATCCGGCGGTAACCGCGGCGCTTTGGTCGGCAGGCCGGATCGGCGGCGCCGACGCAATCCGCTACGTGATTGCACAACTCATCGGGGCGTTCGTAGCCGCGCTGCTGCTCGTCATCATCGTCAAAGGCAAGGCTGGCGGCTATCACGTCGCGGACAGCGGCCTCGGAGCAACCACATGGGGAACCTTCGAGGTGTGGCCCGCCATGATCGTCGAGTTCATCGGAACCACGATCTTCACGCTCGTGTTCCTGGCATTGACCGGTTCGAAGGGTCCTGGTGCGCTCGCTGGTTTGATCATTGGAATAACGCTGGTGATCCTGCATCTGGCGTTCTACAGCGTCTCCGGCGCCTCGGTGAACCCGGCGCGCAGCTTCGGACCGGCGCTGTTCGTCGGCGGCAAGGCCTTTGGCCAACTCTGGATGTATTTGATCGTGCCAACACTCGGCGGCTTGTTCGCGGGTTGGCTGATCAAGTCCAAGAAACTGGATGTGTGACTACACCCTTCGTTCGGGCCTAGGCGTCGCTCTACAATTGACGATGGTGCCGGACGGCTGGCAGGGAACGGACACTGCGGTCCCGCATTTGTTGTGCGGCATCCAGTGACGTGCAACACCCTCGGACATTTTGCGGAGTGATCATGACCGGTTTCATGCGCAGGCTGGCCTGGGTGTTTCCGCTGCTGCTGTGTTGGAGCGGTGCCAACGCCGAGGACTATCCGACCAGGCCCGTGAAGATCATCGTGCCGTTCGCGGCCGGCGGGCCGGCGGATGTCTATGCACGCGTGCTCGCACAACACCTGACTGACGCGCTCAAGCAGTCGTTCGTCGTGGAAGATCGGCCCGGTGCCGGTTCGATCATCGGCACCGACGCGGTCGCGAAGTCCCCGCCGGACGGCTACACGCTGCTCGCGATGTCAAACACCCACACGACCAACGAGTCGCTCATTTCCAACAAGCCGTTCGCGCTGATGCGCGACTTCGTCGCCGTAACGCCGATCAACTCGTCCGATCTGGTGATGGTCGTGCATCCGTCGGTGCCGGCGAAAGACCTCAAGGAATTCATCGCGCTCGCCAAGGCGAAGCCCGGCCAACTCAACTATGCGTCGTCGGGGCCGGGCACGCCCTACCATATGGCCGGCGAGCTGTTTAAGGCGATGAGCGGAACCGACATCGTGCACGTGCCGCATAAGGGCTCAGGCGAGGCGCGCAACAGCGTGCTTGGAGGCCACGTTGAGATGATGTTCGACGCAATTCCGACCATGGCCGAGAATGTGAAGGCCGGACAGGTGCGGGCGCTCGCGACGTCGGGGACAAAGCGTTCGCCGGTTCTGCCTGATGTACCGACGGTCGCCGAGGCCGGCGTGCCCGGTTACGAATCGACGATTTGGCTCGGTCTGATGGCACCGGCGGGCACGCCGAAGCCGGTCATCGACAAGCTCAACACGACCATTGCCGAGATCATGCGGCGTCCGGACATTCAGAAGACCTGGGCCGCCCAGGGCGCCGAACCACAATTCATGACGCCGGAAGAGTTCGACGCCTTTCTACGCAAGGACATCGAGAAATGGGCCTATGTGGTGAAGAAATCAGGCGCCACGGCGCAATGAACTCCACAGGCGGATCTACTCATCCCACTCGACCGTACCGGTCTTCCACTGCGCCTTGCCCTTCTTGGCGGTTTTGATGAACGCATCGAGAGCGTTCGCCGGTCGTTTGTCGGGGTTGGCTTTGCAGTAGTCGAGGATCATCGACAGCACCCTTGAGGCGTCGAGATCGGTCATGTCGATGTGCTTGCTGTCGTATTCGAGCAGCGCCACGTTGGCCGCGCTCACGTATCCCTGCACCCAGGCATAGAGCATCAGGTTGATCTGATTAAAGAGCGCTTCGGCAGGCTTGATGTCAGCCACAAGGTCTCCGCATCTGGAGGCGCCGATACCCTGCGACAGCAGCGGTTCGCCGGCGACGCTGGCGCAGGCGAACAGGCTGGCGAACAGAACCGACAACAATGTTCGCATGATTGCTCCCGATTATTGGGCCGCTACCCGGCGTTTCCACATTTGCCACGGGCGCTGAACGTTCTGATCGGCGCGGGCCTGGATCTGTTCGTATTCCCCGGCATCCAGAAAGGTAATCGGCCCGCCGAGCCCGATCGCTTGCGCCTGCAGCTTCGCGTTCAGTTCGGTATAGACCGCCCGGTAGACCGCGACCATGACGTTCTGCCCAACACAGACATTGCCGTGCCCGCGCATCAAGGCGACATTGCGGGCGCCTAGTGTCGCCGCCAAGGCGCGCCCGAGCTCCGCATTGCGGATCAGCAGATCGGTCATGCCGGCGACGTCGCGGATCTCGAAGTTAGGTACGCCGCCACCCAAAAACGCCGACATGTGGCAGATCGGCTGCAGTTCTACCGTCGTCACTCCGAACGGGATCACGGTCGGCGAGTGACTGTGAACGATCGCGTTGACGTCGGGCCGAGCCTTGTAAATCTCGCCGTGAATGAAACGCTCGATGTACATGAGCCGGCCCTGCTGATCGACCGGATTGGAGTTGAGGTCGAACTCGATAATGTCCTCGGCCGCAATGATCGCCGGAGCCTTCGAGCGGGACAGGAAATAGCGGTCGGGCGCGCCCGGATGGCGGACGCTGACGTGGCCGAAGCCGTCCAGCACGCCTTGGTCGGCGAGGATGTGATTGGCGGCGACCAAGTCAGCAATAACTGACGGATTGACCGGACCTCCGGACTTAGGGGGCTTCGTCGTCGCGTTCATGTCGGCCGTGATACAACGGGCAGGGACGGGGAAATTACAAGAAATTGCTCGCAGGCGCCAACGCACCGACGATTCCAGACGGGCTCGCGTGGCCAAATGGTGTTCGGTGCCAAAATACCCGCCGGAACGGGACGTTAACATGGACGTTGGACATCCTGTTGCGCCGAGCCGACGGTCAGCTGCCGAACTCTAGATCTCGAACGGGGCGGTCGCCGCGAGCGATTGGCGCGCTGGGGCAACGTCCGGCATACTGCCCGGGCACCTCGCGCGGCATGGCCGGGCGTCGGGGTTTGCCCTAGGCCTTATGCTGGTGTCGCGCCTGAACGGCCTGTCCGCGGCGCGCCCCGGGGGTGAGGAGAGAAACATGTTCAGTATCGATCCGGCGACAGGATCATTGATCGTGCCCCTCTGGATGTCGGTCGTGGCGCTGGCTCTGGTGGTGGTCATGACGATTTTTGCGATTGCGCGCGCGGGCGGTGCGCGCACGGTTGTTGCGCTGATCGGCATTGTCGCACTTGCCTATGCGGGCTGGATCGGCTGGACGATCGCCGAACATGCCGCTGCCAGCCAACGCAACGCCGAACGTGAAGCGCTCGCACAGCGCGCGATGGCGCTGGCCGCGAGTGCGCAGGCTCCCGGCACGGCGCTCGGATGTCTCGAGGGCATGGCCGGTGAACAAGTCGAAATCGCCTGCGAGCGCGCAGTCTTTGCGACACCCGACACGGTTGCGGCGGCGGTCACGCACGTGGCGACGCAGCTCGGGTTGTTGGCGGATGCGCTCGCGGCCGCGCGGGCGAGCGACGCGCGCTACGACACCATCATTGGGGCGGCGCGCCGCGGGCTGGAGGCTGATCGTTACGGGATTGTCGCCCACGTGCTGTTGCAGGAGGACAATTGCTCGGCCGAACAGTGCGAGATCCTGAACCTGCTGAGCGACGCCAATCGGGTCCGGTCGAATCTGCGAGAGAAGCCGTTCAACGCGCTGGTCGCCAAATACGCGCCGAGCTGGGCGAACGCGCGCCTGGGACCTCCAGTCGCTGATTTGTCGCGCGCGCTGCCGCCGTCCGCGCCCGGATCACCATCGGGTGTCCCAGTGTCTTCGAAGTACGAGTTTCCGTCCTCCTCTTCGATTCCTCCGGTCAACATCATGGGTTCTGAGACATCGCCGGCGCCGCCTGCAGCCGGTGCGCAGGCGCCTGCCGCGCCCGGCGGCTCGGCGGCCGCCGCCGAGGCCCCGCCCGTGCCGCCGCGCCGGCCGGCGAATGCGGCGCGTCCGCGTGCGCCGCGCGCCGCGGCTGGAGCACCGGCGCAGCCGGCTCAGTCCGCACCGCCGTCGTCCGGCTTCCAGCAATAGTCGCCGGGTTCGTCACTCCCGCGTATTGACTTCCGCGCACCATCACCGTGAGGTGCGCCCGCAACCGGCCACTCATCAATGTTTGCTTCCGTCCTGATTGCCAACCGTGGCGAGATCGCGGTGCGCGTTGCGCGCACGGCCAAGCGTCTTGGGCTGCGCACCATCGCGGTCTATTCGTCGGCGGATGCCTTGGCACTGCACACGCGCGTTTGCGACGAAGCCTTTTTGATCGGCGGGGCGCCGGCGGCGGAGAGTTATCTGTCGGCTGACACTATCCTCGCAGTCGCGCAGCAAGCCAGGGCCGAGTGCCTTCATCCCGGGTACGGGTTCCTGGCCGAGAACGCGGAATTTGCCGAAAGCTGTGCTCGAGCCAACATCACCTTCATCGGTCCACCGCCCGACGCGATCCGTGCCATGGGTTTCAAGGATCGCGCCAAAACATTGATGATGCAGGCCGGCGTCGCGGTGCTGCCGGGCTACCACGGTGCACGCCAGGACGCGACCTTCCTCAAACAAAAGGCCTATGAGATCGGCTATCCGGTTCTGATCAAACCGATCGCCGGCGGCGGCGGCAAAGGCATGCATCGGGTCGACCGGCATGCGGATTTTGACGAGGCGCTCGAAGCCGCCCAGCGCGAGGGTCAGTCCGCATTCGGGGACGCGCGCGTCCTGATCGAAAAGTTCGTGACCGCGCCGCGCCACATCGAACTGCAGATCTTTGCCGATCGTGCCGGCAACGCGATCCATCTCAACGAGCGCGACTGCTCGCTGCAGCGGCGCCATCAAAAGGTGATCGAGGAAACGCCTGCACCCGGCATGACGAGGGAGCTCCGCAAGACCATGGGCGCCGCCGCGCTCGAAGCCGCGCGCGCGGTGGGGTACGTCGGCGCCGGGACGGTCGAGTTCATCGCTGATGCGTCGAAAGGCCTTTCGGCCGACGCGTTCTGGTTCCTGGAGATGAATACCCGGCTGCAGGTCGAGCACCCGGTGACCGAAATGGTGACCGGGCTCGATCTCGTCGAGTGGCAATTTCGGATCGCGGCAGGGGAGCCATTGCCGTTGCGACAAGAGCAGGTACCGCTCAAGGGCCATTCGCTTGAAGCACGGCTCTATGCCGAGGATCCCGAGCGTGGATTTTTGCCGTCGACCGGCAAGGTGCTCGCCTTCGATCCGCCAAGCGGCGAGGGCATCCGGGTCGATGCGGGCGTTGCGGTCGGCAGCGAGGTGACGCCCTACTACGACCCGATGATCGCGAAGATCATCGCCAGCGCGCCGACGCGTACGGATGCGCTCGAGCGGCTCGCAGAAGCACTTGATCAGACGCGCGTGATCGGTCCGCGCACCAACGCGGCGTTCCTGGCGGCGTTGCTGCGCACACGCGGGTTCCGGACCGGCAAATTCGACACCAGTTTCATCGACAACAACCTCGCCACCCTGGTTGCCCCGCACGAGCCGGACTTGGCGGCAGCGGCGGCGGGATTTGGTCGATTGCTGGAACGCGAGCGTGAACGGATCATCGCCAATTCCCGGGATGACGACCAACTGCCGCCGTCGCCGTGGGATGCGCTCGACGGCTTTCAGCTGTCGGGCACGCGCGTGGTTGCGCGCCGCGTTCTGGTCGATGATGCGGTCGTAACGGCTGAGATCGCCTATGCGGCGGGCGGCCCCGTGGTGTCGGTCGGGGGTCAATCCGCCGCCCTGGACGCGGCGCTGGTCGACGACGAGAACGCGGTCTACGTGTTGCGGAACGGCCGGCAGACGGTTGTGCGGGTCGCTCCGCCGGCAAGGTACGACGCGGAAGGCGCGGAGGGCGGCGCGGTCACGGCACCGATGCACGGCAAGTTGCTCGCGCTGCTCGTGGCAAAGGGCGAGACCGTACGCAAAGGGCAGCGCCTCGCAATTCTCGAAGCAATGAAGATGGAACACGCCCTGGTGGCGCCGGTCGACGGCGTCGTCGCCGATGTGCTGGCAAGCCCCGGCAAGCAGGTGGCGGAAGGCGCAACCGTGCTCGTCGTTGCTCCGGCGTCATGATCGACCCTCGCGTTGCGGCCTTTGCCGCGTTCGGGCTGATCGCGGCGCCGCCGGCATTGGCGTGCAAATGTGCGCTGGTCGCGCGCGACCAGGTGATCGCCGCGACACCCGTGGTATTCGATGGCGAGGTGCTGCGGGTTGAGGTTGACGCGAGCGGCAAGCGCGAGGTCACGACCTTGCGCGTCCACGGCGTCGTCAAGGGCTTGTCGGCGCGCGCGGCCTACCGGCTCGATGCGGCGATCCGCCGGCGTCCGGAAAAGACCGTGACGGTGGTGAGCGGCGTCGACGACGCCGCCTGTGGATGGGACTTTCGAACCGGCCCGCAGCGGCTCACGATCGGCGCCGAGCGTGATAGGTTCGGCACCCTCGTCGCCATGCGCTGCACGATGATGAATCTGAACCGTTAGTGAATCGGAACTGCCGAGTTGGGTAATGTCGCTTAACCTCATCAAGCTTTGTGTCGGGTGTGATTCCGTCGCCGAGCTATCAACCTGGATCAAGCAACGTCTCAAACAAAAGAAAGCGCGCAAGGAAAAGCCGGAGCACATCCATACGACGCGGATGGTGCCCAAGCGCGCTGACGAGCTGCTCGACGGCGGCTCGCTTTACTGGGTGATCCGCGGCCAGATCATGTGCCGGCAAGACCTCGTCGCGATCCGGCCGTTTGTCGACAAAGACGGTGTCGGCCGCTGCCGGCTGGTGCTGCGGACCAAGGTGGTTCCGGTCGAGCCGCGACCGTTCCGCGCGTTCCAGGGTTGGCGCTATCTCCAAAGCAAGGATGCACCGCGTGATCTCGACCGCGCGGCGCCCGGTGCGCGCAACATGCCGGAGCAAATGCGCCGCGAGTTGCGGGGGCTGGGGCTGCTGTGAGCAGCCTGCATGGCAGCGTTGTTCAACTGCTCTCGCTTGCCGCCCGCGTGCTAGGATGCGCGCGCATGACGCGGCCAAGTAGAAAGTGCAACCATGATCATTGAGCACCAGCAACAAGTCACCGACGCGGTCCTGAGTGAGCTCGCCCGCTCCAAGAATCCGCGATTTCGCGAGATCATGTCGGCGGCCGTGCGGCACCTGCACGCCTTCGCCCGCGAGGTGAAGCTGACCGAAGAGGAGTTCCACCAGGCCTGCGCCTACATCGCGGCGCTCGGCAGGCACACGACCGCGACCCACAACGAGGTTGTGCTGATGGCGGGCTCGCTCGGGTTCTCGACGCTCGTCTGCCTGCTCAATAACGGCAACAAGGGACAGACCGAGACCACCGCCAACCTGCTGGGTCCGTTCTGGCGGTTGGATTCGCCGCGCACTGACAACGGCGGTTCGATCGTGCGCTCGCCGACCCCGGGACCGGTCCTGTTCGTCAATGCCAAGGTCACGGATCAGGCCGGCAAGCCGATCGCCGGCGCCGAGGTCGACGTCTGGCAATCGTCCCCGGAGGGTTATTACGAAAATCAGGATCCCAAGCAGGCGGACATGAACCTGCGCGGCAAGTTCACGACCGACGCGGACGGCCGTTTCTCGTTTCGCAGCGTGAAGCCTGCGGGCTATCCGATCCCCGTGGACGGGCCGGTCGGCGAACTTTTGCGCATGCAGGGCCGCCACAACATGCGCCCCGCGCACCTGCATGTGCTGATCTACAAGCCGGGCTACAAGACCCATATCTCGCAGGTCTACGTCAACGACGACAAACATCTTGAAACCGACGTACAGTTCGGCGTCACCAGGACGCTGGTCGGTGACTACGTGCGCCATGATCGCGATCCGGCGCCCGCGCCGGATGTCAAAAGCCCGTGGTACTCGCTCGACTACACGTTCATCGTCGAACCGGGTGAGGCCAAGCTCCCGCGTCCGCCGATCAGCGGCAAGGCGCGCGGCGAGCGGCCCCAGATCGAGATTCTGGAGCGGGTCTGATCGGCGTGCGCGAGGGCAAAGCGCGAGGCATTGCTCGCCCGCGGGCTAAATCGTAGCCTCTCGCTATTCGCCGCGAGGTTCAGAACATGCTCGACACAGCCGTCGAAACGCGCTCGGTCGATGCGTCGACGCCGGCAGGTCCGGCGCTCGATTTTCAGGACCATCTTGCGCGGCTCGACGCGCAAGGGCTGCTCTGGCGCATCGAGGAGCCGATCAACAAGGACACCGAACTTCACCCACTGGTGCGCTGGCAGTTCCGCGGCGGGTTGCGGGAGGACCAGCGTCGCGCATTTCTGTTCACCAATGTGATTGATGGAGCGGGGCGGCGCTACGACATCCCGGTCGCGGTTGGAGCGCTGGCAGCATCGCCGCAGATCTACGCCGTCGGAATGGGGCGCTCGGTCGAGGCCATCGGGGAAGCCTGGACCCGAGCGATCGCAAACCCGATCGCGCCGGTGTTGGTGACCGAGCCTCCGTGCCAAGAAATCATCATCACCGGTGATGCGTTGCGCCGCCCCGGTGGCGGGCTCGCAAGCTTGCCGGTGCCGGTCTCGACGCCGGGCTTCGACGCCGCGCCCTATTTGACGGCGACCTTGTGCATCACGCGCGATCCCGAGAGCGGCATCCGCAACATGGGAACCTACCGGGCCGCCCTGAAGGCAACCGATCGACTGGGCGTGCGCATGGGAAGCCGGATCGGCGGCGCCGGCGGCTATCATCATTGGCGAAAGTACCGCGACCGCCGAGAGCGGATGCCGTGTGCGATCGTGATCGGATGCGCGCCGGTCGTCATCTTTACCGGCCCGCAAAAGCTGCAGCTCGATCAGGACGAGATGGGAGTCGCCGGCGGGCTCGCAGGCACCCCCATCCGCACCGCGAAGGCGGTGAGCGTCGATCTCGAGGTACCGGCCGACGCCGAGATCGTGATCGAGGGCGTGATCGATACCGACTTGCTCGAGCCGGAAGGGCCGTTCGGCGAGAGCCACGGCCATGTGGCGCTCGAGGACTTCAACATGTCGATGCAGGTCACGGCGATCACCCGCAAGCGCTCGCCGGTGTTCGTGTCCATCATCAGCCAGGTCACGCCGAGCGAGTCGAGCGTCATCAAGAAGGTCGCCTACGAACCGCTGTTTCTCACTCACCTGCGCGACCAGCTCTCGATCAAGGGCGTCCGCGCGGTCGTCATGCACGAACCTCTCACCAACATCCGCAAGGTGATCTTCCTGCAAATCGAGCCCGGCACGCCGCGCACGGAAATCTGGCGTGCGCTGCACGGCGCCGCCACCTTGCAGGCGGCCTGCGGCAAGATCGTCGTCGCGGTGAGCCCCGACATCGATGCCGATAACCCGGACGCCGTGCTGTGGTCGCTCGCTTACCGCTGCAATCCGATCGAGGACGTGCACATCGCGCCATACCGCTCGGGCGGGCATGGGCCGAAATCGGGATCGGGCGGCAACGACTCGACCATGCTGATCGACGCGACGCTCAAGCACGCGCTGCCGCCGGTGGCGTTGCCGCGGCGCGAGTACATGGAGCACGCGCGCGAACTCTGGGAGCGGCTCGGATTGCCCGCGCTGACGCCGCAGGCGCCGTGGCACGGCTATTCGCTCGGATCCTGGGATGCGGCCTGGGACACATATGCGCGACGCGCAGTGACCGGCGAATGGGACAAGAGCGGGCAGGAGACGTTCGCGGCACGCCGCGGCGGCTTGACGCCGGAGACGCCGGTTCGCGACGTGGCCGACGAGTCGACGGATTGACGCGCGCTTAACGCTTGCGCGGTTTCGGCAGTCCTTTGGAGCTTGCCGCTGCGATCGCGTGCCAGATCGTGTACGGCGTCGCCGGCATGGTGATGTGGCGGATGCCGTAAGGCCGTAGCGCGTCGACGATGGCATTGATCACGACCGCGGGCGCCGGTGTCGTGCCGCCTTCGCCGCCGGCCTTGATGCCGAGCGGATTGGTCGGAGAAAGCACCTCGACGATTTCCGTTGTAAATGACGGAAGCAAGTCGGCGCGCGGAATACCGTAGTCCATGAATGATCCGGCAAGCGGTTGGCCGGACTCCGGATCGACATGGCAGCGCTCCCACATCGCCTGGCCGACGCCCTGCGCGATCCCGCCATGGGTCTGGCCGTGCACGATCAGCGGATTGATGCAGCGTCCGACGTCGTCAACGCACGCGTAGCGCGTGAGCTCGACGTTGCCGGTCTCGGGATCGACCTCGACTTCGCAGACCGCGCACCCATTGGGAAAC
This sequence comes from Xanthobacteraceae bacterium, assembly GCA_035472475.1. Taxonomy (GTDB): domain Bacteria; phylum Pseudomonadota; class Alphaproteobacteria; order Rhizobiales; family Xanthobacteraceae; genus JAFAXD01. The sequence continues at coordinate 35,256 of DATIPA010000058.1, read as the reverse complement.
ACCGGGTCATGCATCTCGTTGTCGGCCGCGGCGTTGATGCCGCGCGCGAGCCCCGGCAAGGCGCGCTCCGCCGCTTCGCGCGCGAGCTCGAGGAAATCGAGCGTGCGGTTGGTTGAGGGCGCGCCGAAGCGGCCGTCGGCGAAGGAGACACTGTCAGCGCGAGTGTCAAACAGCAGCGCCGCGATCTCCTTCCCGCGCGCGATCAGATCGGCAGCGGCCTTGGTGAACACGGTCGCGGCGTGCCGCATCGAGCGGCCGGAGTGGGAGCCGCCGCCAACACTGACGATGTCGGTGTCGCCGACGATGATCCGCACTGCCTCGACCGGCACCACCAGCAGATCGGCCACAACCTGGGCAAAACTGGTTTCGTGCCCCTGACCGCTGGGCTGCGTGCCGATCACGACGTCGACACGGCCATCGGGGGTGACGGTCATTTCGGTGCGCTCGCGCGGTGCTCCGATCGAGGACTCGACATAATTCGCAAGCCCGAGCCCGAGCAGCCGGCCCCTCGCCTTGGCGGCGCGGCGGCGCGCGGAGGCGCCTCCCCAGTCGGCCATCCGCATGGCGAGGTCCATGTTGGTCGCGTAGGTGCCGCTGTCGTAGGTGGCGCCGACCGCATTGGTGTAAGGCATCGCGCGCGCCGTCACGAGGTTTCGACGCCGCAGGGCGATCCGGTCGAGCTTGAGCTCGTCGGCTGCAAGATCGATGGCCCGCTCGATCGCGAACGTCACCTCCGGTCGCCCGGAGCTGCGATAGGCGTTGGTCGGCATCGTGTTGGTGAACACGGCGCGGGCCCGCAGCGTCGCGGCCGGGATGTGATAGGAGCCGGTGATGAGCGCCGCGCCCTTGCCCAGCGGGGACAACGACACGCAATAGGCGCCGACGTTACTGATGTTGTCGGCGCGCATGGCGAGAAACCGGCCGTCCGCGCGCAACGCCAGTTCGACCTTGGTTTTAAGATCGCGGCCCTGATAGTCGGTCAAGAAGGCTTCGGACCGGCTCGCGGTGTACTTCACCGGGCGTCCCAGCTTGCGTGCCGCCCACAGCACGAGGCCGAACTCTACATAGACTCGGTTGCGCGACCCGAAATTGCCGCCGACATCATGCGAGAGAACCCGCAGCCGTTCGGGCGCAATGCCGAGCACGCCGGCAAGCTCGTGCTTCTGGCGGACGGCCCCGCCGCTGCCGGCGTAGAGCGTGTAGCGGTCGGTCGCCGGATCGTAGGCGGCGAGCGCGGCGCGCGGCTCCATCGGAACCGCCGTCACGCGACCGACGTCAAACTCAGCCTTGACCACATGGTCGGCCGCCGCAAAGGCTTTGGCGGTCGCAACGACGTCGCCGAAAACCGTGTCGACGAGGACGTTGTCCGGCAGGTCCGGCCAGACCACCGGGGCATCCGGCGCAAGCGCGGCTTCGGAACCGGTCACCAGCGCGAGCGCGTCGTAAGTAGCCTGTATGGCCTCGGCGGCGTCCTGCGCCTGGTGCACGGTCTGCGCCACCACCATGGCGGCGGCTTCACCGACATGGCGGACCTTGTCGGTCGGCAACAGCAGGTGGCGCCCGGCGAAAATCCGGCCTCCGCCCGGCGCGGTCAGCTTCATGTCGTAGTGCGTCGAGGGCACCGGGCTGTGCTCGATCGGGCGAAGTCCGTCGCGCCGGCAGTCTTCGCCGGTGAACACGCCGAGCACGCCCGGCATGGCGCGCGCCGCGTCGGTGTCGATCGAAACAAGGCGCGCGTGCGGGTGGGGCGAGCGCACGAACGCGGCAAAGACCTGGCCCTCGAGATTGAAGTCGTCGCTGAAGCGGCCTTGGCCGGTGATGAGCCGCAAGTCTTCCTTGCGGCGCATCGGCTGGCCGATGGACTGGAAATGCTCAGCCTTGTCCGGTTCGAATTTCATTATTGAGGATAGTCCTGCACCTGCGCGGTTCCGCCGCCCCGGGCAACACCGGTTACCCGCGTGGCGGCGTGCTTGAGCCACATGAGCGCTTGTGTCAGTGATCTCGGCGGAGAATATCCATGGCCGACTGGGGGTCCGGATACGTCACTGATACGGCCTATGTGCATGACTTTTGCCGCGTCCAGATTCCGGCCATCCTGAGCTTTGCGGCGCTCGCGAAAGGGATCGCCGTACCCGGAGGCCAAGGCGAGCCGCTCACCTATTGCGACCTGGGCTGCGGACAGGGCTTTACCGCGAATCTCATCGCGGCCGCGAACCCGCGGACCGAGGTGTTTGCGATCGACTTCAACCCTACCCACATTGCCAGCGGACGCGGCCTGGCGACCGCAGCCGGGCTGCTCAACATCCAGTTCCGCGAAGCCGCCTTCGATGATTTGTTGCACAACGGGGCGCTGCCAAGCTTCGACGTCATCGCGCTGCATGGTGTCTATAGCTGGATCAGCGCGGAGAACCGCCAGGCAATCATCGCCTTCATTCGCCAGCGGCTCAAGCCCGGCGGGCTCGCGTACATATCCTACGATACGATGCCGGGTTGGGCCGGCATGGCCCCCTTGCGGCGCGTGCTGGTGCAACACGCTTCCGCCGGGGGAGTGTCCGAGGCCGCCCTGGAACAAGCGCTCACCTTCGCCGACAAATTGAAAGAACTCGATGCGCGATTTTATCAGATGTATCCGATTGTCACAGCGCAGCTCGACCGCTTGAGAAAATTGCCGCGTTCCTACCTGGCGCACGAACTGCTCACACGTAGCTGGCAGGCGTTTTCGTTCGCCGACGTTGCTGCCGAACTTGCCGATGCCAAGCTCACCTATCTTGGCTCCGCCTATCTGGTCGATCATGTCGATCGCATTAACTTCACCGAATCCCAGCAGCGCTTTCTTGCCCAGATCGTCGATCCGCAGCTCGCCGAGACGACGCGCGACATGATCATCGGCCGGCAATTTCGGCGCGACATTTTCGTCAAGGGTTTCACGCCACTGGCGCCGCTCCAGGCGCGCGAGCGCTGGCTGCAAACGCGGTTGGCGCTCTCCGTCGCGGCTGAAGACCTCCAGCTGACATTCCAGACCGCGCTAGGGACGCTGGCGCTGCGCCCCGACGTCTACAAACCCGTGATCGACGTTTTGGACCAGGGACCTATGACAATTCGCGAACTCATCGACCACCTGCCGGCAAACCAGCTGGGCTGGACCTCGCTCACCGACGCCATCATGGTTCTGGTCGGCCGTGGCGAACTGCATCCGGCGTTGCCCTCCGAAGGCCAGGCGGAACGGGCAATAGCAACCAGCGCCTTCAACGCCGCCGTGATGACGCGCGCCAAGGAATCAACTGAACTCGCCTATCTGGCGTCCCCGGTGACCGGCGGAGGAATTCGCGTTGACCGGATCGGCCAGCTTTATCTGCTTGCCAAGCAGAAAGGCCTGTCGGACCCCGCCGGCGCCATGGCCAGGATCGCGATCATGAGCGGCTATGCGGTCGAGAAGGACGGCAAAAAGCTGTCGCCGGAGGAGGCCACGGCAGCGCTTGTTGCGCGCGCCGCCGAGATCGAGCAACACACACTTCCGGTGCTGGCGCGCCTCGGCATCGCCTCGCGGGCTGTTGAAAAGCCGGGAACCCGGAACCTCTGAATTTCCGCACAATTCCAGACGCAAGCGCGCGGTCCCACTGGTCGCCAACCTACAGATGGAAGTCCTTGGCGTGCTGCGTCAATTGATGCACCTGCTCGGTGACGGCTTGGATGGCGTCGTGGTCCCCCGGTGTCGGGACCGGGATTGGCCCCGTCTCCAATTTCAGGTGCAGCAGCTCGTTGATCTTGAGGGTTTCCTCCCCAAGCAGATGCAGGCTGGTGTCAAGCTTCAACGAATCGGCGCCCAGCTTGAGAAAATCGTCGGCGAATTTCAGAAACGCCTGATCGAGCTTGATCGTGTCCGAGTCGCTCAACTTCAGGAAATCGTCGCCGATCTGGAGGAAGTCGCTGCTCAAGGCGTCCAGACTTTGACCCACTTTCTGCGCGGCTTCGCCGTACTTGATGGCGATATGGCCGAAGTTCAGGGAGAACGATTCGCTAGGCTCGGTGTCGGATGTTTCACCGATTTTAATAAATTCAGTACCGAGGGCGGCAAAGTCGGTACCCATCTGGTGGAGCGCGTCGTCGATCTTGTGGAAGTCGTCGGCGACTTTGAGAAACGGGCTGGTTTCACTTGACCCAGCGAACTTGATCGTGACGAAGTCCGTCGCAAGCGTGTGAAAGTCGCTGGCGGCGTTTTGAAAATCGCTGTGAATCTTGAGAAACGTGTCGGAAAGTGAAGAGGATCCTTCCGACGAAGCGGTAGGCGTGATCTTCAGATCGTTTTCAAGGAAATTCGTAATCCCGTCGCCAAATTTCAGAAAATCGGTATCGAGCTTGAGGAAGCTGTCGTCGATCTTCAGAAACGCGGTGTCGACCTTCAGCAAATCATGATTTATCAGCGCGTCGTCGGCAACCTTGTGAAGGGCTTCGCCGTGAGTGGACGAGGCATCGTCGATCAGCTTCAGGAAATCGTCGCCGAGCTCGCCGAACTGATGACCAAGTACATCAAAATCCCGGTGGACGCGGCCGTCCTCCGCTTCGCCTTGAACGCCGTCAAATTTGAGAAACAGATCGTCGGACATGGCACCATCCCCCGATCGTGTTTGTCTACATTACGGCGAGCGCCGTGACAGGTCTACAAACAAACACGCGTGATGAGAAATTTAGTACATTAGCTGGATTAGCTGGGTGAAGCACGCATCGATCGGTAACTATGTAGGGCGATCGTCGCCGACATTCGCCGCCGGAGTGGGAAATGCTCGGCCTCATCCGGTTCGGATTTCATCGTTGGGCGCTGCCGCGTTGCGGGAATGCGCGTCACGCCGGGCGAGGCCGACGGAACGTTCACTCCGGCGCGACGACAAGATGCGCAATGTCGAGGTTGGCGAGCGGATAGCCCTGCGTGACCATCATGTTGCGCCAGACGTCGAGTTGCGCCGGGGTGATCCTGAAGTCGTAGGCCGGGATCGGAATGCGCGCAATCACCGCGTCCGGCAGACCGGAATATTTGGCGAGCACCGCGCGCGCCTTGGCGTCGTCGCGTTTGATCACGTTCAGGCCCGCTTCAAGCGAGGTCACATATTTCCTGAGCGTGCCGCGATTGGCCCGCGCCCAGTCCGCGTCCGCGATCCAGAATGGGAACAGCACCGGATCGGCGACCGCGAGCAACGGATCGCCGATCGACTTGAAACCGGCCCCGAGCATCTGCCCGACGAACGGCTCGAGCGGTTCCGCCGCGTCGACGCGGCCGGACTTGAGCATATCCATCATCAGCGGAAACTGCGTCTCGATGCCGGCGACGCTGCGCGGATCGCCGCCGTCCTGGCGGACCCAATAGAGCAGGGCGAGGTGCATCACCGAGCCCAGCCCGGGCGTGGCGACGCGCTTGCTGGACAGATCCTTGGGCGAAGTGATCCCGCTGTCGGGCCGCACCGTGACCTGGAACGATTTGTTGCTCGCCGTCTCGAGGGTCTCGCCCGCGACCGCAGCGAGGTTCAGTCCACTCGCAACCGCGTTAAGAAGATCAGGCGCGGTGGTCGGGACGAGATCGAACTGCCGTCCGAGCGTCGGCGGCAGATTGACGATGTTGGGGAACTTGGTGAAGGTCACATCGAGCCCGTTGGCGTCGAAGAAACCTTCGTCCTTGGCGATCAGCGCCGGGAGCCAGGTTATGACTGGGATATAGGCGACCCGCAGCGCGACTTTCTGCTGCGCCAGCACGGATGAAGAGGTTGCGGCTACGACGCCGATCGCGACGGATGCCGCGACGGCACCGCGCAGCAGCGATACGGCGAACGCGCGGGTGATCAGGATCATCGGACATTTCCCCCGGCTGTTGTTCGGCGAGATTTGCCCGAAGTATATGTGACGGGTGGCGCGGTGCTAGGGAGGGTTGGAATCCGTGCAGCAAGACGCCGTCTTTATGTCGGACGGGCACCGGCTGGCGGGCGTTGTCCACGTGCCGGACGGCCTGCAGCCGGGCGAGCGACGTCCGGCCGTGATCATGATGCATGGCTTTGGCGCCAACCGAAACGGCGGCCCGGCCTGGATCTGCGGTCAGCTCGAAGCCTGGGGTTACGTCGCGCTGCGGTTCGACTTTCGCGGCTGCGGCGAGAGCGGCGGCGAGCGCGGGCGCGTGATCCCGATGGAGGAGGTCGCCGACGCGCGCCACGCGCTGTCTTACATGGCCGGCCGGCCGGAGGTCGATCCCGAGCGGATCGCGCTGGCCGGTTCGAGCTTGGGCGCCGGGGTTGCAGTCTATGGGGCGGCGACCGACTCACGGGTGGCGGCGGTCATCCTCGAAAATGCCGTAGCGAACGGCGAACGCACCATCCGCGGCATGCACACACCGGAAACGTGGGAACGCTTCCTGCAGCTCATGGAGGACGGGGCGCGCCGGCGCTCGGAGGGCGGGGACGCCCGCAAAGTGCATCGCTTCGACATTTTCGAGATGCCGAAGCACCTGCAGGTCAACCTGCGCTCCAACAACTCGCTGATGGAATTTTCCGCCGACACGCCGGCCGCTTTTTTCACGTTCCGGCCGGAAGACGTGATCGGCAGGATCGGCCCGCGACCGGTGCTGATCCTGCACAGCGCCGGCGACCGCGTCTGCACCTCCGAGGAAGCCTTCAGCCTGGCGCGGCTGGCCAAGCCGCCGGTCGAGCTGCACCTGATGGACGGGGCCGATCACTTCCTGTTTGTCGACGCCGACCCGCGCGTCGGGTTCATCCTGCGCAACTGGCTCGACCGGTTCTTTCCCGTCAAGGCCGCGCGCGTCCGAGCAGGTGAATAGGCAATCACACCCCGTGGTTGTCGATCAGCCGGGTCTTGCCGAGCCGCGCCGCAACCAGCAACCGGATCGGCCCGTCGGCGCGCCCGCGCACCGGCGCGAGCGTGTCGGCGTTGCGCGCTTCCAGATAGTCGAGCGCGAACCCGGCCGCCATGATTGCCTTGCGGCCGTCGGCCAGGACCCTGGCAAGCGACGTTCCCGCCGAGATACGCCGTGCACACGACTTGAGCGTGCGATGCAACACCGGGGCGACTGCGCGCTCGGCGGGCGTCAGGTAGGCGTTGCGGGACGACATCGCGAGGCCGTCCGGCTCGCGCACGATCGGCGCGCCGATCACCTTGAGCCGCAAGTCGAAATCACGGGCCAGCCGGGTGACGACCTTGAGCTGCTGGAAGTCCTTCTCACCGAAGATCGCAACGTCCGGGCGGCATTGAAGAAATAGCTTGACGACCACGGTGGCGACGCCGGCGAAGAAATGCGGCCGGAAGGCATCCTCCAGTCCAACCTTGGCTGGCCCGTCCGGCACCACCCGCGTCGCAAACCCGTCCGGATACATGACGCCGACCGACGGCGCCCAGATCAGATCGACGCCCTCGTTCGCAAGTCCGGCGGTGTCCGCGGCCCAGGTCCGCGGGTAGGTGGCGAGGTCTTCATGCGGGGCGAACTGCGCCGGGTTAACGAAGATCGACACGATCACCCGGGCGGCGTGCCGGCGGGCGAGGCGCACCAGCGAGAGGTGTCCTGCGTGCAGCGCACCCATGGTGGGGACCAGGGCGACGCTCGCGGTTGCGAACTCTCTGGTCGCCCGGTCGAGTGCCTTCAGGGTACGGACCACCTTCGGCCGGCGCATGGTTTACCTGTTTGAAAGTCGATCAACACGAGTTGATCGAAGTGAATTGTTGCCGTCGCGTCGTGTCCGTTGTTTACTAGCAAAAATGTGATCTAGATTTCTTGACCGGCGGGGCGGCCGGCGAGAGACAGAGAACAAGAATAAGAGATTCTGTCGTCGGAGGGGCCATGTTGGCTAAAGTCGAGGCGCCGCCGCTTGATTATACGCAGACATTCTCTGCGCACGTGGTCGTGGTCGGAAATGAGAAGGGCGGCTCCGGCAAATCCACGATCGCCATGCATGTCGCACTCGCGCTGCTCAGGGCCGGGCAAAGGGTCGCCACCATCGACCTTGATTCGCGGCAGTCCAGCCTGACCCGGTACATCGAGAACCGCCGCGCCTGGGGCAACCGCGCCAAGCTCGATCTCGAATTGCCCCTGCACTTCCGGGTGTCGCGGGGCGAGGGTTTGCGCGTGGACGAGAATGAGGCAGCGGAGTTCTCGAGCTTCGCGCAGGCGGTTACCACGGTCGAGCACAGCCACGACTTCGTGGTCATCGATACGCCGGGCGCCGACACCTACCTGACCCGGCTGGCGCATTCGATGGCCGACACGCTGATCACGCCGCTCAACGACAGTTTTGTCGATTTTGATGTCCTCGCGGGGATCGACCCGCAGACCTTCTCGGTCACCGGCACCAGCCACTACTCGGAGATGGTGCGCGAGGCGCGCCGCCAGCGGCGCCTGGTCGACGGCAAGGTGATCGATTGGATCGTCGTGCGCAACCGCCTGTCCATCATGGGCTCGCGCAACCGGCGGCTGATCGAGACCGGACTGCACGAGCTGGCGGGACGGCTGGGCTTTCGGTTCTCCGATGGGTTTGCCGAACGCATCGTCTACCGCGAGTTCTTTCCGCGCGGCTTGAGCGCGCTCGACGACATGGACGAACAGACGCTCGGCAGCCGCCCCAGCGTTGCGCACCTCACGGCGCGTCAGGAGGTCGAGGCGCTGCTCGCTTCGCTCAAGCTGCCGATCGACGAACGCGGACGCCGGCGGGCGGAAGCGCGCGCTCAGTGGCTTGCCAGCGCCGATACGCCGCTCGAATTGCACGACATCCTGGTCGCTTAGAGACCGACCGCCGCTTAAGCCCGCTCACGCCGGCACCGCGCTTGGACGGCGCATTTCCGCTTTCGGTCCACGGCGGATTGCGAGTGCCAGCAGCGCTGCGACCAGGCACATTGCGCCCGCGACGTAGAACGCCGGCAGGTAGGTGGCGAGCGTGCTGCGCGTAAACCCGGCTCCCAACGCCGCCGTGGCGGCGCCGATCTGATGCGCGGCGAAAATCCATCCGAACATCAAGCCGGCCTTTTCGCGCCCGAAGGTGTTGGCCGCGAGTTTGACCGTCGGCGGCACAGTCGCGATCCAGTCGAGGCCGTAGAACAGCGCAAACAGGCTCAGCCCGTAGAGCGAAAACGTGGAGGAGGGCAGATAGAGCAGCGAGAGACCACGCAGCCCGTAGTACCAGAACAGGAGCCAGCGATTGTCGTAGCGATCCGATAGCCAGCCCGACAGAATCGTGCCGACGAAATCAAACGCGCCCATCATGGCCAAGGTCGACGCAGCCTCCAGTTCGGGCATTCCAAAATCGGAGCACAGCGAAATGAAGTGGGTCTGGATCAGGCCGTTGGTGCTGAGCCCGCACACGAAGAACGTCGCCGCCAGGATCCAGAAGGTCGACGAACGCGAGCCCTCCATGAACGAGCCGATGGCGTTCGCAATCGCCGGCTGACGTGCCGGGGGCGGCGCGGCGGGCGCGACCGTGTCACCGAGCGGCAGGAGGCCGACGTCGGCAGGCCGGTCGCGCATGAACAGCACCACCGGCGCGGCGGCCAGAACCAGACCTCCGATCGAGGGGATCAGCGCCGCGCGCCACCCGACATGGGTCACCAGCCACGCCGCGACCGGCAGGAACACGAGCTGGCCCGTTGCGTTACTCGCCGTCAGCATACCGAGCACGAGGCCGCGATGCCTGGTGAACCAGCGGTTCGACACGATTGCGCCCAACACGACCGCTGTGAGCCCGGTGCCGACGCCGACCACCATCCCCCACATCACAATCAGCTGCCAGAGCTTGGTCATCACCAGCGCCGACAGCAGTCCGACCACCAGCAGCAATACCGCGGTCAGCACGATGTTGCGCACGCCGTAGCGTTCGATCAATGCCGCCGCGAACGGCCCCATCAGCCCGAATAACGCGAGCCGCAATGCCAGCGCGCTCGAGATTTCGCCAACGTCCCAGCCGAAATCGCTGTGCAACGCGCCGATCAGCGCCCCGGGAAGCCCCATGGCGCCAGCCGTCGTCAGCATGGTCACGAAGGCGACCGCCACCACGACCCAGCCGTAGAAGATGTTCAGGCGGGCGAGCCGCGGCGCGAGAACATTGGCGAGCATCAGGTTTTCCTCTTGCGCAAGTGGGGGCCTGCGTATACGTCAGCGGTGGAATGATGATGACTGTCATCATTTAATGATGATATACGTCATTATTGTCAAGAGAGGACTCGCGACGCAGCCATGCGCATCACCAAGGAGACCGCGGCAGCCAACCGGGAACGGGTGCTCGAGGCCGCAGCGCGGCTGTTTCGCGAAAAAGGGGTCGATGGAATTGCGGTCGCCGACCTCATGAAGGCGGCTGGCCTGACCCACGGCGGTTTTTACAACCACTTTGAGTCAAAGGAAGAACTGGCGGCGGCCGCATTCAAGACCGCGTTTGACGCGGCAATCGCGCGAATTGAGCGCCAGGCCGCCAAGGTCGATGTCGAGGGTCGGGACGATGTTTTTGCGCACTATGTCGAGCGCTACCTCGCCCGCAGCACGCGCGATGCCCCCGGTACCAGCTGTCCGATCGCGACCCTTGGAACCGACGCGGCCCGGCATGGGCCCGAGCTCAAGGCCCAGTTCGCGGAGGGCCTGCGCAACTATATCGAGAGCTTCGCCAAGATCGTTCCGTCGGACGCCGAAGACCAGCGGTCACACGCGATCGCCGTACTTGCAATGCTCATCGGCGCGCTGACCCTGTCGCGCGCCTGTGTCGGCGTTGACAATAATCTGGCCGACGAGGTGCTGACCGCCGTGCACGAGCAACTGGTCGGGCACAGTCCGTAGCCGCAATGCGCGGACGAAGCGCACCCTCCGCGACCGGGTCTGCGCTATTATATGATCGCTACAATGGCGAAGGATCGCGATTCCGACCACACCCCGGCGCCGCTCTCCGGACGCGCTGAAATTGACGCGTTCCTGGACAAGGCGCGCGGGCTGTCAGCAACGGCCCCGCGTGCAGCACCGGGCACACGGGCTCGCTTGATCTTTGCGCTCGATGCGACGTTGAGCCGGCAACCGATGTGGGACATCGCCTGTCAGTTGCAAACCGAGATGTTCCGCGAGGCGGCGGCGATCGGCGGGCTCGATATCCAACTCGTGTACTACCGCGGTATGAGCGAATGCCGCGCATCGCGCTTCGTCTCGGACGGGCGCGCGCTTGCGGATCTGATGGGCGCGATCGAGTGCCGCGGCGGCGCGACCCAGATCGGCAAGGTGCTCGCGCACGCGCGCCGCGAGGACGAGCGCCAGAAGGTGCAGGCGCTCGTTTTTGTGGGCGACGCCATGGAGGAAACGGTTGATCACCTGTGCTCGGTCGCGGGCGAGCTCGGTCTGCGGGCGGTCCCGGCCTTCGTTTTTCAGGAAGGGAGCGATCCGATTGCGACCAATGCGTTCCGTGAGATTGCGCGGTTGACCCGCGGCGCACATTGCCGCTTCGATCCCGGAGCCGCCCACGAACTCGCCGAACTGTTGCGCGCAGTCGCGGCCTACGCGGCGGGCGGCCTCAAAGCGCTTGCTGATCTCTCCGCGCGTCAGGGCGCCGGCGCGGCCAAGCTGCTGCAGCAACTGCGATAGCGCATGATCACGATCCTGATCGGCTTGGTGGTGCTGATCCTTCTGTTGTGGGGGCTCGGCCTGTTCGCCAAGGCCGATCCCAAGGGACTGGCGCTCGGGGCGCGCAGGGCCGGCGGCGTCGCGGCTTTGGTTGGAGCGGCTGTGCTTCTGTTTCGAGGAAATTTCGCGTTCGCGCTGCCGCTCGGCATCACGGGGTTTGGTCTGTTGGGCTGGGGGCCGTGGCAGGGGCTCGCGCGCCGCACCCAGCGCAGTTCCGGCCAGGTCTCGCGCGTGCGCTCGGCGTTCCTCGAAATGGAACTCGATCACGATACCGGAGCCATGCACGGCCGGATCATCGCGGGACCGCGGGCGGGAACGTCGCTCGACGCGCTCGACGTGCCGGCGGTGATTGCGATGCTCAGCGAAGTGGACGAGGAAAGCCGCAGCCTACTGGCAGCTTATCTTGATCGCCGGGACGCCGGCTGGCGTCAGAACTCTGATGACGGTGCGGGCGCGCGGGATGTCCGGCGGCCCTCCGGCAAGATGACCGAAGAGGAAGCCTATCAGATCCTTGGCGTTGCGCCGGGCGCGTCCGCGGATGAGATCACTCGCGCCCATCGGTCGCTCATGAAGAAATTGCACCCCGACCAAGGGGGCTCGACGTATCTCGCGGCCCGAGTCAATGAGGCCAAGGAGTTGCTTATGCGCCGGCATCGCTAAACTCTCACGCAACTGCGTTGTCTGTTTGGCGACGATGCACCCCCGGCGGTTACTAAAACGTTGTCAGCGCGCGCCTCCACGGTCGAGCGCGCACAACGCACGAATTGTTCGTGGCGCGCCGGCCACAGGTCTTAAGGGTCATTTACTGGACGGCTCAATCGCGCGACGTCACACGCGGCGGTAGTGCGGTCACGTCGCGACCGTCATGCGCGCGAGCCGTTCGCAGATCAATAAAGCGATCGATGGGACACGAATGGCCGGCCCGAGCCCGGCCGTTCGTTGAGCGTCAGTTTTTGTTGGCCGCTGCGATCAGCATGCAGGGAATGTCGCTGCGCTTGAGCGCACGGCAGGCGGCTTCCGCCTGGCTTTTGTCGAGGCCGGCAAAACGCGCCCGATACAGGGTCTTGTCGCCCTTCACGACCTTCTCGGTAAATGGATCCGCCTGTTTGAGGATCTTGGCCGCGCTCGTTTGCGCCGAGCCGAGCCGCTCTTTCGCCGCCATCACGCTCTCGAGCGCGCCGACCTGGATGAGCCAACCCTCACGCGTCGCTCCCTCATGGGCGGGAGTGGCCTCGGTGGGGTCAGCGCTTCGCTGGGCAGCGGCCGCTTCGGCGACGACGGCCGGTTTCGCCGGAACGGGCGTCGGTGTTGTGGCTGATGCTTTCGGCGCCTTCGCGTCGCGCACGTCCTGGGCCGCCGGCACCTGTGCGGGCGCTGTGGCCACTTCCGTGACCACGGCCGGCTTTGCCGGGGCGGGCGCCGAAGCAGTGGCGAATATCTTGGGCGGCTTGGCCTCTAGGGCCTCTTCGACCGCGGGCGCCGGTGCTGCCGCTGCGACCGGAGGAGCGACTGGCGCTGACACGACGTCCGCCATCGGGGGCGCAGGGGCGCGTGCCACAACCGCGGGGGGAGCGGGCGGTGCAGGCGGCGCGGGTGCCCGCGCTACGACGACGGGCGGGGCCGGCGGCGCTGTCGTCACGGACTCGGCCTCGGGCTGCGAGTCGGCTGACGCCGGTGGCGCCGGCGTGACCGGAACAACTGCGTGCGCGGCTTCAGGCTCGCTGCCGATCGACGTTGCCTTGATGGTTGTTGCTCGCACCCGCAGCGTCCTGACCGGGGTCGGTCGAATATCGTCGCTCGAACCGACGAGGGGCGACACCATCGCGACCGTGGCCTCCGCGTGCCGCGATGCCGCTGGCTGTGACTCCGTCGACGCCATTGCCGGCTGCGCGACCGTCGGCTGCGCGACCGTCGGCTGCACGGCCGGCGCCGCATGTGCGCCCGCGCTCGGCGCCGACGCGGTCACGAACGGAGCGTCCGCGGTCTTGGCCATTGAGCCATCGGGAGCCGGTGCCATTTTGGCGGCTGCGCGCACCGGGCTTCGCGCACCCTCGGCGATCGCCGCGGCGGTGTGCTGCGTGCTGCCCTTGCTGATGTACTGGCTGATCAATTCGCGCATGCGCGCGTCGCGCGAACCTGCCGATGAACCGCCCATGACCACGGCGACGAGATGCCGGCCGTTGCGCCGGACCGAGGTCACGAGATTGAAGCCGGATGCGTGAACAAACCCGGTCTTGATGCCGTCGACACCTTCGACGGTGCCGAGCAGATGATTGTGATTGGCAATCTCGTGGCCGTGCCACGTGAACGATCGCGTCGAGAAGTAACGATAATAACGCGGAAAGCGCTCCTGAATGGCGCGTCCGAGCACGGCCTGGTCGCGCGCGCTGGTCACCTGCTCGTCATCGGGCAGGCCGGACGCGTTGCGATAGACGGTCTGGCTCATGCCGAGTGCGCGTGCCTTCTTGGTCATCATCTGCGCGAAGGTGTCTTCATCCCCGCCGATCTTCTCGCCGATCGCGCACGCAATGTCGTTGGCGGAGCGCGTCACGATGGCTTTGATCGCATCCTCGACCGCGATGGTGCCGCCGGCCGGGACGCCGAGTTTGGTCGGCGATTGCGATGCGGCGTGCTCGGACACTTCGATCCTGGACTCGAGCGTGAGTTTGCCCGCGTTCAGCTGTTCGAACAGCAGGTAGAGCGTCATGATCTTGGTCAGCGACGCTGGATGACGTTCGCCGTCGGGGCTGCTTTCGTGCAGTGTCGCGCCCGAATTGGCGTCAACCACGATGGCCGAATAGGGTGGTGAGTAGCCATCGCCGTGGTGCGCGTGCGAGCGCGCCGAATGTCCGCGATGCGAACTGGCGTGACGACGGGCGTCGGCAGGTGTCGCCGCGGCGATCGTCAGGATTGCAATGAGTCCCCAAACAGAAGCGTGGATTGCGGTCCGTGACCCCGCGCGCAGCATCATCCCCCTCCGTACCATCGGGCGCGAAAATGGCGTCCGATCCCCTTGTCGTTTGCTGTCCCCCGCCGCACGCCGGCAAACCTCGCGGCAACGCAAACGATCCCCGCAACTGTTGCCGAGATAGCGCTGTCAAACGCTATCGGCGCCAAATTGCTAATTTGTTAAGGTGTCGGCGGAATTGGGCATAATGGTGGTGATAATGCGGGGGATCCCGTGAGGCGTGAAAACGGTTATATTGCAGTGCAATATTTTTGTTGACTTTTTGTGCATCGCGATATAAATAGGCAACATCGGTCACCGGGGCAGGCCGGCAGGAGAGCACAGCGATGCTGAAGAACTTTGATGACGCGCAAAAGTTCGGCAAGGAAAACATGGACATGGCACTGAAGTCGTTCGGCGCGGTGTCAAAAAGCATGCAGGCGATTGCGGTCGAAGTTGCGGATTATTCGAAAAAGTCCTTCGAAGATTCGACCGCGGCCATGGAAAAGCTCATGGGCGCCAAGACGCTCGAGAAAGCGATCGAGGTGCAGAGCGATTACTTCAAGAGCGCTTACGAGGGTTTCGTCTCGGAAGCGACGAAGATCGGCGATCTTTGCTCCGATCTCGCCAAGGAAACCTACAAGCCGTTCGAGGGCTTCCTGGCAAAGACAACCAACGGCGCCTGACGTCTCGCAGCGCACGCGCTCGCGAACGACCTCTGCCCCGAGGGCATATCGCTTCGGTGATGCACTGACGCGCGGACGTTTCGCGTAGCGCTACGCAAGCCCGGCTCGACGCCGGGCTTTCTTTGCCGGCCGGTCAATCTACGCCGGACATTTGACGACCAATTGACGATTCGGTGCCCGCGAACGCGATCGATCCACGGCATTGCGATCGTGCGCGATGGACCGTGGCCGCGATTCCGCCGCCGATGCCCCAACATGGCCTCGATATTCGCCAATCCTCGCACACTGGAAACCGAAAACCCCGTCGCCTATTATTTAGGGACTAGTACGCACGACATTGCGGCATGATTCCTGCCTTATTGGCCTAAGATCATCGGCGCAGAGTCGTGCAGAGCACCGCCTTCGAAACGCCGCGAACTGCCCGTGTCATGATGCGACTTGACCAACGAGGTGAAATCGATCCAGCCGATCGACCGCGTCCGCGCGCGGCGAACGACGATCGAAAGCGCAAGGGCGATGAAGGTCCCGGAACGGCGGTCATCACCAAGACCAAGCCGCAGACCAAGCGGCCGAGCCTCTATCGCGTTCTTCTGCTCAACGATGACTACACGCCGATGGAATTCGTCGTGCATGTGCTCGAGCGCTTCTTTAACAAGGACCGCGAGGCGGCGACTCGCATTATGCTGCACGTCCACCACCACGGGATCGGCGAGTGCGGCGTGTTCACCTACGAGGTGGCGGAAACAAAAGTGACGCAGGTCATGGACTTTGCGCGCAAGCACCAGCATCCATTACAGTGCGTCATGGAGAAGAAGTGAAGTGTGATCGGCAGCCTGGGGGAAACGAGCGTCTGTGGAGACGAGCCAGTCCGGCGAGTCGGAGACGATGAGTAACTTCGTCCACAGCCAAATGGAAATGGAACTCTGATGCCAACATTCTCACGCAGTCTCGAACAGTCGCTTCATCGCGCTCTGGCGCTCGCCAACGAGCGCCACCACGAATATGCAACGCTCGAGCATCTGTTGCTTGCGCTGATCGACGATCAGGACGCGGCTGCGGTCATGAAGGCATGCAACGTCGATACCGACAAGCTGCGCAGAAACCTCGTCTCCTACATCGAATCCGAACTCGAGAACCTTGTCACCGACGGGTCCGAGGATTCCAAGCCGACAGCCGGTTTCCAGCGCGTGATCCAGCGCGCCGTGATCCACGTGCAGTCGTCCGGGCGCGAAGAGGTGACCGGCGCCAACGTGCTGGTGGCGATCTTCGCCGAACGCGAGAGCCATGCCGCCTATTTCCTGCAGGAGCAGGAGATGACGCGCTACGACGCGGTCAATTACATCAGCCACGGCATTGCCAAGCGCCCGGGTCTGGCGGAAGCGCGCCCGGCGCGCGGCGTCGACGACGACAGCGACGCCAAGTCGGGCGATGAACAGAAGAAAAAGGGCGATGCGCTCGAAGCCTACTGCGTCAACCTCAATAAGAAGGCGCGCGAGGGCAAGATCGATCCGTTGATCGGGCGCGACCCGGAGATCAACCGCACCATCCAGGTGCTGTGCCGGCGCCAGAAGAACAACCCGCTGTTCGTGGGCGAGGCCGGTGTCGGCAAGACCGCGATCGCGGAAGGGCTGGCGCGGCGGATCGTCAACGGCGAGGTGCCGGAGGTGCTGGAAGGGGCGACCGTGTTCGCGCTCGACATGGGCACGCTGCTCGCTGGCACCCGCTATCGCGGCGACTTCGAGGAGCGGCTCAAGCAGGTGATCAAGGAGCTCGAGAATTATCCGGGCGCGATCATGTTCATCGACGAGATCCACACCGTCATCGGCGCCGGTGCAACGTCGGGCGGCGCCATGGATGCGTCCAACCTGCTCAAGCCGGCGCTCGCGTCCGGAACCGTGCGCTGCATCGGCTCGACCACCTACAAGGAATATCGACAGTATTTCGAGAAGGATCGCGCGCTGGTGCGGCGCTTCCAGAAGATCGACGTCAACGAGCCGTCGATCCCCGATGCGATCGAGATCCTCAAGGGGCTCAAGCCCTACTTTGAGGAGTACCACAAGCTCAAATACACCAGCGAGGCCATTAAGGCGGCGGTCGAGTTGTCGGCCCGCTTCATCCACGATCGCAAGCTGCCCGACAAGGCGATCGACGTGATCGACGAGTCGGGGGCGGCGCAGATGCTGCTGCCGGAGAACCGGCGCCGCAAGACGATCGGCATCAAGGAAGTGGAAGCGACAATTGCCACCATGGCGCGGATTCCGCCGAAGACCGTATCGAAGGACGACGCCGAGGTCCTGGTCCACTTGGAAGAAACCCTCAAGCGGGTGGTGTACGGCCAGGACAAGCCGATCGAGGCGCTGGCGGCGTCGATCAAGCTCGCGCGGGCGGGCCTGCGCGAGCCCGAAAAGCCGATCGGCTGTTATTTGTTCTCGGGCCCGACCGGCGTCGGCAAGACCGAAGTTGCAAAGCAACTGGCGGCCACCCTCGGGGTCGAGCTCATCCGCTTCGACATGTCGGAGTACATGGAGCGTCACACCGTGTCGCGACTGATCGGTGCGCCTCCCGGCTATGTCGGCTTCGACCAGGGCGGGCTCCTCACCGACGGCGTCGATCAGCATCCTCACAGCGTGCTGTTGCTGGACGAGGTCGAAAAGGCGCATCCCGATTTGTTCAACGTCCTGCTGCAGATCATGGATCACGGCAAGCTGACCGATCACAACGGCAAGCAGGTCGATTTCCGCAACGTGATCCTGATCATGACCACCAACGCCGGCGCGTCCGACTTGGCCAAGGCGGCCTTCGGTTTCACCCGCAGCAAGCGTGAGGGCGACGACGTCGAGGCCATCAACCGGCTGTTCGCGCCCGAATTCCGCAACCGGCTCGATGCGATCATCACCTTCGGTCATCTCACCAAGGAGATCATCGCCAAGGTGGTGGAAAAGTTCGTGCTCCAGCTTGAGGCTCAGCTTGGCGATCGCGACGTCACCATCGAGCTGTCGGAAGACGCCGCCAACTGGCTGATCAAGCACGGCTACGACGAACAGATGGGTGCGCGGCCGATGGCGCGCGTGATCCAGGAGCACATCAAGAAGCCGCTCGCCGACGAGGTGCTGTTCGGTAAGCTCAAGGACGGCGGTCACGTCCGGGTCATCGCGGTCAAGGACGAGCGCGGGGCCGAGAAGCTCGGGTTCGAGTTCCTGGACGGGCCGGTCACGCCCAAGCCGGAAAAGATTCCGGAGCCCAAGAAGAAACGCCGGCCGGCGCAGCGGCGCAGCAAGCCCTCGGGTCCCAAGGGCGGCGGAGGCTCGCCCAGCGGACGCGGTTCGGTGCCGAAGGTTCCGCTCGTGAAGGTGTGAGCCGGGAGCCGGGTTTCACTCAAAAAAAGGGCCACCGCATGCGGTGGCCCTTTTGATGTGGCATCGTCCCGCGTGGTCACACCCGCACGGAACTCCGCGTCTCGGTTGCCGGCGCCTCGCTGTCCATATGGAACGGACGTTCGGTGGCGGGCAGTTGCAGCACGGTCGCGCGTTGGCCTTCGCGCAGATACGTCACCAACACGACCTTGCCGCCGGGCAGCTCGAGCGCGTCGTGATGCATGCTCGGTTGGGCTTCGTTCACGCGACGGAAGCGCGCGACTTTGGCGCCAAGCTTGCGGGGAGGGAGAATGCGGAAGCCGGCTTCACATTCGATTTCGCGTTCGAACGCGAGCTCGGTACCCGGCTGCAGACAAACGGCGACGTTGGGGTCACTCGTGGCGCAGAAGCCGCCGGTGAGCGAGTGCGTAAACTTGGTTGTGACGAGCTTGTCGCCCACTCTGCCGGGGCGTGAAGCCAAGTGTTGCA
This sequence comes from Xanthobacteraceae bacterium, assembly GCA_035472475.1. GTDB lineage: Bacteria > Pseudomonadota > Alphaproteobacteria > Rhizobiales > Xanthobacteraceae > JAFAXD01. The sequence goes on along the minus strand of DATIPA010000058.1, from coordinate 16,152 downwards.
GGCTGTAGTCGCACATCGAAGGCACTCCTCTGTCGTGCCCCAGTGCTTCCCATCGCAACTAGCAGAACGCGCGAGCATGGCGATCTTATGACCCCTGTGGCTCCATGCCGCAACGCGTCGTGGCCAACGCACCTCCGGCGGTGCCGAACTGCCTTGTGTCCGGCGCCCGTTGCGCGCTGCCGAGGGCCGTGGGAGAGACCGCCATGGGTACGATCCCGATTTCGTCGGCGGCGGCTTTTGCCACCGGGCTCAAGGCGGCCGTGCAGTCGGTATTCGTCTATGTCATTTTCGGCACGTTCATCGGCTACGGCGCGCTTTGCCACGATCTTGATTTCAGCCTGCCTTGGGCGGTCGCCTCCACGGTCCTGATCTGGGCGGGGCCCGCGCAGGTCATCGTGGTGACCGCGCTCGGGTCGGGCGTGCCGGTTGGGGAAGCCGCAATTGCGGTGACATTGAGCGGGCTTCGACTGCTGCCGATGGTTGCCGCCTTGCTGCCGCTCATCAGGACGCCGGCGACCCGCTTCTGGCATTTGCTGCTGCCCGCGCACCTGACCGCGGTAAGCATGTGGGTGGAAAGTCTGCGGATCGCGCCCAAACTGCCGCGCGAGCGCCGGATTGCGTTCTGCAATGGGCTTGGCATCGGCATGGTGGTGGCGGCGGTCGCGGCCGCAATACTCGGATTTGTTTTGGCGGAGCGCTTGCCGCCGTTGTTCGGTGCGGCGGTCCTGTTTCTGACCCCGATGTCGTTTACGGTCTCGATTGCACGCAACAGTCGCGAACTAGTTGATCGGCTGGCGTTTGCGTTCGGCCTCACGCTCACGCCGATGTTCGCCCTTGCCGGGATCGACCTCGCGTTGCTGGCGGGCGGCGTCCTCGCCGGTACGCTCGCGTTCGCGGTCCATCGGGTCGTGGCGATTGTGCGCGAGGCATCCTCCGAGGACGCCTCCGCGTCCGACGGCGCCCCGAGCCCAAAACCTGGCGAGGGACCATGAGCACGACGGTCCGCGAGCTTGGTCCTTATCTGGCGCTGGTCCTGGTCGGATTTTTGCCGAATGAGATCTGGCGGATCTTCGGCATTGTGGTTGCGCGCGGCATCAACGAAGACTCCGAGCTGATGGTATGGATACGCGCGGTCGCGACTGCAATTCTCGCCGGCATCATCGCGCAATTGATCCTGACGCCGCCCGGCGCGCTCGCAATCGTGCCGTTGATGGTGCGGTTGGGCGCGGTCACCGCGGGCTTCCTGGCATTTCTGGTCGTCCGACGATCGGTGTTCGTGGGCGTGCTCGTGGGCGAGCTCGCGCTCGTGATCGGGGCGTCGCTCTGGCCGCAGATCTAGCGCCTACCCCCGACATGAGACCGGCTTGGAGCCTAGCGCTCCAGACAATTGTGCATCGCAGCGAGAATTTCTGGCCGGCGGAACTTGCAAGGACGAACAGCCCGGGCCGGGTTCCGTGCTTGCGATTAGCCGAAAGTCTAATCAGCCGAAGCACCCTTCATGTTGCATAACGGGTGTTGGCCCTTGCGTTGACAATGAAAACGTGGGCAGCCCGCAGCGGTAGCCAGACGTTGTAGGGATTGCGCCTCTCCGCAATGAAAATTCGCATAGGGTTCGAGAGGGGCGGAAACATTGCTCGGCCTCACGCTGCCTGACCCTTCAACTCGAAGAGGAGGAAGCAGTGGCACTTCAAATCCCCAAGGATTTCCGCCGCGTGATTATTGCGGCGTCGGTCGGAAACGTCATCGAGTGGTACGACTTCTACATTTTCGGGAGCTTGGCCGCGATCTTGTCGGTCAAGTTCTTTGAAAAATCCCACCCGGTCGCGGCGCTGCTGAGCACGATCGCGCTGTTCACCGCCGGATTCCTGATCCGTCCATTAGGAGCGTTCCTGTTCGGATGGATGGGCGACCGGGTTGGCCGCAAGTACACGTTCCTCGTTACCCTCAGCGGAATGGGGCTGGGCACGGGGGCGATCGGGTTGATCCCGAGCTATGAGTCGATCGGTCTCGCCGCCGCGTTCATCCTCTTCGCTCTGCGGATGATCCAGGGTCTCTGCCTGGGCGGCGAATATGGCGGCGCCATCACCTACGTCGCCGAGCACGTATCTGACGAACGGCGCGGCTACTACACCGGCTGGCTACAGACCTCTCCGACGCTCGGGATCGTGGTCTCGCTGTTCGTGATCATCGCGGTGCGCACCTATTTCGGCAACGAAATATTCGACGCATGGGCGTGGCGAATTCCGTTCCTGATCTCCTTCCTGCTGGTGGCGATTGCGATTTACATCCGGCTCCAACTCCAGGAAACGCCAATCTTCCAGGAGATCAGGGCCAAGGGGCAGATGACCAAGAATCCCTGGAAGGAGGCCTTCCTCACCAACAACGTCAAGTTCGTGCTGATCGCCTGCATCGTGGTGATCGGGCAGGGCGTGGTCTGGTACAGCGGCCAGTTCTGGGCGTTGTACTTCCTGCAGCAGGTTTCCAAGGTCGACGCGTTGACCACGGCTTACATCGTGGGCGCCGCGCTGCTCATTGCAACGCCGAGCCTGATCTTCTTCGGCTGGCTGTCGGACATCATCGGTCGCAAGCCGGTGATCCTGGGGGGCATGTTGCTCGCCGCGGTCACCTACTATCCGCTGTATTTGTGGCTGGGATCGGTCACGCAGCCCGGCAACCTCAATTATCCTGTCGCCGTCTTCATCATCTTCATTCTCGTTTGCTATGTCGGGATGGTGTATGGGCCGATCGGGGCGTTCCTGGCGGAATTCTTCCCGGGCAGGATCCGCTACACGTCGGTCTCGGTGCCATATCACATCGGCAACGGCTGGGGCGGCGGATTGGTGCCGTTCATCACGACGGCGGCTTTCGCGGCCACGGGCAGCATCGGCTACGCGCTGCTCTACCCGATTTTGGTTCCGGCGGTGTGTTTCGTGCTCGCTCTCTTCCTGATGCCGGAGACGCATAAGAACAGCATCTGGAAGCCGATCGAAGCGCAGGCGACTACCTGATAGGCGCGTGGGTGCGGGGCCCGTAGGGGCCCCGCGCCAGTGCGACCGCCCCTCGATCGAATGTCACGGCGTGGCCGGCGACGGCTGGTCGCGCCCGGTGGTTCGGTGCGCACGCAACCGCGCGGGGTGGAGATTTGAAGACCCGCTTCCGCGAGGAGCGGTTCGTCGGCAATTGCAGCCTTACGGATCGCACTTGGTGGCGACGGTACTTATTTCGCCTTTGCCCCGTTTTGCCTTTGCACCTGCGCGTCTCATACTTTAGTCTAATATGCTCAGGCGTGCGGGTCGGACCGATGGATCCGTTTCGCGAAGCGGCATTTGGACTGCTGGTCTGGAGAGCATTCCTGACCGCGCTGGTCACTGTGCTGATGACGATCCTGGCCAGACTAGACCCTTCCGTCGCCTTTCTCGCCGGCGCCCACGTGGCGTTGCTGTTTTCGCTCGGGATGATCGCATGGTCGCAGTCGCTAACGGACGAGCGCGTTGTCTCGACCGAAGCTTGGCGACTGCTCAGTCCGGGTGAGCGGCCCGCGGGAAGCGGCGGGCGTCGATGCGCGTGCAGTCTTCTGCGGGATGAAGCGTTGTTTTTTGCCGAGGCGGCATCTGCGGTCGCGGCAGCCTTGTCGGCGTCGGCGCTTGTGTTCGCGGCCGAGTGAACCCCACCTGGCTCGCGTCGCTCGCCGGCCTCCCCTTCTAAGGGGAATCACCGAACGCATTTGCGCCGCTTCGAGTGCACTTGAACTCATCGTGCTCTAAAGCCTGATCCGCCGCAGCCGCAGCGCATTCCCGACGACGCTGACCGAAGACAGCGCCATCGCGGCCGCCGCGATGACCGGTGAGAGCAGGATCCCAAACCATGGATAGAGCACACCGGCGGCGATCGGCACGCCGGCGCTGTTGTAGATGAACGCGAAGAACAGGTTCTGGCGAATGTTACGCATGGTCGCCGCCGAGAGCCGCCGCGCCCGCACGATGCCGGTCAGGTCGCCCTTGAGCAACGTGACGCCGGCGCTCTCGATGGCGACATCCGTCCCGGTTCCCATCGCGATGCCGACGTCGGCTGCGGCCAGCGCCGGCGCGTCGTTGACGCCGTCGCCCGCCATCGCGACCACGCGCCCTTCGCGGCGCAGCTTCTCGACGATCGCGCCCTTCCGATCGGGCAGCACCTCCGCCTCGACCTCGGCAATGCCGAGCCGGCGGGCGACCGCCTGTGCCGTGGTCGTGTTGTCGCCGGTCAGCATCACGACCCGCAGGCCCGCGGCGGTGAGCGCCTTGAGCGCGTCCGGTGTCGATGCCTTGACCGGGTCGGCGATTGCGATGGCGCCGGCGGCCCGCCCGTCGACAGCCACATAGATCGCGGTCGCACCGTCTTGCCGCAGCCGGTCGGCCTCGGCATCGAGCGCGCTCGTCGTCACGCCGAGCTCACTCAGGAGATGATTGTTGCCGAGCGCGACCTTGCGGCCTTCGACGATGCCGCGCGCGCCTTTCCCGGTAGGCGCGTCAAAGTCGGCGACTTCGGCGAGGCCGATCTTGCGTTCCTTGGCGGCTTCCACGATCGCCCGCGCCAGCGGATGTTCGCTCGCTTGCTCGACGCTCGCGGCAAACCGCAGCACCTGGCCCTCATCCAGGCCCGGCGCCGGGACGACGGCGACGACCTTTGGCTTGCCTTCGGTCAGCGTTCCGGTCTTGTCGACCACCAGGGTATCGACACGCTCCAGGCGTTCGAGCGCTTCCGCGTTCTTGATCAGCACGCCAAGCTGCGCCCCGCGACCGACCCCGACCATGATCGACATCGGGGTCGCAAGCCCGAGCGCGCACGGGCACGCGATGATCAGCACGCTCACCGCCGCGACGAGCCCGAAGGTGAAGCGCGGCTCGGGCCCGAACACGGACCAGGCCACGAATGCAAGGATCGCGACTGCAATCACGGTCGGGACGAACCAGCCCGCCACCTGATCGGCCAGGCGCTGGATCGGCGCGCGCGAGCGTTGCGCGGCGGCGACCATCTGCACGATCTGGGACAGCATGGTGTCGCGGCCGACCTTGTCGGCGCGCATCGCAAAACTTCCGGTCTGGTTGATGGCGCCGGCCAGCACCGCCGCTCCGGGCTCCTTGGTGACCGGCATCGACTCGCCGGTGACGAGCGCTTCATCGACCGACGAACGGCCTTCGGCGACCGTGCCGTCGACCGGAATCTTTTCGCCTGGACGGACCCGCAGCAGGTCGCCGACCATCACGTCCGCCAGCGGCACGTCCTCCTCGCCGCCGCCGGGCTTGGCGCGATGCGCAATCTTGGGGGCGAGGTCGAGCAGCGCGCGGATCGCACCCGAGGTTTGCGCGCGTGCGCGCAGCTCCAACACCTGGCCGACCAGCACCAGCACGGTGATGACCGCGGCGGCCTCGAAATAAACCGGCGCCGACCCGTCGGGCCCGCGCATCGCAGGCGGGTAGAGGCCCGGGAACAGGACCGCGACCACGCTGGCGAGCCAGGCCACCCCGGTGCCCATGGCGATCAACGTGAACATGTTGAGGTTGCGCGTCACCAGCGAGTGCCAACCGCGCACGAAGAACGGCCAGCCGGCCCACAGCACCACCGGCGTCGCGAACAGCAGTTGGATCCAGCTCGAGACTGCGGGCGAGAGCGCGTGCAGATTCAACATATGCCCGCCCATCTCAAGCCCGAACACCGGAACGGTCAGGACGAGCGCGATCCACAAGCGCCGCGTCATGTCGGCGAGCTCCGGATCGGGACCCGCATCCGCGGACGCGAGCTCGGGCTCGAGCGCCATCCCGCAAATCGGACAATGGCCCGGACCGGGCTGGCGGATTTGCTGATGCATGGGGCAGGTGTAGATCGTGCCCACCGGAACCGGGGTGTGTTTGGTCTGCGGTTTCAGGTAGAGCGCCGGCTCGGCGGCAAATTTGGTGCGGCAGCGGTCGGAGCAGAAGAAATAGCTGCGGCCGGCATGGTCGTGGCGATGCGGGGTCGTGCGCGGATCGACGTTCATGCCGCAGACCGGGTCGATCGCACGCCGCGTGGCGTCCGGTCCCTGGCGGTCAGACGCCGAAGCATGTTGTGTGGCGGCCATGGCCAGGGCTCCGCTTGAAACATATACCCGGTAGGGGTATATAAACGGCATGAAACGCGAGATCAAGCACGCCTGCCTCAAGCGGCTCAACCGGATCGGAGGCCAGGTCCGCGGCCTCGCCCGCATGGTCGAGGGGGACCGCTATTGCATTGACATCGTCACCCAGATATCGGCCGTGCGTGCGGCGCTGCGACGCACCGAGGAGGAGATCCTGCGCGATCACGTGGCGCATTGCGTCGAGTACGCGATCGCCGCCGGCGACAAGACCGATCAGCGGCGCAAGGTCGCCGAGTTGATGGCCGTCATCAGCCGCGCAGATCGGTGAGGGGACTGCGCCCGGGAGCGCCATGATCTCTCACTCCACGATCACGTGCCCGCACTGCGGCACCGCGAGGATGGAGACGATGCCGGGCGACGCCTGCCGGGTGTTCTACGACTGCACGGGCTGCGGGATGATGCTGCGTCCGAAGCCGGGCGATTGCTGCGTATTTTGCTCCTATGGCTCGGTGCCGTGCCCGCCAGTGCAATCGCAGGGCGGGGGTAACGCGGGTGACGCACCTTGCTGCGCGTGCTGACCGTCAAAAGAACGGCTGGGTCGGGTCGGGCGGAAGCCCGAACTCGGTGCGCCCGAAATGCGCGTAGTTGTTCTCGGTGTTGACGCCGACGTGCATCGACGCGAAGTGGATATCCCGCCAGGCACGCTGGATCGGATTTGACGTCGCGAAGCCGGCCGCACCGCTCAAGGCTACGAGCGTATCGATGGCGGCGACCGACAACTCGGCCGCGCGCGCATAGTCGCGCGCACTGCGCGCCAGCAGTTGCGACGACGGCCCCTGCAGCGTGTGCGGCACGTGCGCGGCGCGCCGCAACAGCAGTTCGGCGGCATCGAGATCGGCGGCGGCCCTTGCCATCGGCACCTGGACGCTCGCCCTCTCCGCCACGGATGCGCCGTTCGGCGCCGTGCGGGTCCTGGTCCAGTTCCGGAAATGCTCGTATGCGCCCTGGGCCGCGCCCAGCATCGGCGTTGCAAACGTCAGCGGCGAGTAGAAGTAGAACGGCGTTCGAAAGATCGGGCTGTCATGCAACGCGCCGCCGGGGCCTTTTCCGTCCCGCAGTTGCGCCAGGCTGATCACCCGCGTGTCCGGCACGAACACGTTGTCGGTGACGATGGTGTTGCTCCCGGTCGCCCGCATCCCGGCCGTAAGCCAGGTGTCGCGCACCGTGTAGTCGTCGGCCGGGATCAGAAAGAACATCCATTCCGGCGCACTGGTGCCCTGCACGAAGGCGCCGATAAAGGACCACGAGCTGTTTCCGACACCGCTGGCGAATCCCGAATCCTGCCCCGACACCCGGTAGCCGCCGGCCACGCGCGTCGCCTTCGCCCGCGGATGTACGGAAGCCGCGATCGTGACGTCGGGACCATCGGCCCAGAGCGCCTGCTGCGCCTCCTCGGGAAACATGCCGATGATGTGGGGGTGGTGGATGAACAGGCTCGCGCACCAGCCGTGCGACGCGTCCGCCTTGCTGATTTCCAAAGCGATGTCGAACCAGGTGTCGAGGCCGAGCCCGTAGCCTCCAAAGCGCGGCGGGACCAGGATGCGCGCTATGCCGGCGTCGAGCATTTCGGCGACCGAATCATCCGGTAATCGCCGCGCGTCTTCGGCGGCCTCGGCGCGCTTGCGAAAACGCGGCGCGAGCGCGCGGACGCGGTCGATGATCTCTTGCCTGGACTGCTTGGGCGGCGGTGAGGGCGGCATGCTGCGCTCCTGTCGCTTGGGTGCGCTACCGCGTCGGCTGGCTCTATGTCGATCGGGCGAGGGTGTATTTTCGCGGCGCGCGCCCCGCAGGGCCGAGACTGGCTTACCTTCAGGCGCTCCGCAACGCCGCCGCAAGCTTGAGCGCCTGGTCGGACAGGACGGAGGCCTCTTCCTTATAGGTCGCGGGCGGCTTCATCGGCACGGCGGTCTTGCGCGGGATGATGTGGAAGTGCAGATGCAACACGACTTGGCCGCCGGCCGGTTCATTGAATTGCTGCAGCGTGAGGCCGTCGGCGTCGAAAACCTTGATGGCGGCGACGGCGACCTTCTGCACGACCCCCATGACGTGGGCGAGGTCGTCCGGCTTGACGTCGAGGAGGTTGCGCGCGGGTGATTTCGGGATCACCAGCGTGTGGCCGGGCGCACGCGGCATGATGTCGAGGAACGCAAAGGCGCGGCCGTCTTCGTAGACCTTGTGACACGGGAGTTCGCCGCGCAGGATTTTTGCGAACACGTTGTTGGCGTCATAGCTCGGCATCGCGATCCTCCAACGTCAGGCCGGCTCGGCTTCCTCTTCCTCGGTCAGGTTCTTGCGGAATGGGGACATCTCGCCCAGTTCCTCGCCGGCCGCCGCCACGTAGGCGCGCTCGCGCGTCAGGTACTCCGCGATCGCTCGCCGCAACGCCGGGTCGGCGATGTAGTGGGCCGAGTAGGTCGTTTGCGGAAGATATCCGCGCGCCAGCTTGTGTTCGCCCTGAGCTCCCGCCTCCACGCGCTTGAGCTTGTGGTCGATCGCGTACTCGATTGCCTGATAATAGCAGACCTCGAAATGCAAGAACGGGTGATGTTCGACCGCGCCCCAATGCCGACCGAACAGGATATCGGACCCGATGAAGTTGATCGCGCCCGCCACATAGCGCCCGGCGCGGCGCGCCATCACCAGCAGGACGCGATCGGCCATGTTCTCGCCGATGAGCGAAAAGAACCGACGCGTCAGATAGGGACGCCCCCACTTGCGCGAACCGGTTTCCATATAGAACGCAAAGAACGCGTCCCAGATCGCCTCGGTCAGGTCTGAACCGGTGAACCGCACGATCTCAATTCCGTTGGCGAGCGCTTCGCGGCGCTCGCGCCGGATCAGCTTGCGCTTGCGCGCGGCAAGCGCCTCCAGAAATCCCTCAAAGCTCGCATAGCCCGCGTTGTCCCAATGGAATTGTTGATCGGTGCGTTGCAGGTATCCGCGTTTTGCCGCGATCGCCCATTCGGACTCCGGCATGAACGTCACGTGCACCGAAGACGCCTGTCGCAGCTGGCAGAGCTCGACCAAGCCTTGCGCCAGGGCCTCGCGGGTCTCGTCGGCAGGCGCGCCGGCGCGCACCAGCAGGCGCCGTCCGGTAGCGGGCGTGAATGGGACGGAGACCTGCAGCTTGGGATAGTAGCTGCCGCCGGCGCGTTCGTAGGCTTCGGCCCAGCCGCGGTCGAAGACGTACTCGCCGCGCGAATGGGTTTTGAGATAACACGGCACGACACCGATGACGTCGCCGGCGCGCTCGGCCATCAGGTGTTGGGGCATCCAGCCGGTTTTCGCCGTGGCCGAACCGGAGGCTTCGAGCGCGGCCAAAAAAGCGTGCGATATGAATGGATTATAGGGGGACGCTGCGGCGCCGTCGAAGCTCCCTCCGGCCTGCTGACCGCTCGCTTGCGCCGTCGCAGCGATGTCCGTTGATTTTGCCACTGAATGCGCTGCCGGCGTGCACTCGTCCGGGTTCGCACAGGCGTCCCAAACCGACGCCGGAATATCGGCGATGCTGGGCAGGACGCGAATGCGCAAGTGATCCGTCGTCGAACCGTCGTTGCCGCGCCGACTCGTCATGACACCTCGAACAGACCCTCAACTTCAACGGCCGCGTCGAGCGGGAGGACCGCGACCCCAACCGTCGTGCGTGCGTGCCGGCCCCTATCGCCAAATACCGCCACCATCAGGTCCGACGCGCCGTTCATGACCTTCGGGCCGTCGAGAAACGCCGGGGTCGAGCTGATGAAGCCACCGAGACGGACGACGCGAGCGACCTTGTCGAGGTCGCCGAGCGCGGCCTTGAGCTGCGCCAGCAGGTTGATTGCGCAGACCCGTGCCGCCTTTTGGCCATCCTCAACAGATACCTCGGAACCGAGCTTGCCCTTGGCGAGAAGCTTGCCGTCGGCGCCGAGGCACAACTGCCCGGAGACAAACAGAAGGTTTCCGGTTCGAACCGAGCCCACGTAATTGGCAAGGGGTGCTGCCAATGCAGGCAACGTCAGTCCGAGTTCCGCCAATTTCTTCTCAACCGTTCCGGCCATAGGATTCTCCGCACCAGAGCATTGCCCTGGATATCCGCAGTGTTCCCAATCAGGCTGGACCGCGCAAGCGGTTGCGGCCAAGCGTCACCGGCTTTATGTATTTGTTCGCGATCGAGGAGGTTTGATGACGCGCGTTCACGGTTATTACATGTACGCTGCAGCGGTGTCTGCGCTCGCACTTCCGTTCATGTCGGCTATGCCGTCGGCGCAGGCAGGCACCATTGCGCTTGCTCCGCACCGGGCGGTCTATGATCTCAAACTGTTGCGCGCGCCGGGCAAGCGTCAGGTCGAGGCGGTGCGCGGACGTATCCTCTACGATTTCTCCGGCAGTCCGTGTGAAGGTTACGTGCTGCAGTTCCGCCAAGTTTCGGAGCTCGATTCTGGCGAAGGTAAAACCGCGTTGAGCGATCTGCGCGCCAGCACCTGGGAAGAGGGCGACGCCAAAGCCTTCCGGTTCAATTCGACCAACTATCTCAACCAGAGGCCGGTCGAGGCGGCCGACGGTCATGCGGACCGCGACGCCGGCGGTGTTACGGTGCAGCTTGCGAAACCCGACGCCAAGTCGTTCAAGCTCGGCGCGGACACGGTGTTCCCGGCCGAGCACATGCGTCGGATCATCGAGGCGGCGCGCGCCGGCACCACCATCCTCGAGTTTCCGGTGTTTGACGGCTCCGAAAACGGCGAAAAAGTTTTTGATACGCTCACCGTGATCGGCCGCCCGATTCCGCCCGACGAGAAGAAGCCGACCGACGCGTCGGCCGCATACCCGGCGCTCGCCAACCTGGGGCGCTGGCCGGTGCGGATCAGCTATTTCGACCGCTCCAACGAGAGCGGCGAGCGCACGCCGGTTTATTCGATCGGCTTTGAGATGTATGAAAACGGCATTTCCCGCTCGCTCAGCCTCGACTACGGCGACTTCGTCGTTGGCGGCGAAATGAGCCAGCTCGAGCTGAAGGACGCGAAGGCCTGTCAGTAGCGGCGCGCCACCAGCTTGAGCTTCAGCGTCTTGGCCGGGCTTGTCCCGGCCGTCGCGTCTTTACTCATCCGTCATCTGGCCGGGGTCGTCCTCCTCCCCGAACACAAGGCCCCTGATCACAGCGTCGTCGCCGAACCGGCCGCGCAGCCGGTCGACCGCATGCTCGGCTGCGGCACTGCGCTGGGCGCGCTGGTTGACAAGGTCGGCCGGATCGGCGCCCTCGGCGTCGCCGAGCCCCGACACGCCGATGCCGATCAATCGAAATTTGGTGCCGTCGGCTTCGCGGACCAGCAGTTCGCGCCCGCAGTCGAAGATCGTCGCCGCCAACTGGGTCGGCGCCGGCAGCGAGCGGGCGCGTGTGCGCAGGCGGAAGTCGGCGGTCTTGAGCTTGAGCGTAACCGTCGTTCCGGCAATCGACTTGGCCTTGAGCCGCGCCGAAACCCGCTCGCTCAAGTCCCAGAGCAGGCGCTCGAGCGCGCGCAGATCCGAAAGGTCGCGCGCGAACGTCGTCTCCGCCGACACGCTCTTGGCTTCGCGGTCGGGGCTGACGAAGCGCTGGTCGACCCCGCGCGCCAGTCGCGCCACGCGCTGGCCTTCGACCCCGTAGCGCCGCATCAGATCGGTTTCATTGGCACGCTGCAGGTCCGCGATGGTGCGGTAGCCGTCGCGCGTGAGCGTCTCGCCAAACACCTTGCCGACACCCCAGATGAACGTGATCGGCTTCGGCGCCAGGAACGCCTTCGCCTCGTCCTGGCCGAGCACCGAAAAGCCGCGCGGCTTGTCGAGATCGGACGCGATCTTGGCGAGGAACTTGTTGGTGGAGAGCCCGATCGACACGGTGATGCCGATCCGGCTTTCAACCTCGCTGGCGAAGCGGGCTAACGATTGCGCGGGGATCATGCCGTGCAGCCGCTCGGTCCCCGATAGATCGAGAAATGCTTCATCGATCGAGAGCGGCTCGACCAGCGGGGAGAGCTTGAACATGAGCGCGCGCACCTCGCGCCCGACGGCCGCGTATTTCGCGATGTTGGGCGGCACGACCTCCGCATCGGGACAAAGCCGGCGTGCCTGGAACATCGGCATCGCCGACTTGACCCCGAAGGTGCGCGCCACGTAGCAGGCGGTTGCGACCACCCCGCGCTTGCCTCCGCCGACAATGACAGCGCGATCGCGCAGCGCTGGATTATCGCGCTTCTCGATCGTTGCGTAGAACGCGTCGCAATCGACATGAGCGATGGCAAGGCTGGCAAGCTGAGGGTGGTGAACCAGCCGTGGCGAGCCACAGCCGCGGCAACGGAGCGCGCTGTGCGGACTATCGGCGAGGCAATCGCGACAGAAGCCGGGCATGGGGGAGCGACTCCAGCCTACGGATGCTGGCGCGGCCCCTACGGCCGATCAAGCAATGTTTGCCGCGCGGCGCTAACCTTCCGACAAGAGTTGGCGTGCCGTTTCAATCGCCGTTGGATCGATCCCGGCGTCGGCTGCGAATGCCACCAGTAGTCCCTCGTCGCCGCTGACATAGTCGAGAATCCCGGCCAGAAAGCCCCGCTCGGCCGCCGCCTGGCGCAGGTTGGCAGGGTCGAGCCCGGACAGGTCGAGAAACCGCCGCAGCCGTTCGGGCTCCTGGGCGACGAAGGCGAGCGCGGCGACCGCCAATTCCTCGGCTCCGGAACGGGTGGGCTTGGGCCGCTTGGACATGGCCGGGTTTGCCTTTCCGCAAGGAATCTCTTCTAGCTTACGCCCGCGGGCGTACTTGGGTGACCGATATGGCCAAGACGGTGCTGATCGTGGAGGACAATGAGCTCAACATGAAGCTCTTCCACGACCTGTTGGAGGCGCACGGCTACGTTACCGTGGGCACCCGCAACGGCAGCGAAGCGCTCGATCTGGCGCGCCGCCACCGCCCCGACCTGATCCTCATGGACATCCAGCTGCCCGAAGTCTCCGGGCTCGACGTCACCAAGTGGCTGAAGGCCGATCCCGTGCTCAAATCGATCCCGGTGGTCGCCGTCACCGCGTTCGCCATGAAGGGTGACGAGGAACGCATCCGCGAGGGCGGTTGCGAAGCCTACCTGTCAAAGCCGATCTCGGTCGCAAAATTCATCGATACCGTCCGCCAGTTCCTCGGGGCGTGAGCGAGCCTGCGCGCACGGCGCGGTGCCACGGGGGCGCCGCATTTCGATCCTGAGATTCAGCGCAGCAAGAGATTCGCCCGGGCAAAGCAGCGGCCGCCGGTCTTTGTCACGTTGATTTTCGGACACCTTGCGATAGGCTCGACTGGCGCGAGCGCCGTTGGCGGATGGTCAGCGATCAGGCTTCGCGGCTGATCCGGGCGCACGCATAAGTTACTGGTTACCCTACGGAATGCTCAGGTCCGCCGCATCTCCTGGGTCCCGTGGGGTTCGGCCGGCTTGGGGGTGGTGGGAGTGGCCTCTTCATACACCATCCCCAGCCGGCCACCTTGCAGCAGGGCCACGCGCCCACGCTCGACACATATCAACAGCCTTTGTGTCGCACCTTGCTGAATTGAACTAGTTCAGTGGGTTAGCGCCCCGGTTTGCCAATTTGTCAGTCAGGTTTGCCACTCGATGTTGCTGATTTGGTCCGCGCGAACGCATTACGGGCCATCCGAGCTTGATCCGCCGCCTTGGTGTAGCGCTCCACCTCTCGCAGGCTGGCGTGCCCGCTGATCGCCGCGATCTCGCCCGCCGAACACCCAGCCTCGGCGAGCCGTCTACAGGCCGCTTTGCGCAATCCATGAGCTGAGCGATTCGGTAACCCCGCCTCATTGCAGCATCTGCGGAACCACCTGCTAAAGCCCTCCGGCGCAAAGGGCTGGCCGCGATCAGTTGTCAGAAATGTAAGATTGTCGGACGGCGTTGCATCGAGCACTGTCGCCAATTCCGCAAAGACCGGAATCGCGAGGGCGGTCCCGGTCTTTTGCTGTCGGGTGTGGAGAACTCCATCGCGGATATGCTGGCGGCCCATGCGAATAACGTCCGCGCGTCGTTGCGCGGTGTACAGCAAGAGCGCGAGTGCGAGCCGTGCCTTGGTGCCGATTGGATGCATCGCCTCGAATGCGGCGATTTCCTGCTCTGACCAATTTTCAAAGCCGTCTGTTTTCGGCCTGACCATACGAATACCCAGCGTCGGGTCATCCTCTCGCACGCCGGTATCAATCGCGTGCCGGATTAGGGCTCGCAGACATAATAGGAAGCCACGTGCCGCGGCAGGAGTAGCGGCCTTGGCATCGAGCATTCGCAAAACGTGGCGTCGTTCCAGCAGCGCAACGCGCTTGTCTCCGTGCTCTCGACGGATGCGCTCAAGCATTCCGCGATAGAGCCTTTCGAGATCGGCGCGAGATTGTGGAAAGCTCTTGAGCCGAGATATCCGACAGCGGCAGCGTTTATCGTCCCTGCAATGGTGCGGCTCGTACCCAGCTCGCGCTTGGGGATGTTGTCGAGCGCCATAGAATAAGCCTGCATGAATTCGGACGAACCGGGCAAGCCGGGGAGGGGCACTCGCTTGAAGCCTGGACGGCGGAAGTAACGCCTGACGACGCCATGACGATCGCAGAATTCATGAATGTAGGGCAGCTTAATTCGGGTCATCCCATTCGTTCCTGTCGGTGGCCTCAGCCTTTCCTGTCTCGCCAACCACGACAACAATCTTGCCGGACTTGTCCACCTCGACCCTGGCCGGCAGCCCGACAGAGACAGCGGCTTTGATCGCCTTCGCTAGGTCTCTCTGGGTGAATCGGGAGGGGCCGCGACTCATTGGGTCTGCCCCCGCAGAAGCCCCCAGGACTCAAGTTGCACTAGAGCGGCATCGCCCTCCAACGCGATCCCGGCAAGACGTAACGCAGAAACCGCAGAAACCGCAGAAACTGCAGAAACCCCCTCATCCATTCTGTTCCTCCTGGGTTTCTGCGGTTTCTGCGGTTTCTGCAGTTTCTGGGCTACATCCGATGCTGGGATTTGCTTTCCAGCGACGAGCAGGCTTGCCGCCCTTGGGTCCACTCTTAGGGGTGTTCTCCAGCAGCCAGCCTGAATTAACGAGGGTATTCAGAAGGTCGAGCGTCTGTTGCGCATCCAGCCGTTCGCCAAGCGCATCCCTACGGATGTCCTTGATCGAGACTTCGGTCTTGCCGTTGCCCCTGATCCACCGCAGCACCCTACGTGCATCTCGGTGACGGTCGGTCAATCCGGCCTGCCGGAGTGCCGCCCGGCTATGGGGCCAGAAGTATTCACGCCAAAGCTCGACGGCTGCTGTCACATAATTGGCAGCAACTTCAATAGGCTCCGAGCCGCCCCCCCAGGCCCAATCCAGATAGGCAAGCGTACCCGCCAGGCGGAGCACATGGGTCGCACCCTTGGCCCACCACTCCCGTTCGCGACCATCTAGGGATTCCTTGGCCTGGTGCAGAAACTGCCGAAACCGCTCAAACTCCTCACGGCGTCGCGCGCAAGATGAACCCGCCTGGCTACCCCGTCATTGCCGGTAAGCTCGATCAAGCGGGTGAAGGCGTTCGTAAGCTCGGGTTCGTCCTCGGCGACGCTGTTAGAGAGAACTTGGTACTCCGGCTCTCGCGGCCAGCCGAAAAGGAAGCGGGCGTACATGCCGTCATCGTCGCCCTCGAATGAGCGGACGAGCTTGTCCGGCTGAAAGCCACCAGTAACGCCGACGAGCAAATGCTCCACAACCACTGGGGGCCGACCCATGCGTTCGACAACAAAATATTTTCCATTCCAGGCTTCCAGCCAGAATTCCTTGTCCTGGCCGCCGCTATAGCGGCCAAAGTTCAGGAATAGACCCGCCAGCTCGTCGCCAATGAGTTGGATCCCGCTCGGTCGCGCCTGGAGGAGGACAGCAAGCCTCTCGATGGTTGCGTCCGAGATATAGAGACGTGGCGCCGTAAACTCTCCGGGCTCAACTGCATTCGGGGGCTTCGGCGGGGCTGGTCGGCCGCTGTCTACCGCGGCCTG
>DATIPA010000057.1:0-8164 GCA_035472475.1 Xanthobacteraceae bacterium | reverse complement strand
AGCATGGTCCCCTCCGTATTGGTTGGCGCCAAGCTTAGATCGTTTCCAGGCGATTGAAATCGCGTTTGCGCCTAGATCATGATCTCGCGATCGTGGTCTGGCTTTTTTTGAGCATCTTTTCCGAAAACCGGTGGCCTTTCGGGATCATGCTCTAGCCGGGAAAACCCATGCGGGGCAACACCATCACGATGTCCGGTGCCGCGGGACATGCTTTAAACGTGACGTTGAGGAGAACGCATGAGCGCTGGTACGTGGGATTTCTGGATCGATCGCGGCGGCACGTTCACCGACGTGATCGGCCGGGCGCCCGACGGATCCCTGGTCGCGCACAAGCTGCTGTCGGAATTTCCCGAGGCCTATAGCGACGCCGCTATGCAAGGGATCCGCGATTTGCTTGGGGTTGCGCCGGGCGCGCCGATCCCGCGTGAGCGCATCGAATCAATCAAGATGGGGACCACGGTTGCGACCAACGCGCTGCTCGAGCGCGAGGGGGGGCGCACGCTGCTGATCACGACGCTCGGTTTTCGCGATGCGCTCAAGATCGGGTATCAGGCGCGCCCGAAAATTTTTGCGCGGCATATCATCAAGCCACAAGTTCTGTTCGAGCGAGTGGTGGACGTACCCGAGCGCGTGCGCGCCGATGGCACCGTCGAGCAGGTTCCGGACCTCGCCGCGATCCGCCCCGAGCTCGAACGCGCACATGCCGATGGCATCGAGGCGGTCGCGATCGTATTCATGCATGCGTACCGGTTCCCAGCCCACGAGCAACAGGTGGCGGCGCTCGCCCGCGAGATTGGCTTCAGCCAGGTCTCGGTAAGCCACGAAGTCTCGCCGCTGATCAAGCTCGTCGGGCGCGGCGACACCACCGTGGTCGATGCCTATCTCTCGCCGATCCTACGGCGCTACGTCGCGCAAGTGGCCGGGGATTTAGGTAGGCCCGACCGACGCGGGGACGTTGCCGGCGGACAGCACCCGCGCCTCATGTTCATGATGTCGTCAGGCGGGCTGACCTCGGCCGAGCTGTTCCAGGGCAAGGATGCGATTCTGTCGGGACCAGCCGGCGGCGTGGTCGGAATGGCGGAGACCGGTCGTGCCGCAGGCTTCACACACCTGATCGGTTTTGACATGGGCGGTACCTCGACCGACGTATCGCATTACGACGGCGAGTACGAGCGCGCGTTCGAAACCGAGGTCGCAGGCGTGCGCATGCGCGCGCCGATGATGCTCATCCACACGGTCGCAGCCGGCGGCGGCTCGGTCCTGCATTTCGACGGCGCACGCTTCCGGGTCGGGCCCGACAGCGCCGGTGCCAACCCGGGACCCAAATGCTATCGCCGCGGCGGCCCGCTTGCGGTGACCGACGCCAATGTCATGGTCGGAAAGCTGCTGCCGGACTTCTTTCCAAAGATTTTTGGTCCGCAGCAAAATCTGCCGATCGATGCTAACGCGGTGCGCGAGGCCTTCGAAGCGCTTGCCCGCGAGGTCGGCGGCGGGCGGACGTCCGAGGAAGTCGCCGACGGTTTCATCCGGATCGCGGTCGAGAACATGGCGAACGCGATCAAGAAGATTTCGGTGCAACGCGGCTACGACGTGACCCGCTATGTGCTCAACTGCTTCGGCGGCGCCGGCGGCCAGCACGCCTGTCTGGTCGCCGATGCGCTCGGCATGACCAAGGTACTGATGCATCCGTACTCCTCGCTCCTGTCCGCCTACGGGATGGGGCTCGCAAATATTCGCGCGACGCGCGAACAGGCGCTGGAGGAGGATTTCGGCGAGGCTGCGCTTCGCAACGTCGGAGCAGTCGGCCGCAAGCTTAGCGAAGACGCGAAGCGAGAGTTGATCCTGCAGGGCGTACTCGACGAGCACATTACGATCCGCCTGCGCACGCATATGCGTTACGCCGGCACCGACACGGCGCTCGTGGTCGACGCCGGCACGCTGCCAGGCATGAAAGCGGCATTCGAGGCGGCGCATCGCGCGCGCTTCGGGTTCATCGACGACAGCAAAGCGCTGGTGATCGAGGCGGTCTCCGCGGAAGCGATCGGCGGTGGCGCAACGTTCGAAGAGCCAACGCACGCGATGACCGCGGCTGCCCTGCCCGCGCCGGCGCAGCGCACATGCTTCTACTCGGGCGGCGGCTGGCATAACGCCGACGTTTTCACGCGCGGCCAGGTAAAGCCCGGCCAGCACGTTGCCGGACCGGCGATCATTATCGAGCCGCACCAGACCATCGTCGTCGAAGTCGGCTGGCGCGCGACGGTCACGGACAAAAACCATCTGCTGCTTGAGCGGATCGTGCCGCTCAGGCGCAAGCACGCGATCGGCACCGATGCCGATCCGGTGATGCTCGAAGTGTTCAACAATCTGTTCATGGCGATCGCCGAACAGATGGGCGTGTCGCTGCAGAACACCGCGTACTCGGTCAACATCAAGGAACGCTTGGATTTCTCCTGCGCGGTATTCGCCGCCGACGGCACGCTCGTCGCCAATGCGCCGCACATGCCCGTGCATCTCGGTTCCATGGACCGGGCGGTCGAAACCATCATCCGCGAGAACCGCGGCACGATCGCACCGGGCGATGTCTACGCGATCAACGCACCCTACAACGGGGGTACGCACCTGCCGGATATCACGGTGTGCACGCCGGTGTTCGATGACGCAGAACGCGACATCCTGTTCTGGGTCGCTAGCCGCGGACACCACGCCGACGTGGGCGGCATTTCGCCCGGCTCAATGTCGCCCAACGCGACCACCATCGCGGAGGAAGGCGTCTATATCGATAACTTCAAGTTGGTCGAAGGCGGTCGCTTTCGCGAGCGCGAATTGCATCAACTGCTCTCCGGTGCAAAATATCCGGCGCGCAACCCGTTCCAGAACATCAACGATCTCAAGGCACAGATCGCCGCCAACGAGAAAGGCGGGCTGGAGCTGCGCAAGATGGTGGCGCAGTTCACGCTGCCGGTTGTGCAGGCCTACATGGCGCACGTGCAGGACAACGCCGCCGAAAGCGTGCGGCGCGTGATCGACGCGCTGCACGATTCGGAATTCTCCTACGAAATGGACCAAGGCACCGTGATCAAGGTCAAGATCACGGTTGACAAGAAAAGACGCGAAGCGACCGTCGACTTCACCGGCACCTCGCCGCAGCAACCGACCAATTTCAATGCGCCGGAGCCGGTGACGCGCGCGGCGGTGCTCTACGTGTTCCGCGTGATGGTCGACGACGACATTCCGATGAACGCCGGCTGCCTGCGACCGATCAACATCGTTATTCCCAAGCGCTCGATGCTTTCGCCCGAATACCCCGCCGCCGTGGTGGCGGGCAACGTCGAGACCTCGCAGGCGGTGACCAATTGCCTGTTCGGTGCACTCGGCTCGCTCGCGGCGGCGCAGGGCACCATGAACAATCTCAACTTCGGCAACGACAAGTATCAGTACTACGAGACGATCTGCTCGGGCTCGCCCGCCGGTCCGGGGTTTCCCGGAACCGACGCCGTGCACACCCACATGACCAACACACGGCTCACGGATCCGGAGATTCTGGAATTCCGCTATCCGGTCGTGCTCGAGGATTTCCATGTCCGGGCAGGATCCGGCGGGCGCGGGCGCTGGAACGCGGGCGACGGCGTCCGGCGCACCATCAGGTTTCTGGATCGGATGGATTGCACGATCCTGTCCGGCCACCGCCGCGTACGGCCGTTTGGATTGGCCGGCGGCGAAGCCGGCCAGGCAGGCGAAAATTCCGTGCGGCGAAAAGATGGGCGGATCGAGAAGCTCGAAGGCTGCGACGCGACCGTGCTCGACCCCGGCGAGGCCATCATCATTCAGACGCCCACCGCGGGTGGATACGGCGCGCCGGACTCAGCAAATGGGCGCCAGGAAAGATAACTCCTGACGCCCGACTTCCAAATTGCTGAAGTTGCTACGCCTGCTGGATCGCCGAGAGCAGCCAGTTGCCACCGCGCTCGCGCCGGAAGGTCCAGACCTCGGTCGCGGTCTGCGGGTGATCGCCGCCCTCGACCACGCGGCCGGTTGCGCGGTCCACCGTCTTGTCGGCGAGCGAAAACTTCATCGCGACGGTGGCGTAGTCGGTATTGCCTTCGCGCCAGCCCTCGGCGAGATCACCTTGCAGGAGCTTCACGTCGGAGACGCGGTTCACGACCCCGCGGCTCGCGTTTTGCGCCAGTTCCTCGGCGAAGTAGGACAGCATCTCGGGCGTCACCCGCACCCGCAGCGCGTTGAGATCCTCGTTGCTATAGGCGGCCTGGGTCTCGCTCAGGAGACGCTCGAACGCATCATAATCGGCGGCGGTGATACCGACCTGATCGGACGGACCGGGCGGCCGCGGCGCACCCGCGCCGCCACCGCCCAGGTTTGACGTCACGTCACGCAACATCGGCTGGCGAGCGTTGTCAGGTGCGGCAAAGGCCGGCTGCTGGCGCCGTTGCCACCAGTTCCAGATCAGACGCGCCACGATCACGACCAGCACGATCTGAATGAGAAGTCCGAGGATCGAGGCAAACCCGCCGAGGCCACCGAACAGGCCGCTCCCGAACAGCAGCCCGAACAAGCCGGCACCAAGGAAGCCGGCCGCGAGACCGCCAAGCAGACCGCCGCCGAACAAGCCACCGGGACGATTGAAGAAGCCGCCGCCCGGACGTGCATAGCCCGGCGCGCCGGGTTGCGTCACGGAACGCTGCATCGGCGAAATCGACGGCGCCGTCGTGGTGGGCGCCGGCGTCGAAAATGTCCGCATGCCGCGGCTGCCGAAACTTGAGCCGCCGCCGATGCGCGCGTCGGCGGTGCTGGCAACTAGCGCAAGCGCAATGGCCGCAGCGCCAAGTGTCGCCAGAATGCGGCTAATTCGGATCATGGATACCTCCCAGCAGGCCCGTTGTGGGCCGAATTCGTTGCGAGACATATTGGGTATCGGGAATGCGTTGGGAAGGGGGTCGTGGTGTCGCGTTATAACGCATCCCGACCCAATGGGAAAATATGCGCGCCTTCAATGGGCTGCGGGCGCGCCTTGGGCGGTCGCCGGAACCGGCCGGCGCATCAGCACAGCCGCGACGCCGAACAGCGCGAACAGCAGCGCCAGCATCAGGAACACATCGGCAAACGCCATCACGGTGCCCTGCACGCGCGCGAGCAGCATCAACTGCTTGATCGCCATCGGCTGCGCGTCCGCGCCGAACGCGGAGAAGCGCTGGGTCAGGTTGGCGAGCATGTCGTTGGCTGGTTGGCGGCCCCAGGCCACCGACTCGTGCAGCCGCGCGAAGTGCAGATCCATGCGATCGTCAAGCACAGTATTGAGTGCGGCCAGCCCGAACGCACCGCCGAGATTGCGGGTGAGGTTGAAGAGGCCGGACGCATTCTTCAGGCGCTCCGGCGCGAGCGTGCCGAGCGCCAGGTTGGTGATCGGCACCATCGCAAACATCAGTCCGACACCGCGCAGCACCTGCGGCACGAAGATCTGCCAAAAGTCGAAGTCCTTGGTCAGATAAGTCATCTGCCAGGAGCCCGCCGCGAACATCATGAACCCGAACACCAGCAAGATGCGCGAATCGACCTTGTCCATCAGGCGGCCGACGATCGGCGCGCACACGAACATCGCGATGCCCGATACGAACATGGTCTCACCGATCATCAGCGCGTCGTAGCCGCGCACGCGCGCCAGGTAGAGCGGATAGAGATACGTCAGCCCGTAGAGCCCGATGCCGAGCACGAACGAAAACATGCTGCCGAGCGCGAAGTTGCGGTTGGTAAAGGCCTTGAGATCGACGATCGGCTGCCATGCGGTGAATGCGCGCACGAAGAATGCAACTGCGGCAACTGCTGCCACTACGGCAAAAAACGTGATGGTGTCGTCGTCGAACCAGTTGTAGCGCTGGCCTTCCTCAAGCACGTATTCGAGCGAGCCCAGAAACGCCGCCATGAAGATGAGGCCCCACCAATCAAACTGCTCGAACAATTTCACGTTCGGTTTGTCGAAATCGATCAGCGCCGCGGTCATGCCGACCACGCCGATCCCAGGCGGGATGTTGATGAAAAACAGCCAGTGCCAGGACAGCCGGTCGGTGAGATAACCGCCGACGGTCGGGCCGATGGTCGGCGCCAGCGTGGCAATCAATCCGATCATCGGCACGATGATCGGCATCCGCGAGCGAGGAAACATCGTATAGGCGGACGCGAACACGGTCGGAATCATGCCGCCGCCGATGAAGCCCTGGACTGCGCGCCAGAAGATCATCTCGTTCATCGAACTCGACAGCCCGCACATCAGGCTCGCAAGAGTGAAGCCGGCGGCAGAGCCGGCGAACAGCCATCGCGTGCCGAGCGCACGCGACAGGAAGCCGGACAGCGGGATCGCGATCACCTCCGCGATCAGATACGCGGTTTGCACCCATGAGATTTCATCCGCCGAGGCGGCAAGCCCGGCCTGGATCTCCGTCAATGACGCCGACACCACCTGGATGTCGAGAAGCGCCATGAACATGCCGAAGCACATGGCGAGGAACGCGACCAGCCGGCGCGGATCGATGCGGTCAGATGCGGTTGCGGTGGTGATGTCGGCCATGGGGTCACCCGGCGACTTGTTTTTCTTGCGAGCCCGGTCGCGCCGTCGGCGACTCGATCAATCGCGTCCCGGCAGGAGGCCAACGCGCGGCATCGCCATCCGGGTCGGCGTCGGCGCGCCCTCATCGGCGGCCGCACGCTTGGTGTTGATGCTGACCACGACCGACATGCCGGGGCGGAGCAGGCTTTGCGTCGCGACGTCAGCTGGGACACGCACCCGTACCGGAACACGCTGCACGATCTTGGTGAAATTGCCGGTCGCGTTGTCGGGCGGAAGCAGTGAAAACACCGCGCCGGACGCGGGCGCGAGACTATCGACCGTCCCCTCGATTGAATGCTCGGGCAAGGCGTCGACGCTGATCGCAACTTTCTGTCCCGGGTGCAGGCGAGCGAGCTGGGTTTCCTTGAAGTTTGCGTCGATGTAGACGGCGTCGAGCGGCACCAGACTGGCTAGCCGTTGACCGGTCTGCATGTAGTCGCCGGTCTGCACCGCCCGGTTGCCGATCACCCCGTCGATCGGCGCCCGAATTTCCGTGAACGAAAGATCGCGATCCGCCTTGGCCGCGGCCGTGCGCAACTCGGCGAGCGCGCGTTGCGCTTCGAGTTCCTGTGCCTGCATCACTTCGACGTTGGCTTGCGCGGCCGCCAGCGCCGCTTGCGCGCCCGTGACGGCCGCACGTGCCTGATCGCGGTTGGCTTGCGCAGTCTCTAGCGCCTGATGGCTGGCAAAATCTTTCGCGACCAACGCCTGCTGGCGCGTCAGCTCGGCTTCGGCGCGGACCCGACCCGCCTCCGCCGAGGTGAGTTGCGCCTGCGCCTGTTCGACGCCGGCGCGGCTCGCAACGATCTGACGATCGATGCGGGCGACGGTTGCTTCCTGACTCGCCACCTTTCCATGCGCCGATTCCGCTGCCAATCGGTAGTCGCCGTCGTCGACGGTCGCGATCACGTCGCCGGCGTGCACACGGGTGTTGTCGGCGACCTGAATGGTCGCGAGATAGCCGGGCACCTTGGCGGCGATCGTCGTGTTGTGCGCGTAGACGTAGGCATCGTCGGTCGAGACCGTGAAACGGCCGACGGTCCACCAGTATTCGCCGTACCAGCCGGCGACTCCGAGAACCGCCAGAACCGCAGCACCCAGGATGATGCGGCGGCGACGGGAGCCAGGCTTGCGGCCGGCGGTCTGCGGCGGCGAGACTTCAACCGGGGGCCGCAGCGCCGGGGCCAGGGCGCGCGCGGTCGGCATCGAGGTTTCCTCACCGGCCGTCTCGACCACCAGGTTGAGATGGCTATGTGCTTCTAATCGCTCGGTTTTTGCGCTCATGTCAGGACCCCGATCCAGCAAATTCCACCTAGTATTGACCGAACGGTTCGGTCACAGTACGCCCGTCTCGGACCGCAAGTCAAGATTGACTGAACGGTTCGGTCATTGCCTTGGGGTCGATTCGCGCCTATGTTTTCCAGTGAGCAATGAGCCTGCGGACCGTCCGCTATGACAATCCAAGCCGAACTCATCCGCCCGTCACGCGCGCCCGAGGATGATGGGGCCAAGCGCCGCCAGATTCTGGACGGCGCGACTGCGGTGTTT
>DATIPA010000056.1:0-25840 GCA_035472475.1 Xanthobacteraceae bacterium | reverse complement strand
GAACGGGCTCGCCGGCCCGACCCAATGGGGCGGCCAGGGCCTGCCCTGGGCCATCAACGCCGCCTGCGTCGAGATGTGGAATTCGGCCTCTGCCGCGTTCGCGGTCGGCCCGACCCTGACCATGGCCGGCATCGACGCGCTTGCCGCGCACGGCTCCGACGACCTCAAGAAGATCTATCTGGCGAAGCTGATCTCCGGTGAGTGGACCGGCACCATGCAGCTCACCGAGCCGCAGGCCGGCTCCGACGTCGGGCTGCTGCGCACCCGCGCCGAACGTCACAACGGCGCCTACAAGCTCACCGGCCAGAAGATCTTCATCACCTACGGCGAGCACGACCTCACCGACAACATCATCCATTTCGTGCTGGCGCGGCTGCCCGATGCGCCGCCCGGCACCAAGGGGATCTCGCTGTTCCTGGTGCCGAAGTTTCTGGTGAACGCTGGCGGCTCGCTCGGCGAGCGCAACGATGTGCGCGCACATTCGATCGAGCACAAGATGGGCATTCACGCCTCGCCGACCTGCACCATGGTGTTCGGCGACAAAGGCGGCGCCACCGGCTTCCTGGTCGGCGAAGAGAACCGCGGCATGGCATGCATGTTCACCATGATGAACGACGCGCGGCTCGCCATCGGCTTGCAGGGGATGGCAATCGCCGAAGCCGCGACCCAGCAGGCGGTGGCCTACGCGCGCGAGCGCAAGCAAGGCCGCACGATCGGCATGCCGGCGAACCAGGCGGCCCCGATCATCGTGCAACCCGACGTCAAGCGCATGCTGCTCACCATGCGCGCGCTCACCAACGCGGCACGCGCGATCTGCTATGCGACCGCGGTCGCCCTCGACCGCTCGCATCGCGCCGCGGACGCGGCGGCGCGGCAGACCGCGCATGAACGCGCCTCGCTGCTGACGCCGGTTGCCAAGGCGTTCGCCACCGACGCCGGCAGCGAAGTCGCCTCGCTCGGCATCCAAGTGCACGGCGGCATGGGGTACATCGAGGAGACCGGCGCCGCGCAGCTCTACCGCGACGCCCGCATCGCCCAGATCTACGAGGGCACCAACGGCATTCAGGCGATCGATCTAGTCACGCGCAAGCTGCCGCAATCCGGCGGCGCGGCGGTGCGCGCCTATCTGGCCGAACTGTGGGAGACCGTGGCCGGGGTCGAGGCCAGCAACGACCCGGCGTTCGGCGCGACCGGCACGACCTTGCGCGCCGCCGTCGACGCGTTCGGCAAGACCACGGACTGGCTGCTCCAACGCATCGAGCGTGAGCCACAGACGGCGCTCGCCGGGGCCACGCCCTATCTGCGCCTGTTCGCCACCGCGGCCGGCGGCTGCATGCTGGCCAAGGATGCGCTCGCCGCCAAGCGCGCGGGCAATCCCGCGCACGCGACCGAAACCGCGCGCTTCTTTGCGACCAACCTTGCGACCGCCGCGGGCGGCCTCGCCGCCACCGTGGTCGAGGGCGCGGACGCGCTCGCAGTCGCGCCCGACACGATCGGATAGGTGCGATGAGCGAACATGTGATTGTCACCGACGCTGCCGGCATCCGCACCATCCGGATCAACCGGCCCGACAAGAAGAATGCGCTTACCGTTGCCATGTACGAGGCGATGATCAAGGCGCTCGACGGCGCGAATGCCGATGACGCCGTGCGCTGCGCGCTGATCGCCGGCGTGCCGGGCGCGTTCACCGCCGGCAATGATCTCGCGGATTTCCTGGCTGCCGCCACGGGCGACGGCGGTCTCAATCGCGCGGCGCTGCGTTTTCTGCCGGCGCTTGTTGGGTGCCGCAAGCCGATGGTCGCGGCCGTGAGCGGAGTCGCGGTCGGCATCGGCACCACCATGCTGCTACATTGCGATTTCGTGGTCGCGGGCACGGACGCGATTTTTTCAACCCCATTCGTCGGCCTTGGGCTGATACCGGAGGCTGGCTCGACTCTCGTCGCGCCGCGCCTGATGGGGCGCCGCCGCGCGTTCGAGTTCCTGGTCATGGGCCATCCGCTCAACGCGACCCGCGCCAAGGACCTCGGCATCGCCAACCTGGTGGTTGACCCACAAGACGTCGACGCCGAGGCGCTCAAGGCCGCGCGCGAGATTGCCGCGTTGCCGCCCGGGGCGGTGGCCGCGGCGCGCGCGCTGATGCGCGGCGCTCCGGAGGAGCTGCAGGCCCAAATCGATCAGGAATCCCGGATCTTCAGCGAGCGCCTGCGCTCGCCCGAAGCGAAGGCGGCGTTTGAAGCGTTCTTTGCCCGCAAACGGTGAGGCGATGTCGCTTTCCGGCAAAACCCTGTTCATCACCGGCGCCTCGCGTGGCATCGGGCTAGCGATCGCGCTGCGCGCGGCCCGCGACGGTGCCAACGTTGCGATTGCCGCCAAGACCGAGACCCCGCATCCCAAGCTCGAGGGCACGATCTACACGGCGGCCGAAGCGATCGAGAACGCCGGCGGCAAGGCGCTGCCGCTTGTCGTCGACGTGCGCGACGAGCCTGCGGTCAAGACCGCCGTCGATCAGACCGCCGCGCATTTCGGCAGCCTCGACATCGTCGTCAACAACGCGAGCGCAATTTCGATCACCCCCGCCGCCGATACCGACATGAAGCGCTATGATCTGATGCAGCAGATCAACGCGCGCGGCACCTTCATGGTTTCAAAGTACGCGATCCCGCATCTAGCCAAGGCCGCAAACCCGCACATCCTGATGCTCTCACCGCCGCTCGACATGCAGGAAAAATGGTTTGCGCGGCACACCGCCTACTCGATGGCGAAGTTCGGCATGAGCATGGTGGTGCTGGGGCTTGCCGGCGAGCTGCGTCCGAAGGGCATCGCGGTCAACGCGCTGTGGCCGCGCACCACGATCGCCACGGCCGCGATCAAGAACCTGCTCGGGGGCGACGCGATCATGCGGATGTCGCGCACGCCCGAGATCCTGGCCGACGCCGCGTATCTGATCTTCCAGAAGCCGGCCAAAAGCTTCACCGGCCATTTCCTGATCGACGACACCTTCCTTGCCGGTGAAGGCGTCACCGACTTCGACCGCTACCGGGTCGACCCGAGCCAGCCGTTGTCGCCTGATTTCTTTGTGCCGGACACCAGCAAGCCGCCGCCCGGCGTAACTCTCGCGGCGAAGACTTAAGCCCCGGCCCGAATTTCAGGACCACAACCTCATGTCGACCCTGTTCGTCACCCATCCGGCCTGCCTCAATCACCTCACGCCGACGGGGCATCCGGAGCGGCCGGACCGGCTGCGCGCGATCGATCGCGCGCTTGAGGACGAACGGTTCCAATCGCTGGCGCGCGTGAGCGCCCCCAAGGCGGAGGTCGACGACATTGCGCTCTGCCATCCGCGCGAATTCATCGACGAGATCGCGCACGTAACCCCGCGCGAGGGCCTAGTGCGCATCGATGCCGATACTGCGATGTCGCCCGGCAGCTTCGAGGCTGCGCTGCGCGCTATCGGCGGCGCGGTGCACGCGGTCGACGAGGTGATGACCGGGAAAGCCGCAAACGCGTTCTGCGCCATGCGGCCGCCCGGCCATCACGCCGAGACCGTCCGCCCGATGGGGTTCTGCCTGTTCAACAGCGCGGCGATCGCGGCACGCCATGCGCAGAAGACGCTCGGCGCCGAGCGCGTAGCGATCGTCGATTTCGACGTCCATCACGGCAACGGCACCCAGGAGATCTTCTGGTCCGACCCGACCGTGATGTACTGCTCGACCCACGAGATGCCGCTCTACCCCGGAACCGGCGCGCGCGGCGAGCGCGGCGAGCACAACACCATCGTCAACGCGCCGCTGCGCGCCGGCGATGCCGGCGAGGAATTCCGCGCCGCGTTCGAGACCACGATCCTGCCGCGGCTGCGCGAGTTTCGGCCCGACTTGTTGTTGATCTCGGCCGGCTTTGACGCGCACCTGCGCGATCCGCTGGCCAACCTCAATCTGCTGGAGGCGGACTACGGCTGGGTCACCCGCAAGCTGATGGAGATCGCGGACGCCAGCGCCGGCGGACGCGTGGTCTCCCTTCTTGAGGGCGGCTACGACCTGCAAGGGCTCGCCGGGTCAGTGGCCGCCCACGTCACCGCGCTGATGCGAGGGTAAATATGAATGCTTCACGGCGTGCTGGCCGCGGCGCATTGGCCGCGCTTCCGCGCTACAATGGATTCGAATCATGAGGTGTTCGGCGTGACCGAGAACGACCATGCGGATGTGAGGCGGTTGAGCTTCGAGAAGGCGATCGAGGAATTGGAGTCGATCGTCAAACGGCTCGAGGAAGGTAAGGTGCCGCTCGAGGAGTCGGTCGCGATCTATGAGCGCGGCGAGGCGCTCAAGCGCCGCTGCGAGGACCTGCTGCGCCAGGCCGAGGCACGGGTCGAAAAGATTACGCTCGACAGCTCCGGCAAACCGAAGGGCACCGAGCCCTTGGACGTTGGATAGGTTTTTCTTCCTGCGCCGGCGGCTTAGCCAATTGCTCCCATAGTACCTCCCCATGTCAGGCGCTCAAATTCTGATCCAACCCCGTACAGGCTAAAACGCTGCGTGATCAAATGCTTGCTTGGATGAGAAAACGGCCGTCAAATTCTCATCCAAAGGCCCCGAATTCTCATCCAAGGCGGAGCCGCAGCCCCTACCCGGCGCCCTTCTGAGAATAAAACCCTCAATAGATTCCCGGGATGATCCGCTTGGTGCGGGCTATGTAGGCACGGTAGTCGTCGCCGAACTCGGCCAGCATCATGCGCTCCTCGGCCCCGACCCGGCAGAAGAACAAGATGCCGAAGCCGACGAGGCCAGCGGGCCCCGCGATCCAGTTCGGCAGCAGCAGCGCCTGCGCCAGCGCCCACAGCCAGAACGCCGAGTACATCGGGTGGCGCAGATGCCGGTAAAGTCCGTCGGTCACCAGCACGTGCTGATCGCGGAGCTCGAGCGTCACCGACCACGACCGGCCGAGCTCGCGGTGGATGCGGTAGAACAGCGCGAGCGCGGCCGCGAACACGACGGTGCCGGCGAACCCGAGCACGGGCTGGAACGGGAAGTTCGCAAAGCGCGGCTCGTCGGTCAGCACATAGATCAGCGGCACCACGCCCAACCCGCAGGATGAGATCATCAGCAGCATACGTTCGCGCAACCGCGCGGCGCGCTGCGCCACCGGCGTCTTGCGCGCGCGGCGCTGGTGTGGGTAGCGAATGATGAACCAGGCAATGCAGCCGAACGCCCAAATCAGCTTGGCGGCCGCCAGTGTCATGAAACATCCGTGGCGAGACGGCGCGCGGGCGCGGGTGTTCGCTCGTCCAGATAAGTACCGTCCGCACCGACCAGTTCGGCACACCCGCCGGGCGCCCAGATCGAGCGCGCGAACGGCGCCGGCCCGCAGATCAGCATGAAGAAGTCGTAGGTCCCGCGCCGCTCCGCGGCCATCACGAACTGGTAGTGGATGCGCATGAATTTCCACGCGATGCGCTTCATCTTGGCGGGCTCGACCAGATCCCAGAAGTTGATGACACGGATATGCGGTTTGCCGCTGCCGCTGGCGTTGCCCTTGAACGGAACCAGTCGCACCGGATCGAAGTAGTAGAAGCTGATCGGATCCTGCCGGGTCTGAAACTCGCCCCAGGTAATCTGGTCGGTGGCCGCGATCTTCTCCGAGCAGGCGCGCAGCCGCAGCGCCGCCGGATGCAGCGTCAGCTTCGGCACGGTGGCGCCGATGGTGAGGAAACAAACCGACGGCCCGCTGCGTCCAAGTTGCGGATTGATCGCGAGCGCGCGCGACAGCATGTCGACCGCGATGATGGCGCCGAGACTGTGGCCGACGACCAGAATCTCGTCGGCCTCGGCCCGGCGCACGCAGGCGAGCAACCGTTGCGCAAACGCGTCGATGCGGGCGTCGAGGTCAGGACGCCGACCATACATATAGTCAAGCGGCGTGGTCCAGTCGGCGAGCCCCTGGGTGACGCGCCAGCGCCGGCCCGGCCAGCGCAGCAGCAACGCGAACAGCGCAGGCACCATGATGATTCCGGCGAGCACGGCGAGCGCGGGCGCGACCGGCAGCCGTTGCGCGATCAGCACGCTCGCAATCAGCGCGAGGAGCGCGAACAGCGCGAGGTCCGCGAACGGAACAAGAAAAAACAACCCGTAGCGATAATTAGCGCGGAAATAGCGAAACACCGTGCCGGAGACGAGAAAATCCCAGAAGGTCTCGACCCCGGCGCGCAGCCGCGGCAGCACGGGACCGGCGAGATCGGCAAGCACGATGTCGTGCCAGGCGAGCTGTTCGTAGATCACCTGCGTCGACCAATTCGGGCCGCTCGCGCTCACCCCCCATTGTTCCATGGGCTCGCCGCCGAGCTCGGACACTACGGCGCGGACGTTCCAGGTCTTTTCGAACGTCTTCGCCTCGCGCCGAAAGCGCCGGTGCAGCGCCGGGACATCGAAGGGATCGAAGCCGGCGATAAAGAAAACGTGTCGTTTGAGCACCATCGATCCGTCCGTTCCATCGCTCGTTTGCAATAATCGCGCGAGGGCGTCAACGCGCCCGGCGGCGAATTCCCGCGCCCACCGGATCCAGGTTCACCCACCATCCCGATTGGGGCGGGGCCGGATCGCCCCCCAATCAGATATGAAATTAGAGCACGTTCGAAATTCATGGCGCGCTCTGGAGCCCGGGCCTTGGGAGCGTATAAGATCGGCGCACAATGGTCCCGGCCAGGCAATAACGCGGAGGAAGCGATGCGAAACTACGTCGACGGCGGCGAAGCGATCGTGGAGGCGCTTCGAAAACTTCGGGTCGACTACATCATGTCCTCGCCGGGCTCGGAATGGTCGCCGGTGTGGGAAGCCCTGACGCGACAGAAGACCGAAAAGCGCCCAGGCCCGACCTTCATCGAATCCTGGCACGAGACGCTCGCCGTCAACATGGCGAGCGGTTACACGCTGATGACCGGGCGGCCGCAGGCGGTGCTGCTGCATGCCGGCGTCGGCCTCCTGCAGGGCAGCATGGGAATTCACGGCGCCCTGCAGGCCGAGGTTCCAATGATCGTCATGTCGGGGGAATCGCAGAGCCTCGGTGAGGATCCGAACCTCGACATCGAGCCGCAGTGGTACGGCGGGCTCAGCATCGGCGGCAACGAGCGCCTGCTCGAACCGGTGACCAAATGGGCCAGAACCGTCACCAGCCCGTACACCCTGTACGACATGGTGGTGCGCGCCGGCGAAATGGCGCAGCGCTCTCCAATGGGCCCGATCTATCTCAACGTTCCGCTTGAGCACATGCTGCACGATTGGACCCCGCCGGAGAGCGCGAGCCGCGACGTGCCGCCGGCCCCGAAGCTGCAGGCACCGCCCGAGGACATCGAACGGATCGCGGCCATGATCCGCAACGGCAAGCGGCCCGTCATCGTCACCGAAGCCGCGGGGCGCGATCCAGAAGCCTTCAAAGCGCTGGTCGAATTCGCCGACGCACTCGCGATCCCGGTGATCGGCGGGCGCAATGCGACGCTCGCCAACTTCCCGACCGATCATCCGCTCTATCTCGGGGTAGCCAACTACGACTATGTGCGCGACGCCGATCCGGTGTTGCTGGTGAGCGCGCGGGCGCCCTGGTACCCGCCTCACAAGCGCCCGACCGCCGGCAAGATCGTCATGGTTCACGACACGCCGTTCAAGGGCCACATGGTACATCAGAACCAGCACGCCGACGCCTATCTGGAAGGTGACGTCGCAACTTCGCTCCGGCTGCTGACCAAGGCGGTGCGCGACGGCCTCGACCCCAAGCGCGTGAAGGAGCAGCGCGAATACTGGACCCGCGAGCACGAGAAGGTGATGGCGGCGCTCAAGGCCGAGGAGCGCAAAGTTGCCTCCGACGACGTGATCGATCCGGTCACCCTGTTTGCGACGCTCGGCGAAGTGATGCCGCGCGATACGATTTACGTCGACGAGAGCATCACCGCTGCGTTTATGGTGCGCCAGCACCTGCCGATCCACGTGCCGCAGAGCTTCTTCCGCGGGTCGGGCGGTCTCGGCCAGGGCATCGGGCTCGCGCTCGGAGTCAAACTCGCCGCGCCGGAACGGCCGGTGGCGCTGATCGTCGGCGACGGAACGTTTCTCTACAACCCGATCGTGCAGGCGCTCGGCGCATCAAAACAGCACGACCTTCCAATCACCATCATCGTGCTCAACAACAAGATGTACCGCGCCATGATGATGGGGCACGTGCACCACTACCCGGACGGAGCGGCCGCGCACGCGGACTATCTCTACGGCGTGAAGATCGACGGTCCGCGCTACGACGAACTCGGCAAGCCCTTCGGCCTGCACGGTCAGCGCGTCGAGAAACCGGCCGAGCTCAAAGCCGCGATCAAAAGCGCGCTCGCCGCCAACAAGAAGGGCAAGACCGCGATCCTCGACGTGGTGGTGAGCCGCTGATAATCCGAGCAGTTACTTCACGCTCGGCAGCTTCTGCCTGATCCGCGAAAGGTCGCGCCACGGATCGTGGCGCAGGCGCGCCAGGCGCTGGTGCAGGTTGCGCACGGTGAACTTGTCGGGGGCAAGCCGGGCGTTGAGCTCGCTCCAATCGATCGGCGTCGACACCGGCGCACCGGCGCGTGCGCGGGTCGAATAGGCCGCGACCGAGGTCGCGCCACGGCCGTTGCGCAAGTAGTCGATGAAGATGCGGCCCTTGCGCTCGCTCTTGGTCATTTTGGAGATGTAGCGGCCGGGCGCGTCCGCCTCCATCGCGCGCGCCAGCGCGTGCGCGAACTCGCGCACCGCGTCCCACGACGCGGGATTAAGCGGCACCATCACGTGAAACCCTTTTCCGCCCGTCGTTTTGACGAAGCTCTCGAGCTTGAACGCCGCCAGGCGCGCGCCCGTCTCCTTGGTGGCGGCGACCACGTCGGCAAGCGAAACGCCCGGACCCGGATCGAGGTCGAAAACCATGCGGTCGCACGCATCGATCCGCGCCAGCGTCGAGCCCCAGACGTGGGCTTCGAGCACGCCCGCCTGCACGAGTGCAACCATGCCATCGAAATCCTCGATCGCGATGAGCCCTTCACCCCGGTTGCGCTGGCGCACGATGTGACCCTGGTTGAAGGTCGCGTGCGCGTGCTTCTGAAAGAAGCACTGTCCGCTGGCGCCGTCCGGGCAGCGCAACAACGCGAGCGGGCGGCCAACAACATGCGGCGCCATGCGGTCCCAGACATCGCGATAGTAATCAGCAAGCTCCTGCTTCGTGACGCTGACGTCGTCCCAGTAGACACGGTCCGGATGAGTGAGTTCGACCGCGCGTCCGGCCGGCGCCGCGCGCGCGGGCTTGCGCGCAACCGCCTTCGAGCGTTTTACCGCGGCGGCCTGGCGCGCCGGCTGCGCCGACCGGCGCGCCCTGCTTGCCGCGGCGGGTTTGGCCTTGCTCCGCGGCTTGCTCCGCCTGGCCGGCTTAGCGGGCGGTCTGATCGAAGTCTTTGCAACAGCGGGGCGCCGCTTGCGCGCCGGCTTGCCTTGCGCGATCTCGTCGAGCGTCCGCTTGGTGACCGTCGACCACGGCGCCTCTTCGAGGATGTCGGGTGCCCGCGCCGAGCGCGCCGCGTCGTCATCAGCCTTGATCAGCAGCCACGGATCCTGGCGTTCGCCCGCGCGACGATGCATGCGCACCAGATACCAGTGGCCGTGCAGCTTCTCGCCATCGAGCCGAAACGTGAGACGGCCTTGGCGGTAACCCCGCTCGGGGTCGCCTTCCGGATACCAGCGGCCGCGGTCCCAGATCATCACCGTGCCGCCCCCGTATTGGCCTTTCGGGATCGTGCCCTCGAAGGCGTTGTACTCGATCGGGTGGTCCTCGACGTGAACCGCGAGCCGCTTCTCGCCCGGCACGAGGCTCGGGCCGCGGGTGACGGCCCAGCTCTTCATGACGCCGCCGAGCTCGAGCCGCAGGTCGTAGTGCAGGCGGCGCGCGGCGTGCTTCTGGATCACGTAGCGGTGGCCCGCCGCAGACGCGACGCGTCCGCGCGGTTCCGGCGTTATGTCAAAGCTGCGCTTGCTGCGGTAGGTCTTGAGCGCCACGCTGATCGCCCTCTAGCTGAAGGCCGACTCACTTTTTATATCCAATAGTCGAAGAAACGCTGGCCCGATTACGCGGTTCCGGCCGCCTCGCGACATCCAGCGCCGAAAACCCGGCGATTACAGCACTCTGGTGCCGGCCGCTCGACCATGCCATGTTTTCGGCTCAATTTTCCCCGGAATGGGGTAGTCGTGTTATAAATCGACCCCCCGACAGCGACAGAACACCGGCAGCTGGGAACGACATTGACCCATTCCTCGCAAACACCCCTGCTTGATCAAGTCCACACTCCGGATGATGTACGCCGCCTCGACCCCTCGTTGCTGCGGCAGTTGGCGGATGAGCTGCGCCAAGAGACGATCAATGCGGTTGCTGTGACCGGCGGACATCTCGGTGCCGGCTTGGGCGTGGTCGAATTGACCGTCGCCTTGCACCACGTGTTCGACACGCCGCGCGATCGGCTGGTCTGGGACGTCGGCCATCAGTGCTATCCGCACAAGATTTTGACCGGTCGTCGCGACCGGATTCGCACGTTGCGCCAGGGCGGCGGCCTTTCCGGCTTCACCAAGCGCGCCGAGAGCGAGTACGACCCGTTCGGCGCCGCGCACGCCTCGACCTCGATTTCGGCGGGGCTCGGCATGGCGGTAGCACGCGACCTCGCCGGCCAGACCAACAACGTCGTCTGCGTAATCGGCGACGGCGCGATGTCGGCCGGCATGGCCTACGAGGCCATGAACAACGCGGGTGCGATGGATTCGCGCCTGATCGTCATCCTCAACGACAATGACATGTCGATTGCGCCACCGGTCGGCGCCATGTCGGGCTATCTGGCGCGGCTGATTTCGGGGCGCACGTACCTCTCGCTGCGCGAAATCGGCCGACAGTTCGCCCATCACCTGCCGAAGTTCTTCGAGCAGAAGGCGGCGCAAGCCGAGGAGTTCGCCCGCAGTTTCTGGACCGGCGGAACGCTGTTCGAGGAGCTTGGCTTCTACTACGTCGGCCCGATCGATGGGCACAACATCGATCATCTGTTGCCGGTGCTGCGCAACGTGCGCGACGCCAAGCACGGCCCGATCCTGGTCCATGTCGTGACCAAGAAAGGCAAAGGCTATGCGCCGGCCGAAACGTCCGCCGACAAATACCACGGCGTGGTGAAGTTCGACGTTGCGACCGGGCAGCAGGCCAAATCGAGCGCGCGCGCCCCCGCCTATACCAAGGTGTTCGGCGAGGCCTTGATCAAGCAAGCCGAAAAGGACCCAAAGATCATCGCGATCACGGCCGCGATGCCGTCCGGAACCGGCTTGGATGCTTTCGGCAAGCGTTTCCCGACGCGCTGTTTCGATGTCGGCATTGCCGAGCAGCATGCCGTCACGTTTGCGGCCGGCC
Organism: Xanthobacteraceae bacterium; assembly: GCA_035472475.1. Classification (GTDB taxonomy): domain Bacteria; phylum Pseudomonadota; class Alphaproteobacteria; order Rhizobiales; family Xanthobacteraceae; genus JAFAXD01. Next base: position 14,416 of record DATIPA010000056.1, on the reverse strand, counting down.
TCGCCGCCGAAGGATTCCGGCCGTTTGCGGTGATCTATTCGACCTTCCTGCAGCGCGCCTACGATCAGGTGGTGCACGACGTCGCAATCCAGCGGCTGCCGGTGCGCTTTGCGCTGGATCGCGCCGGGCTCGTTGGCGCGGACGGACCGACCCACGCCGGCGCCTTCGATGTGGCTTACCTCGGCTGCCTGCCGGGCTTCGTCATCATGGCGGCTGCGGACGAGGCCGACCTCGTCCACATGGTGGCGACCGCGGCGGCGATCGACGATCGTCCGAGCGCCGTTCGCTATCCACGCGGCGAAGGTATCGGCGTCCCGCTTCCGGCCGAGGGCATACCGCTCGAGATCGGCAAGGGCCGTATTTTGCGCGAGGGCCACAAGGTCGCGCTGCTGTCGTTTGGCGCACGTCTTCCTGAATGCCTGAAGGCGGCCGACGAGCTCGCCGCGTACGGGCTGTCGGCGACGGTCGCCGATGCGCGCTTCGCCAAGCCGCTTGATGTCGACCTCGTACTGAGGCTAGCGCGCGAGCACGAGGTGCTGGTAACGATCGAGGAAGGCGCGATTGGCGGCTTTGGATCGTTCGTGCTGCACGGCCTCGCCGAAGCCGGCATGCTCGACCGCGGCCTGAAGGTGCGCAGCATGGTGTTGCCCGACATCTTCCAAGACCAGGATTCACCGGCCGCCATGTACGCCAAGGCGGGTCTCGACGCCAAAGCCATTGTGAGCAAGGTGTTCGAGGCGATCGGCAAGGGCAAAGCCGAGACTGTGAAATTGGCCTAAGCAGCGATGGGTCATTCGGGGCGCCGCGGAGCGGCGAGTCCGGAATCTGTAATCCAGCTCGGGTTTGAATCGCGAATCCCGTGGCTATGGGTTCCGGGCTCTCTCGCTGTGCTCGGTCCCCGGAACGACGAGCCGTTGCGGGGGGTATCCCAATGCAAAATCCAGCGTTGCCGCAGGCGCTGCTGTTTCTGGGTTTTGCCGCGGTTTCGTTCGTCATGCTGCGCGCCATCGTCAATCAGCTGGCACGCGGCGACCATGCGGCGTTCGCAGCGCCGGTGCTGATCGTGTTCGGAACGGTGTCGGGCCTCACCTTTCTGCGCCTGGGCCTGCAGAATTTTTTCATCTGGCACGTCATCATATTCGCGCTGATCATGATGAGCTGGCACGCCAAGAGCCGGGTCGATGACAAGAGGCTCATCGAAATGGCGCGGCGCGGCGCGGCGCCAGCGGAAAAAAGCGATGCCGAGGTCATCCAATCCTACACGATGACGCGGCGCCTGCTGAGTTTCGGGTTCGTCTCGTACCTGGCTGCGTTTTGCGCGACCTGCTACTACCTCATCAGCCGCGGCTGAGTTGCTCGACACAAATCATGGCTGACCGCCGCCGCGCCGATCAACTGCTCGTCGAGCGCGGGTTGTTTGCGAGCCGCGCACAGGCGCAAGCCGCGATCGCAGCCGGACTTGTCACCGCCGACGCCGTCGTCATCACTAAGCCGTCGACCGAAATCCCGATCGATGCCGCCCTGCAGGCAAGCCCGGCGCATCCGTGGGTCTCGCGCGGCGGCGTCAAGCTCGCGGCAGCGCTCGAGCAATCGGGGATCGACGTTAAGGGACGCGTTTGCCTCGACGTCGGCGCTTCGACCGGCGGTTTTTCCGACGTGCTGCTCGCGCGCGGCGCCCGGCTCGTGTATGCGGTCGATGTCGGACACGGTCAGCTCCATGAGCGCCTGCGCGCGCGTGCCGATCTGATCTCCTTCGAGCACACAGACATTCGCCGACTCGATGCCGCGCGCCTGCCCGAACCGCCCGAGGTCGTCGTGATCGACGTGAGCTTCATCTCGCTCAAGCTGGTGCTCCCGGCAGCGCTCGTGCTCGCCGCTCGGCGAATGCAGCTGCTCGCATTGATCAAGCCGCAGTTCGAGGCGCCGCGGCGCTCTATTAAGAAGGGGATCGTTCGCGATCCGGCGATTCACGTTGCGGTTTGCAATCAGATGGCAGCATTCGTTGGTTCGCGCGGATGCACGGTCAGCATGCTTTTTCCTTCGGAGATTGCCGGAGGCGACGGCAACCGCGAGTTCTTCATTGCCGCACACCGCGATTAGAGCATGATCTCAAAAAGTGGGTAGCGATTTTCGGAAAAGATCAGGCTCCAACGGAAGGCCGGCGCGCGAGCCACCGAAGCCGCACCACTTCCCCTGCCCGATTCGCCCGCTATGGTGGCCGAATGAATGGCCGGGACAGCATCATTGCGGCGCCGCCGCGCGCGAGCGTCTGGCGCGACGAGCTGATCGAAACGATCAAGCTCGCCGGTCCGCTCGCGCTTACGCAGCTTGGGCAGATCGCAATGATGACGATCGACCTCGCGCTGATCGGCCGCCTCGGCAACACTGCAGTCGCCGCCGCGGCACTGGCGCATGGCGTCCTGTTCACGACTTTCATGTTCGGACTTGGCCTGGTCGCAGCGGTCGCGCCGCTCGCCGCGCAGGCGTTCGGCGCGCGCCGGCCGCGCATGGTACGGCGTGCGCTGCGCGTCGGCCTATGGGCCGCCGTTTTCGCTGGCGTGCCGCTCAGCCTCGTTCAACTGCAGGCCGGCGATTTGCTGATCCGCTTGGGACAGCCGCCCGAGGTCGCGGTGTTGGCGCAGCGTTACTTGTTGGGCCTCGCATGGTCGCTCACACCCGCGTGGCTGTTCATCGCGCTGCGCGGCTTCATGAGCGCGCTCAATCGCCCCGAACCAGCACTGTGGATCACGCTGGTTGCGGTGCCGGCCAACGGGCTCCTCGCCTATATGCTGATCTACGGCGCGTTCGGACTGCCGGCGCTCGATCTTCTGGGTGCCGGGGTTGCCACCACGTTGATCGACATTGCGACGTTCATCGCCAGCCTGTGGATTTGCTGCATGCGGCCGCCGTTCAAGAAATATCGTATCTTGGGAAACTTTTGGCGCCCGGACTGGCCACTGCTCGGGAAGCTCGCTGCGATCGGGTTGCCGATTTCGGCGACGTTTCTGCTCGAGCATGGACTATTTGCCGCCGCCGCGCTGCTAATGGGCCTGATCGGCACGGTCGCACTCGCGGCCCACCAGGTTGCGCTACAGACCGCCGCGATCGTGTTCATGGTGCCGCTCGGGATTGGCATGGCCGCGACGGTGCGGGTCGGCCACGCGGTTGGCCGGCGTGACGAGGGGGCGGCGCGCCGCGCCGGGTTCGCCGCCATGGGGCTTGGCGTCGCGTTTCAGGCCGCAATGGCGCTCTGTGTGATCGTCGGGCGTCATGACATTCCGTTGCTCTTCCTCGGCAGCACCAGCGTCGATCCGCACATGCTGACGCTGACAACGACGCTGCTGCTAGTCGGGGCGAGCTTCTTCATCGCCGACGGCCTGCAGACGATCGGCGCCGGCGCGCTGCGCGGCTTCAACGACACTCGCGTGCCGCTGCTGTTTGCCGCGATCAGCTTCTGGTTGGTCGGCTTCGCGTCAGCTTATGTGCTGGCGTTCTGGGCCGACCTCGGCCCGGTTGGCGTCTGGTATGGACTTGTGCTCGGTCTTGCGGCCTACGCCGCGTTGCTGCTCTGGCGCTTCACCTTGCTCGTGCGGCGCGGATATCTGCCGGAGCCGCCACAGGAATTTGCCACGGCGCGCTCATGACGGAGCGGCTGTCGATCGTGCGCCTCGGCCATCGCGGCGATGGCATCGCGGATGCGGCCGAGCCCATCTACGTGCCCTACACACTGCCGGGAGAAACCGTCGAGGTCGAGGATTGGCCGGGCCACCCCGATCGCCGGCAGTTGCTGCGGGTCGAGGCTGCGAGCGCGGACCGGATCGCCACGATCTGTCCGCACTTCGGCGTCTGTGGCGGCTGCGCCGTGCAGCACTGGGCCTGGGATCGTTATCGCGCGTGGAAGCGCAACCTCGTGGTCTCGGCGCTCGAGACGGCGGGACTTGCGACCGCGGTCGACGATTTGATCGATGCCCACGGCGACGGGCGCCGGCGCGCGGTCTTCCACGCCCGCCGCGGCACGCATGCGATTCTCTCCGTCGGATTTGCGGCCGCGCTTGCGCACCACATTGTGCCGATCGACCGCTGTCCGATCCTCGCTCCCGCGCTTGACGGCGCGCTTGCGGCCGCCTGGGCGATCGCGCAAGCGCTGGAAGCGACCAACAAACCGCTCGACATCGCTGCAACCGCCACCGACAACGGGCTCGACATTGATGTGCGCGGATCGGGACCTTTGACGGCGGACATCGGCCTCGCCCTTGCCCCGATCGCCGAACGCCACCGCTTGGTGCGGTTGACGCGCCACGGCGAATTGGTAGCGCAGCGCGCGGCACCGACGATCAGGATCGGCCGCGCGTCGCTCCACCTGCCGCCTGGAGCTTTCCTGCAGGCGACTGTTGAAGGCGAGGCAGCGCTCGCACGCCACGTCGTTGCACACCTCGGCGCCGCCAAAACTGCGGCCGATCTCTTCTGCGGCATCGGTCCGTTCGCGCTGCGCATTGCCGAGTTTGCGCGCGTTATTGCCGTCGACAGCGACGAAGACGCAATCGCGGCACTTGCCAAGGGCGCGCGGACCCCCGGGTTGCGACCGATCGAAGCCAAGGCGCGCGATCTGTTTCGACGGCCGCTGGTCGCACCGGAGCTGCGCGGCATGGACGCCGTCGCCTTCGACCCGCCGCGGCAGGGCGCGCAGGCGCAGGCGCGCGAGCTCGCAAAAAGCGCGGTGCCGCTGATCGTCGCGGTGTCATGCAACGCCGCGACCTTTGCGCGCGACGCGAAAATCCTGGTCGAGGGCGGCTATCGGTTGACCAATGTCACGCCGATCGACCAGTTCCGCTATTCACCACATGTCGAGATCGTGGCGCGGTTCCAGCGCTAGCGCGCGATTGAGCGCGGCTGATCTCAGTTCGGATCTTGCTGGCCGCCCCAGCGGTATTGCCACATGCGCTCACCGATCAGGCAGGAGACACGCGGCGCCTCCGATGCGACCGGAATGACGCGTGCGGGCGGGGTGCGGCCGGCGATTTCCAGCACCAGCTTGGTGCGGGTCGCCTCCTTGAATTTCTCCCGCTCCTTGATCGGCACCACGAATGCGCCGGGCCCGCCGATCACGCAATCCTCGTAGTACTCGTCGAGGTTCTCAATATCCATGCTGGCTGCGAGCGGTCGCTTGAGCATGATCGGCAGACCGTTGACGGTCACGTTCTTGGCCAGCAACTCGTCGCGGATCACCGTGACCGGAGGGCCCTGATTGTTGACGCCATCGCCGGACACGTCGACGACCCGGCGCCCGCCGCGGTAGGGATTGCCCTCGAACAACGGCGAGGCGAACAGCAGCGCGCCCGAGATCGACGTACGATACGCGCGTCGATAAGGCGCGCGGGCGATTTCGTCGGTGAAGGCCTGGGCTGTTTCCGGGCCGTCGATGATCCGCCACGGCACCACGACCTTCTGATCGGCGACGCCGGCCCATTCGAAATAGGTAATCGCAATGCGTCCGTGCACGCCCTGCCTGAGCGCGTTGAGAAACTCAGCGGACGTGAGCCCGACGATATAGCCTTCGCGTTGCAGCGCCTGCTCGTCGGGATCCATCGAATAGGAGACATCGACAGCCAGTATCAGTTCGAGGTCGACGTCCGCCTGCGGCGGCTTTGCACTCGGCGTTTGCGCCAAGCGCGGGCCGGTGGCAGCAAGGCCGCTCGTCAGGGCGAACAGACCGGCCAACACACCAAGGATCGCGAGCGGGTGAAGGGGTAAACGCATGCAAGTCTCCTCAACCCAAGCTCCACTATGGTGCCACGCGGCGGCCGCGACGAAAAGCGCGGGCCACTAGATGCGCAAGGCCTCCTGCGGCGCCGTATACCGCAGCTTCAACGCATCGGCGACGGCGCGATAGGTAAGCCGCCCGTCATGGACGTTGAGGCCGTTGCGCAGATGCTCGTCTTCCGCGAGCGCACGCCGCACCCCCTTGTCGGCAAGCGCGATCACGCACGGCGTTGTCATGTTGTTCAGCGCAAAGGTCGAGGTGCGGGCGACCGCGCCGGGCATGTTGGTCACACAATAGTGCACGACGTCGTCAACCACGTATGTCGGATGCGAATGGGTGGTCGGCCGCGAGGTCTCGGCGCAGCCGCCCTGGTCAATTGCCACGTCAACAATGACCGAGCCTGGCTTCATCGCCCGCACCGTGTCGGCTGAAATCAGCTTGGGCGCGGCAGCGCCCGGTACCAGCACGGTGCCGATGACGAGATCGGCGCGCCGGCACAGCGTTTCCACGACGTCGCGGGTCGAGAACAATGTGCGCACGCGGTTGCCAAACTGGGCGACGATGCGGCGCAGCGCCTCCGGATTGCGATCGACCACCGCCACCTCGGCGCCAATGCCCGACGCGATGAACGCCGCGTTGGTCCCGGCAACACCGCCGCCGAGGATCACGACGCTCGCCGCCGACACGCCTGGAACACCGCCGAGCAGCACGCCGCGCCCGCCGTTCTCTTTTTCGAGGCAATGCGCCCCGACGTGCGGCGCCATGCGGCCGGCCACCTCCGACATGGGCATGAGCAGCGGAAGCCCGCCGTGCGGCCCGGTCACGGTTTCATAGGCGATTGCCGTTACGCCGCTGTCCAGCAGATCGCGCGTCTGGTGCGGGTCGGCGGCGAGATGCAGATAGGTGAACAGAATCTGACCGCGCCGCAGCAATCCGCGCTCGACCGGCAGCGGTTCCTTGACCTTCACGATCAATTCCGCGTGCTCGAAAATCTCAGCCGAGGACGGGACGATCTTGGCGCCGGCGGCTTCGTATTCGGCGTCCGACAGGCCGGCACCGATTCCGGCGCGCGTTTCGACCAAGACCCCGTGCCCCTTGGCGGTGAGTTCGCGCACGGTCGAAGGGACGACCCCGACCCGGTACTCGTTGTCCTTGATCTCCTTCGGGATGCCGATCAGCATGGCTTGGCCCTGTTACGGTAGATTTTGAATTTCTACCATCGGCGCAGCAGTCCCGCACCAGGAACCAGCGCTGCGTTCAACGGCTCGGGCGGTCGCAAAAAGACGTGCGGTCGCCTCGTGGTGACGTGATCGCGACCGCGATGCGCCACATGTTAGGATGTCTTCGTGACTGCGCGCAGAACTGGTTCCAGTGAACGCCCGTACCAACGAGGAGCGATCGATGGTTAAAGTCACATACGAAGTCGTCGAACACGATGGCGGATGGGCCTACCGGGTCAACGGCGTGTACTCGGAAACATTTCCAACCCACGCGCTCGCTCATAGGGCGGCTGCACGTGCGGCGCGAGAACAGGTCGTCCCTGGAGAAACGACGGGAATCCAGTACGAGGATCAAGACGGCCATTGGCATGATGAAATCTCAACCGGCAACGACCGGCCGGAGACGGGGGTGACGGACTGAATACATCGCATCGCAGCTCGTCGATGTGCCCGCCGCTACCCGGTTATCGTGACAGGGTACGTTCGCAGCCGGGGATCTCAGTGCAGGTGCAGAGAGAGTAGGATCGCGGCCTGTCAGACGCATCACATTGGTGACGATGACCAAGGAAGCAGATCATCTGTTGACCAGGCGCGCGGTCTTCGCCGCCAGCGCAGCGATATGCCTATGGGGAGTGCCAGCAATGGCCGCAGACGGGTTGACAACCATAAAAAGCAGCTACGGGCCGACCGAAACAATGAACAGGCTCGAGGCCGACGTTAAGGCAAGGGGCCTGACGGTGTTTGCGCGCATCGACCACACGGAGGGAGCCGCCGCGGCTGGTCTCATGCTACGGCCGACCGAATTGCTGATCTTCGGCAACGCCAGGGGCGGAACGCCGCTGATGCAGTCGGTTCAGACGATCGGAATTGATCTTCCGCTCAAGGCGCTGGTTTGGCAGGACGCGGCGGGCGATACTTGGCTGTCCTACAATGATCCGAGCTGGCTCACGAAACGGCATGGGCTTGGCCCGGAGGCGGCCGCGGCGGTAAGTGCGTTGACCGGCGCGCTTGCCTCGCTGGCGAAAGCTGCCACCGCATCGCAATAGCACAACGAGGTGTTCCGTGATTCGCGGATACAGTGATCATGCGGCCAACGAGCGCACGTTTCTCGCCTGGGTCCGCACCGGCATCGCCGTCATCGCGTTCGGGTTCGTCATCGAGAAATTCAATCTGTTCGTGCTCACGGTCGCGAGTGTGAGCCCCGCCAGCGCGAGCCACCGATCGCAGCTCGAAAAGCTGTCGGGGCCGCTCGGCCCTTTCGAAGGCTTGGCGTTCATCCTGTTCGGATTGGCGCTGATCGTCGTCGCCGCAGTGCGCTTTGTCCGCACCCAGCAGCTGCTTGATGACCAGGAGCAGCATCCCGCCGCGCGCGTCCGCACGGAGCTCATCCTGTCGCTTCTGCTGGCGGTGATCGCGTCCGGGCTCGGCGTCTACCTAGTGATCGGCTGACCTGGACGTCGCGCTATCGCGCCCCCAGCCGCCCTCGCAATCGGCGTGCTCATCAACCGGGCATTTGCCGAATAGCCGCGGCCTTGGTGGCGCCTCGTCAGAACGACATCGGTTCGACGTCGGTGATTTCGATGCCGAACCCGGCGAGACCGACGTAGCGATGGCGTGCCGTACTCAGGAGCCGGATCGACGAGACACCGAGGTCGCGAAGAATCTGTGCGCCAAGGCCGACTTCACGCCATTGCCGGCTGCGCGCCTCTTCCGAGGCGGTGTTGCCTTCGCGCGGCAAGGCCGTAACCGGAACTCCGGCGGTGCCGTCGCGCAAGAACACAATGACACCGCGACCGGCGTGTTCGAACCGTTGCAGCGCTGATTGGACCGGCCGCGCCTTACCGAACACATCGTTGATAAGATTGGCGCGGTGCAGGCGGGTGAGCACGTTCTTGCCGTCCCCGATGCGCCCATAGACGCAGGCGACGTGATAGACCGGATCGAACGGCGTCACGTAGGCGTAGCCCTTGAGTTCGCCGATCTCGGACTGGACCGGAAATTCGCTCACCCGCTCGACCAGCTTGTCGCGCGCCTGCCGGTATGCGATGAGATCGGCAATCGACAGAAATTTGAGATTGTGCTGCGCCGCGAAGGCTTGCACCGCGCGCCCGCGCATGACGGTTCCATCGTCATTCATCAATTCGGCGAGGACGCCAACCGGCGGCAGCTTTGCGAGTTGGCAGAGGTCGACGCAGGCTTCCGTGTGCCCCGAGCGCATCAGCACGCCGCCGGCTTTTGCGATGAGCGGAAACACGTGACCGGGGCGCACGAAGTCGATGGCGCCGGTATTGGAATTGGCCAGGGCCCGCACCGTATTGGTGCGTTCTTCCGCTGAAATACCGGTGGTGAGGCCGTGGCGGAAATCGACCGAAACCGTAAACGCGGTGCCGAGGGGCGCGTCGTTTGCCGAGACCATGGGGTCGAGCCGCAGCCGCCGCGCCTCTTCGCCCGAGACCGGCGCACATACGATTCCCGATGTGTGCCGGATGACGAACGCCATCTTCTCCGGCGTGCAGTGCGAAGCCGCAACGAACAGATCGCCCTCGTTCTCGCGGTCGTCGTCGTCCGCCACAACCACGATTTCACCGCGGCCGAAGGCTTCGATCGCGGCCTGGACGCGCTGGTTAGTCTCCAGCTCGGGTTGGTTGGTGTGATCGTTCATTGCAACCCGGTCTATCAGACTTTGGGCGGGTCGAACGGCCATTTCACCGGCGTGCCGACCTGTCCCCGCTGACGTAGATAATGATCGGCAATGACACACGCCACCATGGCCTCGCCGACCGGCACGGCGCGAATTCCGACGCACGGGTCATGGCGCCCCTTGGTGGAAACCTCGGTCTCGCGGCCATAGCGATCCACGGTCCGACGCGGGATCAGGATCGAGGAGGTCGGCTTGACGGCGAAGCGCGCGACAATCGCCTGACCGGTCGAGATACCGCCCAGAATGCCGCCCGCGTTGTTGGAGAGGAAGCGCGGTTTGCCGTCGTTGCCCATGCGCATCTCGTCCACGTTGTCTTCGCCGCTGAGTGCGGCCGCCGCAAAACCTGCACCGATTTCGACGCCTTTCACCGCATTGATGCCCATGAGCGCGGCTGCGAGATCGCTATCGAGCTTGCCGTAGATGGGCGCACCAAGCCCCGCCGGCACCCCCTCGGCCACGACTTCGATCACGGCTCCGACCGATGAGCCGCGCTTGCGGATCCCGTCGAGGTAATCCGCATAAAATGCCGCCTGCTGCGCGTCGGGGCAGAAGAATGGATTTCTGTCGACCTCATCCCAGTCCCAGCGCGCGCGATCGATCTGGTGCGGTCCCATCTGGATCAGCGCGCCGCGCACCTGCAACCCCGGCACGATTTTGCGGGCAATGGCACCGGCGGCGACCCGGCTAGCGGTCTCTCGCGCCGACGCGCGGCCGCCGCCGCGATAATCGTGGACCCCATATTTCGCGTCGTAGGTGTAGCCGGCATGCCCTGGCCGGTAGACGTCCTTGATGTCCGAATAGTCCTTGGAGCGCTGGTCGACGTTCTCGATCAGCAGCGCGATTGGCGTCCCGGTGGTCATATCCTCGCCGGTCGCCCTGTCGGCGAACACGCCGGAGAGGATGCGCACCGCGTCGGGCTCCTGCCGCTGGGTCGTGAAGCGGGACTGACCCGGCCGGCGACGGTCGAGATCACGCTGAATATCAGCCGCCGTGAGTGCGATGTTCGGCGGGCAACCATCCACCACGCAACCGATCGCGGGCCCATGGCTCTCACCGAAGGTGGTCACGCGAAACAGGACGCCGAACGTGTTGGACGACATGGCGGCTGTCGTAGCCCGCACACCACAAGGGGTCAAACCGCCGTTCGTGTTCTGAGCTGGCCCAGGACCGATTTATCTGAATGCTGGTTAATATTCGCCTGAATGGATATTTAACTTCCTCGAATGATTTGGATTTTTGGCAGAATCCAGTTGCTGCACGCGCAAATTGCGGATTAGTCTTCTGTGTCGGCGTCGATACGACGTGTCCGATGCACAGGAGGAACAGATGGCGAAGAAGGCAAAGAAGAAGGCCAAGAAGATGTAGCTGCCCCGCCTCGAGCGGGAGCACGATGCGCTCGCGGGCATCCACGCAGGCGAGCGCAACAGAGCTCAGGGGCTGGCATCACGCCGGCCCCTTTTTGTTGCTCCGCGCGGCGTTGACGAGCGTCGCGACGTGTGTCGAACGAGGTCGCGTCCATCGCGATTTGTCCACAGGACGGGAAGCGGAAGTCGCCTAAATGAACGTGCGTTAATGTTGACCTGAATGTTCGTTAAGTGTCAGATTTAATTACACTTTTCTTCAGAATCCGTTTGCGGTCTCGCGCCGGTTGCGGTATGGAAAAATTATCGGCTTCAAAACACTTTCATCCGATCCGCCGATCATCGGAATCCTCTGGAGGATACAATGGCGAAGAAGGCCAAGAAAAAGGCGAAGAAGTCCTAAGGGACTAACGTCACTCCGGCCATCGCGCCGCATGTGGCGCGGGTCGGAACCCAAAGAAAGGGCCGGTGCAACGCCGGCCCTTTTCATTTGCACTGATCCGCGTACCAAACAAATAGTCCAGGCACTGCGTGCTTACTCATCCTTCGCGACTGCGATGTCGGGCGCGTCCGGATGTTTCATTCCAACGATGTGGTAGCCGGCGTCGACATGGTGGATCTCGCCGGTGACCCCGCGCGCAAGATCGGACAACAAATAAACCGCGGTATCTCCAACTTCCTCGATCGTGACGCTGCGCCGAAGCGGCGCATTGTGCTCGTTCCATTTGAGGATGTAGCGGAAGTCGCCGATGCCGGAGGCGGCGAGCGTCTTGATTGGTCCAGCCGATATCGCGTTGACCCGAATGTTTCGGGCGCCGAGATCGGCCGCTAGGTAACGCACGGATGCTTCCAGACCGGCCTTGGCGACGCCCATGACATTGTAGTGCGGCATCCACTTTTCGGCGCCGTAGTATGTCAGCGTGAGCATCGCCCCGCCATCGCGCATAAGCACTTCGGCGCGTTTTGCGATCGCGGTGAACGAGTAGCAACTCACCAGCATGGTCTTAATGAAATTCTCCCGGCTCGTGTCGACATAGCGTCCGGTGAGTTCGTCCTTGTCGGAGAACGCGATCGCGTGCACCACGAAATCGATGCTTCCCCAGGCCTGGCGGAGCGTTTCGAAAGCCGCGTCGAGTGTCTCCGGCTCGGTCACGTCACAATGGCCGAGCACCGTGCCGCCAACTTCTTGGGCGAGCGGTTCGACGCGCTTCTTGAGCGCGTCCCCCTGATAGGTGAACGCGAGTTCGGCGCCGTGCGCGTGAGCTGATTTGGCGATCCCCCAGGCCAGCGACCTGTTGTTGGCGAGCCCCATGATCACGCCGCGTTTTCCGCGCATCAGACCCGAGGCGTCCATCGCTCCTCCCGCCCGGACTACGCCCGGCGATTCCCCTATGACATAGGGGCGTGTGCCCTTCAAGCTGACGTGCAACCCTCCGCAAGCCTGCGGCCCCTCGGAATAGCGTGTATAATCATGGTGTTTTCCTCCAGTGAGGTTGGCCCGATGGCGGGATTTAGAAACAACGTTCAAGCGTCGATCCCGGCGCTTCGCCGTTACGCGCGTGCGCTCACGCGCAACGCCGATGTGGCCGACGATCTGGTGCAGGACACGCTGGTGCGCGCCCTGCGTTCCGAACACCTGTTTCATGGCGGCGAAGTCCGCAGCTGGCTGTACACGATCTTGACCAATCTCAATCGCAACAGGTTGCGTTCGCTCGCACGGCGCCCGATCCACACCTCGATCGAGGATGATGATGCCATCGATCTCGCCGGGCCCGAAGCCGGAATGCGCGATGTCGAGCGTGCACTTGGCACGCTGGTCGAAGATCAACGCGTCGCGCTGTTGCTGGTCGTGCTCGAAGGGTTGACCTATCGCGAGGTTGCTGAAATCCAAGGCGTCCCGATTGGAACCGTGATGTCGCGCCTCGCGCGTGCCAGAGCGCAGATCAAGAATTATCTCGACGGCGAGCGCCCCGCGCTGCGCCGGGTGAAATGAGGAGCAAGATGATCGACCGCGACCTCCCAGTCACGGAAGACGAGCTGCACGCCTATGCGGACGGCGAGTTGCCGGACGACCGCCGCAGCGCCGTCGAGGCGTGGCTTGCGGCTCACCCTGACGACATGGCGCGCGTTGGCGCGTGGCGTGCTCAGGCTGATGCAATCCACAATCGCTTTAGCGCGGTCGCGCGCGAGCCTGTCCCGGCGCGCTTCGACCTCGATCGATTGGCACACTCAACGTGGCCGTGGAAAAGCATCGCTGCCGCCGCCGTGATCGCGTTTTTGCTCGGCGGCTCGCTGGGCTGGCTTGGACACGATCTCTTTGGCAGCGACGTCGAGGCGGAACGCGGTCCGTTCCAAACGTTCACCGCCGAGGCGGTCGACGCCTACAATCTCTACGTTGTGGAAGTGCGCCATCCGGTCGAAGTCCCGGCCGCCGACGCCGACCATCTCGTGCAGTGGCTCTCCAAGCGCGTCGGCTATCCGCTGCGGGCGCCCGATTTGGAGAAGCTTGGGCTGAAGCTCGTCGGCGGCCGGCTGTTGCCGGGACCGACCGGTCCGGCAGCGTTCTTCATGTACGAGGCCCCGTCGGGCGAGCGCTACACGATCTATTGTGCGCGCTCGAACGCCCCCGATACGGCGCTGCGATACAACGACATTGGCAAAGCCACGGCGGTCTACTGGGCCAATAACGAGGTTGCTTACGTGGTGAGCGGCAAGGGTGATCGCAGCCGGCTGAGCGACGTCGCGGTTGCGGCCTATGAGCAGACCGACCGAGCCCGGGCACCTTCCAAGGATGGGGGCGGCTGAGCCGAGTGCCCCGCTTCCGAAGTTCGTGAACCATCGCGGCACCTGCCGACACGAACTTCGGAAGCAAAGGGGCACTCGCAAACATATGATTCTAGTGCCGCTCTTTGATTTGAAGTTCCTTCACGAGATTGCTGCAGTCGCTGGAGGAACTTCAAATCGGCGGCACTAGGACCGCGATCGCCCCGCGCGCTTAGCCAAGATCCTTGCGCGGATCGTAGGGCTTCTGGTCACGCCACGTTCGCATGAGCTCCTCCAGCGCCTCATCGCGCCCCTCAGGCAGAACGATGCGCACGGTCGCGAGCAGGTCGCCGGCGCCCGACTTCTGCGGCATGCCTTTGCCGCGCAGACGAAACACACGTCCGCCGCTCGTGTAGGGAGGAATCGTCAGCGAGACCGCACCATCGAGCGTCGGCACCCGCACCTGTCCGCCGAGCACAGCCTCGTAGAGCGTGATCGGCAAGTCGACGCGCAAATCGGCGCCGTCGCGCTTGAAGCGCGGATCGTCAGCGACGTGCACCGTGATCAAGGCGTCGCCCGGTGCGCCCGCACCCGGCAGACCCTGCCCCTT
>DATIPA010000055.1:0-5944 GCA_035472475.1 Xanthobacteraceae bacterium | reverse complement strand
GGCGGCACGCTGCTGGTAGAGGTGATCTACTCCTATCCCGGGCTAGGCAACCTGATGGTCGACGCGGTCCGCAATGCCGATCTGCCGATCATCCAGGCGGTCGGGCTGACCTATTGCGTGGTCGTGCTGATCATCAACACGATCGTGGACGCGCTCTATCTCGTGCTCAACCCCAAGCTGCGGATTGCTTGAGCGATGCGGCTGCCAACATGGATGCGCTCCGCACGTGTGCTGATCGGGTTGGCGATCGTGCTTCTTATCGGGCTTACGGCGGTGTTCGCGCCGCTGCTCGCACCGCATGATCCGAATGAGCAGAACCTGATCGCGACCTTGCTGCCGCCGGCATGGCTGCCGGGCGGTGAGGCGGAGTTTCCGCTCGGCACCGACAGCCTCGGCCGCTGCGTGCTCTCGCGCCTGATTTATGGGGCGCGCGTCGCCATGACGGTTGCGGTGGTGGCATCGTTCGGCGCCATGCTGCTGGGCGGCGTGCTCGCACACGTCGCCGGTTATTTCGGCGGCCGGGTCGACTGGCTGATCGGCCGCGTCGTTGACGTATGGATGTCGTTTCCGCCGGTGATCCTCTCGCTCATTCTCATGGTTGGGTTGGGCACTGGGCTACGCAACGTCATCCTCGCCATCATCCTGGTGGACTGGACGCGCTTTTGCCGCGTGCTGCGTAGCGAGGTGCTGGTGGTCAGGCGGCGCGACTACGTGACGGCGGCACGGCTGATGGGTTTCTCGCATTGGCGCACCATCACGCGCGAAGTTCTGCCGGCAACCGTGCCGCTGCTGATCACGTTGATGAGTCTTGAAATGGGCATCGCAGTGATCGTGGAAGCAATCCTCTCCTTCGTCGGCATGAGCGTGAGCGCCGATACCCCGGCCTGGGGGCAGATGATCGCCGATGCGCGTCAATATGTTTATCAGTCGTCCTGGAACCTGATCTTTCCAATTCTGGCGATCTTCATCACGGTGTTCGGATTCAACCTGTTAGGTGACGGCCTGCGCCGCACCCTCGACGTGCGGCTCACCGCGGTGCGCACATGAGCGTCCTTGCCGCCCGCGACCTGATGGTGTCCGCGAAGCTCGGCGGTGACCTCGTGCCGGTGTTGCGCGACTTCAGCCTGACGCTCGAGCAAGGCCGCGTGGTCGGGCTTGTCGGCGAATCCGGGGCCGGCAAATCGATGGTCGGCCGCACCATCGCGCAGATGCTTCCCCCCGGATTCGCGGTCACGGCCGGGAGCCTGCTGTTCGGTGGCCGCGATCTGGTCGGCATGCCGCCCGACGAGCGGCAGGCATTGTTGGGGAGCGAGATCGCGTTCATTCCGCAGGAACCGCTCTCCGCGCTCAACCCGGTGCTCACCATCGGCCAACAGATCGACGAACACCTGCGCCGGCTCGGGCTTAGGTCTCCAAGGGAACGACGGGCACGCGCACTTGATCAGTTGAAGGCCGTGCACTTGCCACGCGGCGCCGATCTCCTGCGCCAATACCCGCACCAGATTTCGGGCGGCATGTGTCAGCGTGTGCTCATCGCAATGGCGTTCGCTAGCCGGCCGCGGCTCGTCATCGCCGACGAGCCGACCACCGCGCTCGACGTCACCATCCAGGCGCGCATCGTGCGCTTGATCACCGAGATGCAGGAGCGCGACGGCACCGCCGTGTTGTTCATCACCCACGACCTGCGGCTCGCGGGGCAGATCTGCGATGACATCCTGGTGCTCTATGCCGGCCGCCCGGTCGAGTATGGTCCGGCACGCGCCGTGCTGGCGGCGCCCGCGCATCCTTACAGCCGCTGTCTGCAGCTCGCGAATCCGCCAATGAGCGGAGCCCGGCGCGCGCTCGCTTCTTTGCCTGAGCGCATGCCGGGGCTCAGTGCCTACAAGGACATCACTGGCTGCGCGTTCGCTCCGCGTTGTCCCAACGCGGTGCCGGACTGCGCGCGCGGTGCCCCGCCGTTCGTCGAGGTCGCGCCCGCTCACACGGCTGCCTGCATCCGCACCGCCGCCACGCGCGCGATCGCCGCGCCGCTGGCCGCATTGGAGGAGGTGGCTCTGGCAGGTGCCCCGGTGCTCGAGGTCTCGGCGCTGTCGAAGGATTTTTTGGTGGGCGTGATGTTCAACCGGTCGATATTTGCAGCAGTGCGCGAGGTTAGTTTTGCGCTCGGCGCCAATGAATTTCTCGGCGTTGTCGGTGAAAGCGGGAGCGGCAAGACCACGCTTGCGCGCCTGCTGGTGGGACTCGAGCAGCCCTCGCGCGGTGCAATCAAGCTCGCCGACCAGGAGGTCGTGCACAATCTCGCGGTCGGCCGCAGCGCCCACGACACGCAACTGATCTTTCAGGACCCGCAATCGGCACTCAATCCGCGCCGGCGCGTCGGCGGGATCGTCACCCAGTCGCTGGAAGCGGCCGGCACTGTTAGTCGCGAGGAGCGCCTCGCGCGCGCCCGCAGCTTGCTGGCCGAGATCGGCCTGCCGCCCGAGACCGCAGCGCGCTTTCCCTCGCAGCTCTCCGGCGGCCAGCGCCAGCGGGTCAATATCGCGCGCGCGCTCTGCGCGGCGCCAAAGATCCTGATCGCCGACGAAATCGTCTCAGGGCTCGACGTTTCGGTACAGGCGCAGCTGTTGAATTTGCTGATTGGGTTGCGCAAACAGCGCGCATTTTCGATGGTGTTCATCTCGCACGACCTCTCGGTCGTTCGCTATCTGTGCGATCGGGTGCTGGTCATGTTCCGCGGCGAAGTTGTTGAAGCCGGCCCGACCGAGCGGCTGTTCGCCGCGCCAGCCCATCCTTACACGCGCGCGCTGCTATCAGCGGTGCCGCCGGACGATCCGGCGGCGGTGTGGGCGCCGGCGCTGCTCGAGCATGATCAGGCGCGCAGTTAACGCCTATCGGCTAACGCAGAGCTGCCAAGAAACGTTGCACCAGTTCGGGTTTCATGATCTTGCGGGTCGGCGTCATCGGCATGTCGGAGACGATTTCGAGCTGCTCCGGCCAGGTGAACTTGGCGAATTTCTTCTCCGCCAGAAAACCCTTGAGCGTATCGAAGTCGAAGCTGGCGTTGGGGTGCAGGATGACAAAACAGGCCGCGCGCTCGCCCAGGATATTGTCAGGCACTGGTGCGATCGCAACCTGCGCCACCGCCGGATGCGTGGCGATCGCCGCTTCGAGCTCGCTTGGATTGAACTTGATGCCGCCGCGGTTGATCAGCTCTTTGATGCGGCCGCTCAGCTTGACGTTTCCTGCCGCGTCCATGGAGGCGAGGTCGCCGGTCCGAAACCAGCCGTCCCGGGTGAAGCTTGCCGCCGTCGCATCGGCGTTTTTGACATAGCCGGAGAACAGCGAGCATCCACGCACCTGCAACTCGCCGGTCTCGCCCGGCGCCAGGATCTGGCCGCTGTCGGGATCAGCGACCCGTAGTTGCGTACCGGGCGTGGCCCGGCCGATCGTGCCAAAACGAACGTCGGTGCTGTCGGTGATCCGGCTGCAGGCGCCGAACTGCAGTTCGGTCATGCCCCAGGCCTGCTGCACTCTACCGTTGGGCATCATGGCTTCGAACGCCTGCGAGAGCGGGATCGGAACATTCGTTCCGGACAGCACCGCGAAGCGAATGCTGGCGAGGTTGACGCCGTCGAACAGGCGCTGCGCCATGCAGGCCGCGATGTGGGCGGGACCGGCAATCAGTACGGTCGGCTGCATGTCGACCAGCGCCGCGATGAAATCCGGCGGGGTAAACATTGGAACAAGGCACGCTGTGGCCCCGACCGAGAAGCCAAGCTCGAGCGCGTAGAGGCCGTAGAGGTGCGTAAAAGGCGCGAGGCAAAGCACGCGGTCATCGGGACGAAAGCCGAATTCCTGCGCGCACATGTGCGCATTGCTCAGAAAATGATTGTAGGTGACCGATACGGCCTTGGGCGCGGACGTCGTCCCCGAGGTATAGAGCTGCAAGAACGGATCCGTGGCACGAGCAGGGTGCGGCGATAGCGGATTGGCCGCTCCCGCTGCCGCGAGGTCAACGTAGTTGTGCGTGTCGGGAACCTGGTTGCCCAGCGCGATCACGGCTAGGCCCGACAGCTTGAGTGCGGCAATCTCGGCAGCCGGCGAGCGCCCCTTCAGGTCGCTGAGCGCAATCACCGCTTTGGCACCGCTATGGCGGAGCATGTGCTCGACTTCGCGCATGCCATACGGCATGTGAATGGTCTGCATGATGGCGCCGCGCGCATTGATGGCGAACCATGCGATCAGAAATTCAGGAATATTCGGCAGGTGCACTGCGACCACGTTGCCCGGCATAATCCCGATCCGGTGCAGCCCCGACGCGAAAGCGGCGACGCGCGCCTTGAGACTTTCGTAGCTGAACGATTGTCGGCCGATCATCACCGCGGCGTGTCCGCCCCGGCTCGCGGCGCAGCGCTCCAGCCAGCCGCCGAGCGTTTCGTCGCGCCACCAGCCCTGCGCGCGAAAATGGGTTGGGTCGTAAGTGTCCGCTGTCGGCTCCGCCATTACCGAAACCTGCCGCGAATCTATGGTGCGAATTACACGGTATATTGCAACATGATAGCGCTGCACCGGCAAGGCATTTCCTAGAACCGTCCGGTGAGCACGCGGGAGACGTGGTCGTAAAGCCCGGTCAAGAGCGACATGGCGGCAGTCGCCGCCCGCAGCTGCGCCTCGACGTCCTTGAGGTTGGTACTCGGGTTGATCAAGAGCTCACGCCGGCGGTTAACCATCGCCTCGGTCAGCGCGCGGCCGGCCGCCGTCGGGCGATAACGGGTATCGCGGTTGGCGGTCCCCGGAACCTTCTCGATCAAGCCGACCGACGCCAGCTTGCGCAAGCTGTACTGAATGTTCGAGATGTCGTCACGGTTGGTAAACCGGCTTAAATCGCTGACACTACGTGGCTTTGGCAGGTACATCAGCTGCTGAAGGATGACGTTTTCGTGCCCGGTCAGATTGGCGGCCTTGCCTTCGGCGCCGAGGATGATGCCGGCGAAACGGTAGAACGCCTCTGACGCGCAAATCAGTGCCTGCTCGAACTCCAGGAATGAGCGCTCGCGCTCGCTGCGGCCGAGCGGCGGGTCCGGGTATTTGGCCCGTTGACGGGGTTTGCCGGCGGTGCTGCGGGCGGGCATGCGATTCCTTTCGGTTCCCAATGAACCTCGTGGATAGCCTTTGGCCTGTCGATATTCAATCGGGCAGGGCGCCTTGACTGTTGCAAAGTACATTGCAAAATACGTCTTACTTTACGCTATTCGGTCCGCCGAGCGCGGAGCCTCGGTAGCCGCGGGGCCAACGTGCGGATCAGAGAGGCCGCGACATGAAAATCGCTATCATCGGAGGCGGGCCGGGCGGGCTTTACTTCGCCCTGCTGATGAAGAAGCGCCATCCCGATTACGACATCAGCGTCTACGAGCGGAATCAGCGCGACGACACGTTCGGGTTTGGCGTCGTGTTCTCGGACGAGACGCTCGACAACCTGATGGACTACGACCGGCAGTCCTACGCGGCCATCACCAAAGAGTTTTCATACTGGGACGAGATCGATTTCCATTTCCACGACAGCGTCGTGCGCTCGACCGGTCACGGCTTCTGCGGCACCGAGCGGCGCAGCCTGCTCATGATCCTGCAGGATCGCTGCGCTGAACTCGGCGTGCGGCTCCAATTCTCGACCGAGATCGATGATCTCGCTCGCTTCGCGGACGTCGACTTGATCGTGGCGGCCGATGGAATCAACAGCATGATCCGCGAGCGCTATAAGGAGTATTTTCAGCCGCAGGTCGAGCTGCGCCGCAACCATTTCATCTGGCTCGGGAGCACCGCGCCAACGCCTGCCTTCTCGTTCTTTTTCGCGACCAACGAGTTCGGGATCTGGGACTTGTGCACCTACCAGTACAAGCAGAACCTGAGCACGTGGGTGATCGAGGCGCCGGAAGATACCTGGGCT
>DATIPA010000054.1:0-62461 GCA_035472475.1 Xanthobacteraceae bacterium | reverse complement strand
GGCCAAAGCAACATGGGCAACATGATCGCCTGGGACGCCAAGACCGGCAAGATCGTCTGGTCCGATCCGGAGCAATTCTCGGTTTGGTCCGGGGCGTTGGCGACCGCCGGTGGCGTGGTGTTCTACGGAACGCTTGAAGGTTATCTCAAGGCCGTGGACGCCAAGACCGGCAAGGAGCTCTACAAGTTCAAGACCCCGTCCGGAATCATCGGCAACGTGACGACCTACGAGCATGGCGGCAAGCAATACATCGCCATCCTGTCCGGGGTCGGCGGCTGGGCGGGCATCGGCCTTGCAGCGGGTTTGACCAAGCCAACGGATGGCCTTGGCGCGGTCGGTGGCTATGCCGCGTTGAAGAACTACACTTCGCTCGGCGGCCAGCTCACCGTGTTTGCGCTGCCCTAGGTCCTGAGCATCAGGTGGCCCAACGAGGCCCGGCGCGTCGCTTACGAGCGACGCGCCGCTCGTGCTTTGGACATTGAAAGAAACATCAGCTGAGGATCGTCGCGTGGGCAAGAGGTCTGTGGCCGCGATCGTCGTCGCCGCCGCCGTATGCGTGGTTGGGGTCGCGCTGGCAGATGGTTCGGGAGACCCGACAGCCGTCAAGGATGAGGACGGCAAGTATTTCGACAAGGCAGGCGATCCGACCTACAAGGTCAGCGCCGATGGAACCGTCGACTGGTACACTTATTCCGGCTTCCGGCGTTATCATTCCTCCTGCCACGTTTGTCACGGTCCCGATGGCGAGGGATCGAGTTATGCGCCGGCATTGGCCGATTCGCTGAAGACGATGAACTACAGCGACTACCTCGGCCTTGTCGCGAGCGGCCGGCAGAACGTCAACACTGCGCAGCAAAACGTCATGCCGGCGTTCGGCGCCAACCCGAATGTCATGTGCTATATCGACGACATCTACGTCTATTTGCGCGCCCGCGCGAACGATGCGATCCCGCGCGGGCGGCCGGCAAAGCACGAAGACAAGCCAGCGGCGGCCGACAAGGCCGAAACGAGCTGCATCGGACACTAGTGCCGCCGATTTGAAGTTCCTGCATCACCTGCCACAAGCTCGTACAGGAACTTCAAATCGATGAGCGGCACTAGTATCAAATACTTGCTAGTGCCCCTTCGTTTGCGAAGTTCGTGTCAGGGGGTGCCGCGATGTATGACGAACTTCGGAAACGGGGCACTAGATGGACTCATCGGCTGCTTGGTTGATCGCGGCGGTCCTCGGCTCCGGAGCGATGGTGCTCGGGAGCACGGTCGCGGTGGCGCAAAACCCCGAAGCGGGCAACCTGTCGATCGAGCTGATCGACCCCAACGTGTTCCGCGCCTGCGCCGATCCGCGCAACATGCCGTTCTCTGCCGAGGACGGCACTGGCTTTGAAAACAAGATCGCGGCGCTGTTTGCCGGAAAGCTTGGAAAAGGCTTGGCCTACGCGTGGTATCCGGGCTCGCCCGGGTTCGTGCGCAACACGCTCGGCGCCTACAAGTGCGACGTGATCATGGGGGTGCCGCAGGGCTATGACCTGGTCCAGGTGACAAATCCCTACTACCGCACGGTCTATGCGCTGGTCTTCAAGACCGGCAGCGGCCTTGATGGGGTGGACAATCTGAGCGACGACCGGCTCAAATCAAGGCGCATCGGCATCGTTGCCCGCACGCCGCCAAGCGACCTCATGGTGACCAACGGATTGATGGTGAAGGCCAAGCCTTATCCGCTGGTGATCGACACTCGGATCGACTCGTCCGCGGCCGCGATGATGAAGGATCTGGCCGATGGCGAGATCGACGCCGGGATTCTGTGGGGGCCGATGGCGGGCTACTACGCCAAGCAGGCCAGTTCCCCGACGACGGTCGTGCCGCTGACCAAGGAGAAGGGCGGCCCGCGGCTGGACTTTCGCACCGGTATGGGCGTGCGCTTTGCGGATCAGGACTGGAAGCGCGTGCTGAACCGCCTGATCGAAGAGAATCAAACGGATCTAAGCCGGCTGCTGTTGAGCTATGGCGTTCCATTGCTCGACGACAACAATCAACTCATCACCGAGGCGACGCTCGCGAAAAAATGACGTCGCGATTCCTCGTCTGTGTTCTGGCGGGCCTGCTGGCGTCCGGATGGATGATGGCGCGGGCGGGCGAACCGGCGCCGGCCGAGCCTGATACATATCGTCTGGAAAACTACCGCGCCCCGACGCCCGCGACGCTTGCCGGGGCTCGCGTCGTGTCTTCCGACGAAGCCGAGGCGATCTGGAAAGGCGGCACGGCCGTGTTTGTCGATGTCATGCCGCGTCCGCCGCGGCCGCAGAACCTGCCGGCCGGAACCATTTGGCGGGACAAGCCCCGTTTGAGCATTCCTGGAAGTCTTTGGCTTCCCGACACCGGCTACGGTGAACTCGCGCCGATTATGCACGCTTATTTCAAGGACGGGTTGCAGCGCGTCACCGGCGGGGACCCTGCCAAGCCGGTGGTGATCTTTTGTCTGAGGGACTGTTGGATGTCTTGGAACGCTGCCAAGCGCGCGCGCTCGATCGGCTATACCAACGTCATCTGGTACCCGGACGGCACCGACGGATGGAGCGAGGCCGGGCTTCCGTTGCAAGAGGCACAACCCGTGCCGCGGCCGAATGAGTGATCGCGCGACGAATATACCTCACTCAATCGATTGCTGGATTGCGCGTGCAAGTGTCCCCAGGCGCCGCTCGATGATGGTCGGAACCTCGCAGACGTAGCCGATCGTTTTTCGCTGATCTTCGAAAACACGGGTGTCCCAATCGATCCTGTTGGTCAGATCATCGACTTTCGTCTCGTCGCGGTTGGGCGTGTCCTGCAGCTCGCGCATCTGGCGCGCCTCGGTCTTGATTCTGTCTGCAATCTGCTGTCGTCGCTGCGCAAAGCGTTCGATTCCGTCCATGACGACGCTGCGTTCGCGATTGAGCGTGGCAAACAGGCCGGCAAACAGCAGCTTTGCCTTCGTCAACTTATCCGCCGCATTAGCGCTGAGAAAATCGCCAACGGCCTTTTCTGCATCGTCGAGGGACGTGCGACGGGCCGCGAGGCGGACGACCAAGTCCTTGATCTGCGGATCCTGCTCCCAGCGGTCGCCGACATCGTCGATCGGTGGGCCCGCCCAAACCGCGGCCACCGAAAGTTCCGGCACCTTGATCTGGTTGCAAGGCCAATCCGGATAGCGAGGATCAGCCGCCGAAGCCGAGCCGGCTCGCCCGAGCAGCAAAATCAAGACCACCAATGGTACTATGCTTTTCAAGCGCCGCCTCCGCGGTCGCCGCGACGCGCCAACAGGCCGCGCGACGGATCATAGGCCAGGATGGCGCCGATCATGAACACCGCCGTGCAAGCGCAAACCACCGCCAGCGAAACCCAATTGACCTGCCCATAGAGCGCGAAGCGAATGAGCTCCGTTGCGTGCGTGAAAGGGTTGGCCTGGCAGACGTAGTAGAGCACGGGGCTTCCTTCCTGGACCCGCCACAATGGATAGAGCGCCGATGATGCGAAGAACATCGGAAAGATCACGAAGTTCATCACGCCGGCAAAATTTTCAAGTTGCGTGACGACGGAGGAGATCAGCATGCCGAGCGCGCCCAGCATCAAGCCGGTGAGAACGAGCGCGGGCAGAACGGTCAGGTAGCCGATCGGCGGCGGCTGGATCTCCCAAAACCACGCGATCAAAAGAAAAGCGTAGACCTGCAGCAGCGAAACGGCGGTGCCGGCGATGAGTTTCGACGAGAGCAGATACCAGCGGGGGAATGGGCTCACCAGCAATGTGCGCATGTTGCCCATCTCGCGGTCGTAGACCATGGACAACGACGACTGCATCCCGTTGAAGAGCTGGATCATGGCGACCAAGCCGGGCGTGATGTAGACCTCATAGAGGACATAGGTGTCGTAAGGCGGAATGATTGACACGCCCAGGACTTGCCGAAATCCCGCGGCGAAGATGAACAACCAGACCAGCGGTCGCACCAGCGCGGAGATGAAACGCTCGCGCTGATGCAGGAAGCGTAGCCCCTCCCGCCAGACGATACCTTTGAGGCAAATGGCATATTGCAGCGGGGAGAACCGCACTTCGACCCCGGAAACAACGACCGTGGTCATGCGGCCTCCTCCGGCGCGTCGGGCGTGCTGATATTGGCGAGCCTCGCAAAGGCCCCCCGGATATCTGTTGCGTCTGAATCCGACACGACGCGCGCGACCGGACCGCGGGCCAGAACGTGTCCATGATGCAGGACGATGACGTCATCGTCGGCGGAAACCTCGTCAATAAGGTGCGTTGCCCACAGAACACAGACCCCTTCGCGCGTCACCAGCCGGCGCACCTGATCCAGGATGGCAGCCCGCGACTGAACGTCGAGGCCCACAGTCGGTTCATCGAGCACCAGCAGGCGCGGCCGGTGCAGCAGCGCCCGCGCAATCTCAACGCGACGCATCTGGCCACCGGAGAGATTGCGCACCTTGTCGTGCGCTCGATCGGCAAGGTCGATCTGATGCAGCATCTCGCCCGCGCGCTTGCGCGCCTCGCGGCGGCCGATGCCGTGCAGCGCCGCGTGGTAAATCAGGTTCTGCATCACCGAGAGATCGAGATCGAGCGTGCGCGACTGAAATACGACGCCGATCAGACGCAGCGCGTCGCCGGGCGTTTGCGCCACGTCGTGGCCCAGGATGCGGATTTGACCGCTTTGGGTGCCATAGAGGCGCGTGATCAGCGAGAACAGCGTGGTCTTGCCCGCGCCATTGAGTCCCAACAGAACCGCGAAAGTCGCCGGGGCAATGGAGAAGGTCACGTTGGCGAGCGCCTGGCGCGTCCCGTAGGCATAGCTGACGCCCTCAACGGCAAGCGCCACTGACGGCGCGGGCGCGGTACCGTGCATCATGTTGGCGCGATCCTCGGCGCGGCCATTAGTGCTGTGAAATCGCTACACCCCATGGCAGCTCCCCGACCTGAATTGACTTGATCACCTTGAGATTTGCGACGTCGATGACCGAGATATCGTTGGACACACCATTCGTGGTCAGGAGGTAGCGCTCGTCCGGTGTAAACGCCATGTGCCACACGCGTTGGCCGACCAAGAGGTATTTCTTCACCTCGTGCGTCGCCGCGTCAATGACCGCCACGCGGTTGGCCGGGCCCAGCGCCACAAAAGCGGTTTTTCCGTCCTTGGTGATATTGATTCCGACCGGTTGGATGGCCTCGCTGCGCAGTCCCGGAATGGCGAACGTAATTTTCTTGATGACGACATGCTTCGCGGGATCGATGACGCTGACTGTCCCGCCGACCTCGGAGGAGACCCAAAGTTCGGACCCGTCGCGCTTGAACTCGGCGAACCGCGGGCGCGCATCGACCAGGACATTGGCAACGGTCCGGCGCGTATCGACGTCGATGAAATGCGCCATGTTGGTCGTCTCGGAGGTTGCGACCAGGGTCTTGCCATCCGGGCTGATTCCCATCCCTTCCGGCTCCACGCCGACCTGCACCTCCGCGAGCGGTGAGCGCTTTTCCATGTCGACGATCGTCACGGTGTTGTTGTTCTCGTTCGCGACGTAAAGGGTCTTGCCGGCCGGATCTTGCGTGAACAGCTCGGGATCCGGCCCCGACGGCAATATTGCAACAATCTCACCGGACTTGACGTCGACCATTTCGATCCTGTCGTCGTCGCCCACCGCGACGAGGACGAACTTGCCGTCCTTGGTCAATTCAATGCCGCGCGGCCGTTGACCGACCTTGATGGTGTTCACCACTTGCAGCTTGTCCGTATCCACCACCGTGATCGTGTTGCCCTTCTCGTTCGACACATAGGCCGTGAATGCGCCGGCCGGACTACCGAGCGCAATCGCGAGGGCCATGCCAAACAGGCTATTGCGCGCTCGCATCATTTTTCGGCCCGACGCTCAGTTCAGCTTGCATTTGCTCTCTCCACGATCGAAGCCGAGCGTATCCAGCTCCGAAAACTGATGCAGAAACCCTTCTTGCGGGGAAACGGACACGATCGTCTTTCCATCCGTCAGCAGGATCGGCTGTCGCAGTTGCAGGTTCCAATCCCGCACGGTCAACTTCTGACCCTTGAACGCGGCCAGGGCGAAGTCCGGCCCCTTGATGAAATCGAGCATCGCCTTTGGGCTGTTAACCCCCGCTCGCGTGGCGCTCTCGCCGATCATGCGCACCGCTGTCCACGCCTGCATGTCGAGGGCGGTCATGCGCCGGGCGAATTGCTTGATGAAGCGATCCTGCATCTGGGTTGCACCCCACTGATCGTTCGACGCGTCCCAACTTGTCGGCACCAAGCCGGCCGATCCCGCGACCGGCCGCGGATCCCAGGTTCGGTACGGCAGGTAGCCCGCAAACACCTCGCTTTCATCGGCAGCGACGAGCACATCGTAGGCCGGGGCCTGTTGGGTGAATACCGGGAGTTGCCGCTGGACCTGGACGACACCGGAGTCCGATCGCCGTGAGCCGCCGGTATCCTCGAACACGCGCTCCTCCACGATCTTCGCGCCAAAGCGGCGGGCGGCCCGCCGGATCGCTTCGGCGAACAGCTTGTCCGCCTCGTGGGAGCCGACGACCAGGAACCATCGCCGCCACTGCTTCCACACGAGATATTGCGCTAGCGCATCGGCCAACATCGCCCGTGACGGAGCCGTATGGATGACATTGGGGCGGCAATCGTTCTCGCGCAGCCGTTCGTCGCTCGCACCGACGTTGAAGAGGAGCATGCCGCGTGCCCGCCCGGCGTCGGCGGCTTGCAGCAATGCGTCGGCGGGGAGATCGGCGAGCACGATCGAGATGCCGCGATCGGCCATGGCGGCGACGGCGCCAGCAGGGTTATCGCCATCCTTGAGCTTGACGTCCTCGAGCGAGAAACGCTGGCCGAGGAACTGACCGGTCGTGTTGTTGTCGGCGATCGCCGCTTGAGCGCCGGCCAGCCCATTGTTCTCAGGCGGCACCTCCACCAGTGAGATCGCCGTTCGCGGCTTGGGGGCGCGCAGGTAGCCGATCTTGAAGTCGATCGGATCCGTCGCTTTTGCGGCCAAGACCCCTGCGGTTAGAACGACGGCGACCAGGACGACGCGAAGCAATTGGGATGCTCCAGGCACGATTGCACAGCGGTCCGATCGAACGGCCGCTCTGTGTCGAGATAATGCCCGGTCGTGGACCTGCAGGGTGGAACTTGTATTGCGGCGCAGCATTTCCAACGCGACGGTGCGCTCCAGGCCGACCGGCCGAGCGATGTTGGTCGCATTCGCGCTGTTGAACATCGCCAAGCAGCGAGCCACAATAAATTCCCCTCGTGCAATCTTTTTATTGGGCGCGGCCATGACCTTGATGCTCGCGAGCGTGAACGGGGCCGGAGAGGCCGAGATCGCGCTTGAGCATGGCGCCGACATCATCGACCTCAAGGATCCGAGCGAAGGCGCGTTGCGGGCGCTTCCGCTCGATGCCGTGCGCGAAGCGGTCGCTGCGGTCGCCGGCCGGCGACCGGTAAGCGCGGTCGCGGGCGACCTTCCGATGCAGCCCGATACCCTAGTGGCCGCGGTCGAAGGCCTGGCGCAGACCGGAGTCGGCTACGTCAAGGTGGGTCTCGCGCCGGGACCGCTGCGAAAGGATTGCGTTCGCGCGCTGGCGGCTTCGACGCGAGCCACAAACATCGTCGCGGTCATGTTCGCCGATCGGGAGCCGGACATGTCGCTCCTGCCGCTGATCGCGGAATGCGGGTTTGCCGGCGCGATGCTCGATACGGCGCGCAAGGCCTCAGGCCGATTGCTCGATCACGCCGGCATGGCCAGCCTTCAAGAGTACGTGGATCGCTGTCGGCGCCACCGGCTGATGACCGGCCTCGCCGGTTCGCTGGAGCCGCCCGACATCCCGCGATTATTGATGCTCGCGCCCGACTTCCTTGGGTTCCGCGGGGCGTTGTGCGCCGGACATCAACGTGCGGCGCGCCTTGATCCGCGTTGCGTGAGGATGGTTCGGGAACTCATCCCGAAGGACGATCGGATTCGGAGCAACGAGCACCGCTCCAATGAAACCGATCACCGTCGCGCAGCGGTGCATCCATATCTCGAGAGCCCGGGCCGTGAACAGGCAGCAACCGATCGCATCTTTGTGCGTGACTTTGTGATGCCGGTGCGGGTCGGGGCTTATGTCCACGAACAGGACAAGCCGCAGAATGTTCGTTTCAACGTCGACGTCACCGCAACACGGCTCGGTCGTCCGGCATCGGACATGCGCGATGTTTTGTCCTACGACGTCATTATGGACACGATCCGGATCGTGGTCGGGTCGGGCCACGTCCCGTTGGTCGAGATGCTGGCGGAGCGGATCGCCGACTGCCTGCTGGACTATCCGCGCGTTACGAGCGTGACGGTTCGGGTCGAGAAGCTGGAGGTCGGGCCGGGCGCGGTCGGGGTCGAGATCACCCGCGAACGTCAGGCGGAAGTTGCCAAGGTTTACCAACTCTATCCTTCCGCCGCGGGGAAGACCCGCTTTACGGGCTCTGAGTGAATGCGCGGGCGGCGCGGGCTCACGGTCGTCAAACTGGGCGGAAGCTACGCATTCTCGAGCGACTTGCCGGGGTGGCTCGAAGCCATCGCGAGCAGCGCCGGCGATATCGTGCTCGTGCCCGGAGGCGGGCCGTTCGCCGAGGCCGTGCGGGCCGCGCAGCCGAGAATGGGCTTTGACGATGACGCGGCCCATCACATGGCGCTGCTGGGTATGGCCCAGTATGGCCGCGCGCTGGCTGCGCTTGACGCACGATTCATACCCGCCGCGTCGATCACAGCGATTCGCCGCGCGCTTCGAGTTGGCAACGTGCCGGTCTGGTCGCCGACCGAGATGGTGCTGAGCCGCAGCGACATTCCCCGCTCCTGGGAGGTCACCAGCGACGGGCTAGCGGCGTGGCTCGCGGGCCGGCTCGGTGCACAACGCGTGTTGCTGATCAAGCACGTGGACCCCCCGCCTGGGCCGATTCAAATCGAAGATCTTGTCGCCCGGGGCATCGTCGATCGATCGTTTGCCTCCTTCCTGCGCCCCACCGCGGTCGAAGCGGCGATCGCGGGGCCGGCTCAGCGGCCGACCGCCGCTTTCAACGGCGGCATCGTCGGCAGCCGCATTGCCTTGCGTTAGCGCCGGCTAAGGGAGTTAGATTCGGCTCCGATGGCCAAAGTCAAAACGCCGCGCTGGGGTTGGGCGCTCACCGGATCGGGGCATTTCTTCAAGGAATGTCTCGCCATGATCCAAGCCCTCGAAGAGGTCGATCTGTTCGTCACGCGGGCCGCCGCCGAAGTGGTGCGCATGTACAAGCAGGAATTGACGCTGCCGAAATCGGCGCGCATCTTTCGCGACACCGCCGCCAGCGCGCCGCCGGTCGGAAACTTCTACTACAACGTCTATCATACGCTTGTGGTCGCGCCCGCGACGTCCAACACGGTCGCCAAGTGCGTCTATGGAATCTCCGACAATCTGGCGACCAACGTGTTTGCGCAGGCCGGCAAGTGCCGCGTTCCGGTGATTGTGTTTGCTTGCGACACGGCCCCCGAGCTCGAGACCGAGGCCCCCAAGGGCATGGTCAAAGTGTTCCCGCGTCGCATCGATCTCGACAATACCGAGCGGCTGAAATCGTTCGAAGCAACGCAGGTCGTTGAAACGCTGGTCGAGCTCGAGCGGGCTCTGGCGCGGCGCAAGCGCGAGCTCACTAGTGCCGCCGATTTGAAGTTTCTACAGCCGTAGCGGCAAGCTTGTTTAGGAACTTCAAATCGAAAGCGGCACTAGCATCATATACTTGCTAGTGCTCCTTTGCTTCCGAAGTTCGTGTCAGGGGAGGCCGGCGATGTATCACGAACTTCGGAAGCGGGGCACTAGTTATGGCTGAGCGCGAGCGCATCCTCCTTCTGACCGGCCATCTCGCCTGCCATCGGCTCGAGAAGCTCCTCACCGGCCTAGGTGACACGTCGTTCGAGTGGTCGATATTCGATGTCGGCGTGAAAGTTGCTGCTCTGATGACGCAGCAGATCATCGCGCGCCGTCTACCGCGTCCGTTGAACGCAACCCGAGTGCTCGTGCCCGGACGCTGCCGCGCGGATCTCGATCGTCTTGCGGCGGAGTTCGGCGTGCCGTTCGAGCGCGGCCCCGACGAGCTCAAGGACTTGCCGGCCTATTTCGGCAAGGGCGGCCGTGAGCCGGATTTGTCGCGCTACGATATGCGGATCTTTGCCGAGATTATCGATGCGCCCTCGCTTGAGGTTGATGCAATTCTTGCCCGGGCCAGGTCGATGCGCGAGGCCGGCGCCGATGTGATCGACCTCGGCTGCCTACCCGACACCCCGTTTCCGCACCTTGAGGACGCGGTACGGGAGCTTACCGGCGCCGGCTTTGCGGTGAGCGTCGATTCTGCTGACGCGAGCGAACTGCAACGGGCTGCCCGCGCGGGCGCGAATTTTCTGCTGAGCCTGACCGAGCACACGCTCGATGTCGCAGCCGACAGCGGAGTGACGCCGATACTCATTCCCGCACCGCACGGCGATCTGTCATCGCTGCTGCGGGCCGCCGAGGCAGCCGATAAGCGAGGCATCGTCGCCGTGCTCGACCCCGTTCTTGATCCAATCCATTTCGGTTTCATGGCCTCCCTGTCGCGCTACGCCGAGCTGCGCAGCAGACTGCCGCACGCCGAACTGCTGATGGGCACCGGCAACTTGACCGAGCTGACCGACGCCGATTCCGGGGGGGTGACCGCGGTGCTCACGGGAATCTGCTCGGAGCTTCACATCCGCAACCTGCTGGTGGTGCAGGTCAGCCCGCATACCCGGCGCACGATTCAGGAACATGATGCTGCCCGCCGGATGATGTATGCGGCGCGCGAGGACCAGAGCCTGCCGACGGATTATGGAGGCGCGCTGGTACAACTGCACGATCGCTCGCCGTTTCCGAATTCGGCGCAGGACATTCGGGAGCTCGCAGCGGAGGTGAAAGACGCCAACTTCCGGATCGAAACGACCGAGGATGGAATTCACGTCTACAATCGCGACGGCCATTACATGTCACAGGACGCCTTTTCGTTGTTTCCGAAGCTGACCTTGGAAGGCGATGCGGCGCATGCGTTCTATCTTGGCGCCGAGCTCATCAAGGCCGAAATCGCCTGGCAACTCGGCAAGCGTTATACCCAAGACGAGCCGCTTAACTGGGGATGCGGGGCGGACCGGTTAGTCGAAGACCTCACGCGTTTGCGCAAGGCCGGCCACACGCTGCGCGGGACCAAGTCCAAAGATTAGAGCATGCTTCGAAAACGCGGGTAGCGGCTTTCCGGGAACGATCGTGCCGCGACAAGAAGATTGATGCGATGCCGATAATCCGCGAGACGATTGTCACGACCGCCGATCGTACGGGTCGCGTGCACATCGCCCCGATCGGTATTATCGCGGACGGCGAGGGCTGGATCATCGCGCCGTTTCGCCCCTCGACAACGCTCGACAATTTGCGAGCCGTGCCGTTCGCGGTCGCAAACTACACGGACGACGTGCGGGTGTTCGCCGGATGCCTGACCGGACGCGAGCTATGGCCCACAACGGCCGCCGCCGAGGTGCCGGTCCCGCGCCTTGCGGGTGCGTTGGCGCATGCCGAACTGGCGGTGGTGCGCGTTGAGGAGGACGATCAGCGGCCGCGCTTTCACTGCCGGACCGTCCGGAGCGCGTCCCACGCGCCGTTCGCAGGTTTCAACCGCGCCCAATCCGCCGTGATTGAGGCCGCGATCCTGGCCAGCCGCCTCGATTTCCTTCCACGCGGCAAGGTCGAGCGGGAGATCGCGTATCTCGAAAGCGCTGTGCAAAAGACCGCAGGGCCCGCCGAGGCTGAGGCGTGGTCGTGGCTGATGCACAGGATCAAGTCCCATTACAGTGACTAATGACTCATCACATTATATGTAGAGTTGTTGATTCGACCGCGGTCCGCGCTCGAGATGCGGCCTGAATGTGCTGCGGCGGTGTTCCCCACAGCGTTGAAGTTTAAAGCGTTTTCCGCATTAAGCAGCGCAGGTGCCGGGTCCGCCACGCCCGCGTGGCCCGGCTCTTGCTTAATGCTGCGGCAATAACGGGCTGGTCGCGCGAACGACCATACCAAGGGTCTCGGGGGGGCGCG
This sequence comes from Xanthobacteraceae bacterium, assembly GCA_035472475.1. GTDB lineage: Bacteria > Pseudomonadota > Alphaproteobacteria > Rhizobiales > Xanthobacteraceae > JAFAXD01. Next base: position 50,325 of record DATIPA010000054.1, on the reverse strand, counting down.
TCCTTCACGCGTTCATGGGAGCTTATTGGTGCTGACAGCCCTGATTCTCGTTTGCTCGCTCGCCGTGACCCCTGACCTTGCGGCTTGCAGTCAATCCAACGCGGTCCACACGATGTTCGTGCCGGAGCAATTCGGAAATCCCGTCACCTGTGTCATGCACGGCCAAGCCTATCTCGCCGAAACCTCGATCGGACAGGAGATCGGGCAAGATGAGCGCGTGAAAGTCGTCTGTATCAGGAACTCGCCTGCCTCAAGGAAGGTCGGCTCGCTCGAATAGCGCAAAGGCTCGCGCTGCCGGCGGGTTCGGCCGGTATACCGTGACCATTCGGCGTGTGGGGCAAAGCCAACCGCCCGCCGCGCGGGCGGGCATTAGGCTGAATAGGGCCAGCGCCCCGGAGGATTAGAATTCGGCCGGCAGATAGCCGTTGATTTCAAGACCGATGCAGATTTCGACCAACGTCGGAGTCGTCCATGCCATGACTTTTCCTCCTGTTCTTATTCAGGCTGAAATTATAGTCGCGTGCCGGTTGTGGCGCAACGCTTGATGGGCCGATCGGGCTCAACGGGTCGTGATCTCGGCAATCGGTTCGGCGGCCGCGCCGGCTAAACGGCGATAGACATACGGCACGTTGGCTTCGCCCCGGGCGAGGCTCGCTACGATCTCGTGGTTGGGCGAAAGGTGGCAGACCGGGTCGGTCGCCGTTGCATCGCCGGTTAGCGCGAACGCCTGGCATCGGCAGCCGCCGAAATCGATGTCCCGCCGCGGGCAGCTCGCGCATGGTTCACCCATCCAATCCACGCCGCGAAACGCGCGAAACGCCGGTGAGTTCTCCCAGATCTCGGCAAGCGCGTGCTGCTTCACGTTCCAGAATTCGAGGCCTGGGATGGTCTCGGCGGCGTGGCAGGGCAACACCTTGCCGGACGGATTGACGTTGAGTGACCGTCTCCCCCAGCCGCCAACGCAGGGTTTGGGATAGCGAGCGTAGTAGTCGGGCACCACCGCGTCGATCACGATGCGGCCATGGTGCAGGCGGCGCAGTTTCTCCACCTGCGTGGCCGCGCGCGCGACCTGCTCGCGCTCCGGCATGAGTGAGGCGCGGTTCTTGAGCGCCCACCCATAATATTGCACGTGCGCGATTTCGATCCGGCTCGCTCCGAGGCTCAGGGCCAAATCGACCATCGCAGGGATGCGTTCAATGTTGGCGCGGTGCACCACCACATTGACGGTCAGAGGAAGACCAAGTCGAACCACCTCATTGGCAAGCGCATTCTTGCGTGTGAAGGCGCCCTGGTACCCGGCAATCGTATCCGCAGAATCGGCGCCGCTGTCCTGGATGGAGATTTGAACGTGGTCGAGGCCTGCTTCGACGAGCTTGCCGAGCGTGGGCGCCGTTATACCGACGCCGGATGTGATGAGGTTGCTGTAAAGGCCGGCCGCACGGGCTGCCGCCGTGATCTCCACCAGATCGCGGCGCGCTCCGGGTTCGCCGCCGGAGAGGTGGATCTGTAGGACGCCGAGCGCTGCCGCCTCGCGAAAGACGCGCGCCCAAACGGCCGCGTCAAGCTCGCTGGTGCGCTGATCGAGATCGAGCGGGTTGGAACAATAGGGGCAGCCAAGCGGACAACGATGCGTGAGTTCCGCAAGCAGGCCTAGCGGCTGGTAAGCAATCCGCGGTTGTTCGACTTCCACGCTCATTGCGACGCCAACATATTCTTACACGCAAGTTTCTGCCGGGCTTAACGCGGCCTAAATGGCCTGAACCAGCATATTGTAAGCCTTGGCAAGCGCTTTAACGAGGGCCTCGATCGTCGCATTGACTGATTCGGTCCGCGCGGCTGCGGCGCGATTCCCGCGTGGAAAAGTTCCATCAACATTTTGCGTCGAACTCAGAATCAGACACATTGATCCCGAGGGACTGACGCTGAGAGTTGCGACGTTGCGTGCGCGTGAGCGCGCAGTTGGCGTGCTGAAAGCTTATCCATAAAGATGCGGTGGGTGGTATTGGCAACTGTCCTTCGGATATCCGAAGGCGGGGTGGGGGCCATGAAGTGGATTATTGCCTTCGATCAGGATGACCTGACGCTCGTGATTGCTGTCTTTGTCTCGGGGGTGGCTATCTCGCTTGCATTGCTCTGAGAGCCGGCGCTCCTTGCGCCGCTACGCCACGCTGCGGGCCGAACTCCCGCATCAGCGCCTCTTCGGCTGAGCTGGGCGCGATTCGGCCTGCGGGAGCGGGTCGATCGCGGGGTTGGCCACGCAATTGGCAGTATAGAGCCGCGCGTTCTCCAGACACGCAGCGTTGCGCCTGCCTCCCTTACCGACCGGTCGTCGCTACGATAGGCTTGTCGCAGCCAACAAAAACATCCCGGAGGATGCCATGGAGAGCGACGCGCGCGTGACGCGGCGTACCGCCTTAAAGGCGGGAGCCACCTTCGCCGCGGGGGCGGCTGCCGTCCTGTCCGACACGGCGGTCGCACAGGACTCGAGCCGGTTCGGGCACGAGGGTCCGATCGATCCGAACAATCGGATCCTGCTTAAGGGCGGCACCATCGTGAGCATGGACGACAAGGTCGGGGATCTCGCGCGCGGTGACCTTCTGATCGAGGGCAAGAAAATCGCCGCCATTGCTCCCTCGCTCGATGCCGCGGGTGCGCAGGTGATCGACGCGCAGAACACGATCATCGTGCCGGGCTTTGTCGATTGTCATCGCCATTCCTGGGAAGCGCAGCTTCGCCGCATCAATCCAAACTCGCCGACGCTCGCCGACTATAGCAACGCGACCCACCTGTCGTTTGCGAAAGCGTACCGGCCGCAAGACCACTACATCGCTCACTATCTGACGGCGGTCGGCTGCATCGACGCCGGCATAACGTGCGTGATCGACAATTCGCACAACTCGCGCAGCGCCGACCATTCCGACGCGGCGGTCGAGGCGCTGATCGACGGTGGTGTTCGCGCCGTCCATGCGTCCGGCCCGCCCAATGCAGGCGATTGGGCCCATCAGTGGCCGCAAGATCTCGAGCGATTGCAGAGGAAATATTTCTCCTCGACCGATCAACTCGTCACCCTGCGCATGTTCTCAGGCCCCAACCGCGACAACTGGGCAGTCGCGCGCAAGCTCGGGCTGCGCGTCACCACCGAGTTTCAGGGTCCGCAGATGGCCGCGCTGCTTGACCCGTTGGTTCAGGACAAGCTGGTCGGTCCGGACAACACGTTCAATCATTGCGGCGCATTGCCCGAGAAGACGTGGCAGATTTTCGTTGATACCGGCGCCAACATTAACGTGTGCCCGCGCTCGGACGCGCAATATGCGCTGGGGGAAGGTGTCTGCGCGCTGCAGCACGCCTGGGACCACGGTATCAAGCCGGGACTGAGCGTCGACAACGAAACGTCGTACGGCGGTGATATGTTTATGGAGATGCGCGTGGCGTTCTATGTACAGCGGGCTATGGCGCAAAACCGCAGATTCTCCGGTGACCAGGCTCCACCCAAACCGCTCATGGTGAGGGACGTGCTCTATTGCGCCACCATGGGCGGTGCGCACTGCGCGGGGCTCGATGACAAGATCGGCTCGCTGACGCCGGGGAAGGAAGCCGACCTTCTGGTGATCAGGGCAGACGACATCAACCTCTACCCGTCGAACAACGCAATCGGGACGGTTGTGCAGGCGGCCGAGCGCAGCAACGTGGACACCGTCATTATCGGCGGCCGCATACGCAAGTACGCCGGCAAGGTGATCGGCCTCGATATGACCCGGCTGAAAGCGATGGTCGGGGAGTCGCGCGATCACCTGTTCAAGGCGACCGGCTATCAACCTGACGTGTTCGCCGAGCTGCTGCCAAAGTTGTCGTAGCGTCGAGCGATCGGCAGAGGCACCTGCTCGAGCTTGCGTGTCGATGCCGTGCACTCGCATTAATTGACGAGGGCCCTGTGACGACCAAGAGCGATATCCAATTCTTTCAGGAACGCGGCTTTGGCTTGACCATGGGATTTGGCGAGCGACCGGCCGTCTTGGTCGTCGACCTGGTCAAAGCCTTCACCGACCCGACACGGATGCTGGGCGCCAACCTCGACAGTCAGATCGTGGCCACCCAATCGCTGCTTGAAGCAGCGCATGAGCGCGCCATTCCGGTCATCTTCTCGACCGTCCGTTATGACGACGTCGATCTGCGCGACGCCGGCATCTGGGCGCTCAAGCAGAGAGGCAGCGTCACACTGCGGGCCGACACCGACGGGCACGAGATCGACCCGCGGCTGACCTTTGCCAAGGGTGACAGCCTGCTGCTGAAGAAATACGCCTCGTGCTTTTTCGGCACCGACTTGGTGCCGCGTCTCAACAGCCGCCGCATCGATACATTGATCATTGCGGGCTGCACGACCAGCGGCTGTGTCCGCGCGACCGCGGTCGACGCGATTCAGAACGGTTTCCGGCCGATCGTCGTCCGCGAGGCGGTTGGCGACCGCTCAACCGCCGCGCACGAACAAAGCCTGTTTGATCTCCAGGCCAAATATGCCGACGTCGTCGCGCTGGAAGAGGCGCAGGCGTATTTGCGCAGGATCGGACACAATCAGTCGCAGACTTGAAGGACCAGACAAATGTCGGGAAGCGCACCTGCCGAGCACGACCGCTTCGACTATTCCGCAATCGTTGATAGACCGCGACTGCGCTGGCCGGACGGTGCGCGCGTCGCCGTCTGGGTCATCCCTAACATTGAGCATTTCCTGTTCGACCGCCCGTCGACCTCGGTGACCGCCGCTACCGTGGGACTTGTGCCTGACGTATTGAACTACTCCTGGCGCGATTACGGCGTACGTGTTGGCATCTGGCGCATGATGGATGTCATGGAAAAACACGGCGTCAAGGGGACGGTGGCGCTCAACGCCGACGTCTGCATCAAATATCCCCGCATCATCGAGGCTGCCAATCAGCTCGGCTGGGAGTGGATGGGGCACGGCCGCAACAACTCGATTCTCATCAACAAGCAGCCGGAGGATGAGGAGCGCACGTTGATCCGCGAGGTGGTGGAGACGATCAGCAAAGGCACCGGTCACCGGCCGCGCGGGTGGCTCGGCCCGGCGCTGAGCGAGTCGCACCGGACGCTCGACATCCTGGCCGAGAACGGCATCGACTACGTCGGCGACTGGGTCAATGACGAGCAGCCCTATCCGATGCGCGTGGCGCGCGGAAAGATGACCTCGATCCCGTACTCGATCGAGCTCAACGACATTCCGGCGTTTCTCGACGGCAAGAAAACCGGGGAAGACTTCGGCAAGATGATCTGCGACCAGTTCGATGTGCTCTACGAGGACGGCGCAAGCAGCGGCCGTGTCATGTCGATCTGCCTGCACCCGTTTCTGATTGGCCACCCGCATCGCAGCAAATATTTCGACCTGGCGCTGAAACACATCCGCTCGCGCCGCGAGGTCTGGTTCGCCAGGGGAGCTGAGATCGTCGACTGGTACCGCAAGTCGGCCGCGACCTGAGAGGCAATCGACGCGTGCTGAGCTCAATCGAGGCGGCCGCGACGACAACGCCGGTCAAACAACAAGTGTGCCGACGCTCGCGCCGCCGCACACGTAGAGCACCTGCCCGGTCACAAAGCCGGACTCGCGCGCGGCAAAGAACATCACTGCGTTGGCCACGTCCGCGGGCGTCCCGACGCGGCGCACCGGAATTGATTGCGCAAGCGCACGTTCCCGCTCGCTGCCGGCTGGAACGATCTCGTGGAACATCTCGGTGCCGCCGATCGGCCCCGGCGCAACCATGTTCACGGTGATTCCATGCGGCGCGAGCTCCAAAGCCCAGGTGCGCCCGAGGCCGATCATTCCGGCTTTGGTGGCCGAATAGGCCGACCGCGTCTGCAGGCCGAGCGCACCGCGTGACGACATCAAAACGATGCGCCCGAATCCGTTTGCCTTCATCCCTGGCAAAACGGACTGCACGAGCGCGAGCGCGGCCCCGAGGTGAAGCTGCGTGAGCGCGTTGAGATCCTCGGCCTTGACGTCCCCCAGCAACGCGGGACGAATGGCGCCCGCGTTATGCACGACATGCGTGACCCCAAAGCGGGATGCCACGTCGGCCGCCACCTGCGCGGTCGCGGTTGCATCGGTGAGATCGACCTCGATTGCATGCAGGTGCTTGTCCGACCGGGCGGGGCGCTGCAGGGCAAGCGAAATTACCTCATAGCCTTGCGCGATCATGCGGCGGCAAATCTCGGCGCCGATACCGGCTGAACCGCCGGTGACAATCGCGACATTGCGCTCGCTCACGATGCGGTCCCCGGAACGAGCGCGAGCACGCGGAGCGGGCTACCCGACCCTTGCTTGATCTTGAGCGGCGCCGCCACGATGACCGCGCCTTTAGGCGGCAGCAGATCGAGGTTGGTCAGGCATTGCAAGCCGAAGCGCCCTTTGCCGTGCATGTAGAAGTGCGCCGGGTAGGGCGGGTTGAAATGGTGCGCCTGACCGGCGTCGGTGCCGATCGTCTCGGTGCCGAAGCCGCGCACGTCGCGCTGCTCCACCAGCCACTTGACCACTTCTGGACTGGGACCGGGCGTGTGCGCGCCATCCTCCCGCATGCCGGCATAGGCGTTCGGCGGCTTTTTTGACCAGTCCGTTCGCAACAACACCCAGTTGCCGGGTTCGATCTTGCCGTGGCGTGCTTCCCATGCCTCGACGAACGCGACCGTCAGCACAAAGTCGGCGTCGCGCGCGCTTTCGGTCGAGCAATCGATGACGGCGGCCGGCGCGATAAACTTCGCCGGGTCGATGGTGTCGACCGCATTGTTGGGGAGATCCTTGCCCGAGACCCAGTGGATCGGCGCGTCGAAATGCGTGCCGGTGTGCTCGCCCATGCTGAAGTTGTTCCAGTACCAGGCTGGACCACGCGTATCGTAGCGCGATATTTCCTCCAGCCGGAACGGCGCGCATTGCCCGAACTCCGGCGGCAGCGCAATGGTCGGAAAATCAGGCGCGAGCGTTTGGGTGAGGTCGATCACGCGGACAGCGCCCGTCGCAATCGCGCGTGCGAACGCCAACGGGTCAGTCATCCGGCGAGCTCCCGCTCCAACGCCTTCGGGTTGACGGCAAGTCGCGCGCGCACGTCCTGGGCGATTTCGCCGACGAACATGTCTTCCAAGCCCTGCCGTAGCGCATCGATGACGGCGCTGGCCAACCTGGCGGGTGCGACTTTGGGCGGGGGTACGGCCTCAAACCATTCGGTTTCGAGCGGGCCGAAGAAAACGTTCACCACTTTGACGCCGCCGGGACGCAGTTCGGCGCGCATCGCCTGTGTCGCGGAGAGGCAGGCGGCCTCAACCGCAGCATATGCCCCGTAGGATGGCCAGTTCATCAGGGCATAGACCGAGAGCAAATTGACAAAGGCGGTCGCCGAGTTGATGCCGTCCCCGCCACGCGCGCGCATGGCCGGACCGAACGCCTGGGCGAGGCGCAGGAGACCAAGATAGCGCACGTCGATCTCGGTGCGCGCGACCGTCAATCCCTGCCGGTCGACGATTCCACCCGCACGAATGTACTCGGCGGTGTTCACCACGATGTCGACGCGCCCGCCGTTCTGCTGCGCTTGCTCGGCGACGGATTCCGTATCGGTGACGTCGAGCGGCACGACCTCGACGCGCTCGATCGCACGCAGCGCATCCATTCCGGGAAACGGCTTCCATTGATCGGCGAGACCGACGAACACAATGGCTGCGCCGGCGTCAGAGAAAGCCTTGGCCATCGCCTGGCCGACGGCGGTGCGGCCGTCCGTGATCAGCACGCGGCGAAATTTCGGGTCGCAGGTCAGTTCACGCAGCTGTGGGTCGTCCTGCATGTTGTCGGTCTCTTGCGCGGGCAACGCGAGCATGACCGGCGCGCCGCTTTTGTCGAGCTTCAACGCGAGTCGCACGCGCGCGCCCTCCCGGGCGTCCTCATGGAGATGCGCCACCAGCACCGGCCCGGCGTCGAGCTTCACGGTGCCGACCCGCCACGGCAGGTGCTCGCGAAAATAGGAATCGGTGGAGACCCGCACGGTGGTTTCCGCGATGAGTGTTCCGGTGTTGTCGATGTCCCGGAAGGGCAGCCGGGCGGACAAGCAGACCGGGCAGGCGTCGCGCGGTGGATAGACGATCGCGCCGCAATCGGCGCAGACCTGCAGGGCGAAGCGGCCTTGCGCGGCGGCGGCGGTCAGGCCATGGCCCGTCCGGCTGCGAACGCCCTGCGGGCTGAGGGGCGCAGGCGTTTTTCTGAGCGGATTTTTGCGCTTTGGCGGAGGCAAGGGCTTGCTCACGCGGCCCTCGCCAAAGCAGCGGCGCCCGACGCCAGGCCGCGATCGAAATTGATCATGCCGAAGCCTGACACGACCGCGATGCGGGCATCCGGGACAACGCCGCCGAGCGGTTGGCCGGTGAGCTGCCGTATCGCTTCGACAAGGCCGAGGTATCCGCCGGCCGCGCCGGCTTGGCCCACAGAGAGTTGGCCGCCGGACGTATTGTGCGGAAACGATCCGTCGTTGGTCAGGGTATGGGAGCGCACGAACTCCGGGCCTTCGCCCTTCTGGCAGAAGCCGAGGTCCTCGAACTGCATCAGCGCGATGACCGGATAGTCGTCATAAGTTTCCAGGAGATCGACGTCGCCCGGGCCGATCCCGGCCATGGCCCAGAACTCCGCAACGTCGAGGGCCCAGCCGCCGCGAATTTGGATCGGATCATCGGCAAACGCATTGTGGCGCTCGATGGTTGAAAGCACGCGGACGCTAGCAAGTCCGAGGGAGCGCGCCGCCTCCTCGCGGCAGACCAGAAACGCTTCTGCCCCGGCGCACGGCATCACGCAGTCGTACAGGTGGATCGGATCGCAGACAGCGCGCGCCGACATATAGTCGTCGAGCGTGAGCTTTGCTTTCATCAGCGCATATGGAAAACCGATCGCGTTGTCGCGCTGTGCAACGCAGATTTTTGCGAAATCCTCCCGCCGCGCCCCGTAGGCGTTCATGTAGTTCCTGGTGATCAGCGCAAACGACGCGTTGGCCCCGCCCGATGCGTAAGGGTACACGGCGTCCTGCGCGAAGCGTGAGAACGTCGAAAGCGTCTTGCGAAACGAATCCACGTGGTTGGTATCGCCGGCGACACAGGCGACGAAATCGGCATCGCCGGCCTGAACGGCGCGTGCCGCGCGGCGCAGCGCAACGACGCCGCTGGCGCCGCCAAGCGGGACATGGTCGAGCCATCGCGGCGCGAGGCCGAAGTGCTGCGTCAGGCCGATCGCGGTGTCGGGACCGATCGTAAAGCTCGAGACCGACAGCCCGTCGAGGTCCTTCGGGCGCAGGCTCGCCCGTCTGGTCAGCTCGCGCAGGGCGCGGCCGATCCACCAATGGGCACTGTTGGTCGAAAAGCGACGGTAGGGAATCGTCACCGGCGCGCAGACCGCAACACCGTCATAGGATTTGCGGTCCACCATCACATAAACAGCTGGATGTTGCCAAACGCCGCGTCGCAATTGACGACATCGACCCGCTTGAGCTTGATCTTGAGGCCGCCGTCGATCACCGCCAGCGTATGCGTCGCCCAAGCCGCGAAGATATCCTGCCGGTCCAAGCGGGTCTCCACGTAGTGCATGGGCGTCCAGGTCACGTATTGGTTTGCGCTTTCGTCGCGCTTCTCGATCTGCGGGGTTTGCAGCAAATGGTGGCAACGGCTCTTCGGCTTTTGCGAAAACGTGCGATTGCCCTTGAGGCGCTCCACCCGGATCTTCAGCAGCAGCTTGTCCTCGTACATCAAGGAGGCGGTCAGGCGCGGGTCGGTCTGTCCCCATTCGAGCGGCATCCAATAGATGCCGTCGTCGGCAAAAAGGTCGAGCCACTCCTCGAACCGATGTTGGTCGATCAGGCGCGTTTCACGAATGACAAAATCGATCAGGTCCTGGTCGGTCGGTCGCGTCATCGATCCCAACGTCACATCGACATGGTCATGAATTTCGACCAGGCCCGAAACTGGTTGCGCATCTGCCACTCCGTGGTGCCGTTGGTGACAGCGGTCGCATCCGGACCTTCCGATGGATCGTACAGGCGCTGGATGTTGACCCATTGGTTGGCGTCGACGTGCAGGCCCTCGTGGGCGCGTTCATACATTTCAAGATCGTCGTGGCCAACAACCGATGTCGGTGCGTTGATCAGGCGATTGTAAACCAGGGTGCGCTCGAGCAGGACGTCGGGAGCGCCCACCAGGCGGAAAGTCCAGGACTCGACCAGCGTCTTGTCGGCAGCGAGCGGCTTGAACACGCGAATGAGCTGGATCGGCCCTTTGATCATCAGATTGGGGAAATAGACCGTGTTGTGCCGGTTTTCGCCGAGAATCGCCTTGGCGCGCTCCTCGCCGTAGGCCTCGACCATTTTCTCAAAGTAGCCGGGGATCGCCGAGTAGTCGGAATGGATCGAGTGGTGCACGCCGGTGTAGCCGTGGCCGTTCGGCCAGACCTTGATCCCCATCTTCTCGAAGAACTCGTAGGAGCTCATGAACGGCGCGAAGATCTCGACCGCCATCGGCTTCTTCGCGCCCGGCGGCGCATTCTTCCAAACGTCGATGGCGGTACCGGCCGAGGACGCGTGCGCGATCATCGGATGGCACGTGTCAGTCTGGTTCTCGACCAGCATCTTCCAGTTGCAGTCGTGCATGTAGCGCAGCACGCCGCCGGCGACTTCGAGCTTTCCGACCGGTGATCGATCGATCAGGTTGTCGAAACTCGACAGGCTTTCGCCAAAGAATTCGTCAAAGCCGGGGCCGGTGTCGTTGAGCTTGGCAAACACGAAGCCGCGATAATTGTGCACGTGCCGCACCGCGCTCATGCCTCGGGCGGCGTGGCTCTGTTCCAAGCCGGTGTTGTCATAACCCTCACGCAGAGGGATGGCCAGCAAGGATCCGTCGGTCTTGAAACTCCAGGCATGATAGGGGCAGCGGAAGAATTTTCCGGTGTTGCCGTAAGTCTCGGTCGTGATACGCGTGCCCTTGTGGGGACACCGATTGTGCAAAACCTTCACGGTGCCGTCGCTATGACGCACCATCAGCACCGGCTGAGTTCCGATCGTGGTGCCGAAATAGTCTCCGGGATCGGCAACCTGGCTGTCGTGGCCGACGTAAACCCAGGTGTTGCCGAACACGTGCTCCATTTCGAGCGCAAACACCTCCTCGTCGATATAGACGTCGCGATGAACCTCGGTCTCGCGCACGAGTGCCTTTACGGCTTCGACGTCACCACGATATCTGGCCATCGCTGCCTCCTTCCCGATGCTCAACGTACGAGAGAGCCACGCGCGGCGCTTCGACCGCAACGCATCGACGTTTCACGGGGGCGTCGTCCGGGCGAGGTCGGCAAATCGTCTTGTGTTGGCTGGTTTTGTCGTGGACCTCAGTGATTCTGAGGTCGGAGCTGCACCCGGTCATGCACTCAGCACCCGTGGGATGTGACCGCGAAATTACTTTAAACTTAAAATTTCGAGGGTCAATGCGCCCACTCCTGCACCGGTCCGCAGGTCGGCACACCTCAATTAACGGCCGGCAATTCGGGACGTGTTCATGGGCATTGTGGGGACACAGCCCATTATCGTCGCCCATCTTTTTTGAGGGATACAACAAGATTTTTGGTTGATACATAGCGCGCTCGGAGCAATGACTGCCGAGCAGGACATGTCGTACGCAAATATTTTGGCGAGCGCGTCGGTTGAAGTTTCAGCGCGCGGAAATCACCTCGCCGAACTGATCGAGTGTTGCCAGCCAGGAACCGAAGCCTTCCTCACCTGGCTGCCAGGCGATGATCCGGCGCGCCAGGTCGCGGTGGCCACGTCAATCGCGCGGGCCGGCTTTCGCGCGGTCCCGCACATCGCGGCACGGTCGTTTGCAACAAACCGCGCGCTGGATGACTTTCTCGCGCGCGCGGTTGGGGAGGCCGGCGTTTCCCGCCTGCTCTTGATCGCCGGCGACCAGCCAGAGCCGCGCGGTCCGTTCGCGTCGAGCCTCCAGGTGCTGGAAACCGGCACGTTGCAAAAGCACGGAATTGGGCTGGTCTATCTCGCTGGACATCCCGAAGGCCACCGGCGGGTCGCGCCCGAGGTCATGGATGATGCGCTGAGGCAGAAGCTGGCCTGGGGCAGAGACGCCGGGATTGCGACGGGCGTTGTCACCCAGTTCTGCTTCGAACCGGCGCCGGTGGTCGCCTGGTTGCAGCACGTCCAAAGCGAGTTCGCGGTGCCGGTACGCATCGGCCTTGCGGGTCCAGCCACGCCTGCGACCCTGTTGAAATTTGCCCTGCGCTGCGGCGTCGGCAATTCGGTGCGCACCCTGCAGAGCCAGACGGCGCGCTTTACGCGCCTCCTCGTCGAGACAGCACCCAATGACATTGTCGATGGCTTGATCGCGGCGGTATCGGAGCAGCGACTGCGCGCGCTGCCGGGGTTCCACGTGTTTCCATTCGGTGGCCTGCGGGCGACTGCCCGATGGATCAAATCGAGAGACGCTGATGATGCGGCCGTGGGGCGCCGATCCTCGACGACACTCTGAGCCAGTGCGCCTGTCACGCGGCTCCCGAGCCCGCCGGGGCTGCATGGTTCCAGCTTATAAATAAAGTTATTGACAAATAATAAGCAACATGTATCGAGGGATGCATTCCGCTCGATGAGGGGCGCCATCATGAGGCGATCCTGAGGCGGAGCGGAACAGCGGCGCCCGAGAACGCCTGACTCGCAACCAGGATCCCAGGGGGCCCGGGGACAACCGCCAACACCGGCACCATGACCGGTCACGCTGCGGCCTCCGGCCAAAAATCGCCGCCGTGGAGCGCCGAACGGCGCAGACGCACCCGATCGCAAGGGTGCGTTCCGCGCCCAAAAAGCGCGGATAGAACTCACTTAGCGCCGTCTCGGCGCTCCACCCCCCTCATTATGAGGGACGGAAAAAGAGAACGAAGGGCGGCCCGGCGCCCGCTTGCACCGGGACGCGGTGCGTTGTCTTGCTCGCGAAGCACTCAGATGTCGCTTCGCGGCGACCAGAGCTATCGCCTCACCACCAGCACCGAACACTTGGCATAGCGCACCACGTGCCCGGCGTTCGAGCCGAGGAAGTAGGTCTTCATCGCCGGCCGATGCGAACTCATCACAATGAGATCGGCCGGCAGCAGCTTCGCTTCCTCCAGCACTTCGTGATAGATGCCGCCCTGACGCACGACTGTCGAGAAGCGCGCAGCCTCAAGCCCGCTCTCCTTGGCGAGCACGGCCATCGCTTCCTCCGCCGACTGCCGCTGCTGCTCGTCGAAATCAGCCGGCACATACTCGGCGAGCATCACCGGCGTCATCGGCAGCACATTGACGACCCGGACAACGCCGCCGGACGCGCGCGCGAGCTCGATGGCGGTGTCGATGGCCGGCTTGGCGAACTCGGGCTCGGTCAGGTCGACCGGAACCAGAATGCGTTTGAACATGGCTGACCTCCTCCCAGGTCGCGGTCGATAATGCCACGAATGGGCCTCGCGTCGAAAGCAGGCGCGCGCGGCGTTCAGGCAAATGCGAACAGGTCGGCGAGGTAATGCGACAGGACCGCCGGCCACAGCGCGCCGGCGCGCCGGTAGAGCCACATCGCCCCAACCCCGAACAAACCGGCGGTGACCACGTTTCCAAGCCCGGTCCACCAGTGATAGCCGGCGAACAGCAGGGACGTGGCGATGACCATGCCAACGCCGTCGCCAAGCCAGTTGCCAAATACGGCGCGGGCGCAGCGGCGAAAGTACACTTCCTCCTGGACGGCGACCAATGCCAGGCCGAATGTGATGTCGACGACGTGCAGAAAGCCCGCTGAGGCCGGATAGGCGCTGATCCGGGTGCCGGGGAACATCCCATCGATCAGTCCGCGCAGCGGACTGTCGATGATCGTGTAGACGCTCGCGAGCGCGATGGCCCACGCGATCGCTTCGGCAACACTGATCTCGCGCCGTTGCGGCGTGAAGGTGATGGCACGGGCGGCGGGGCTGATCCACAACACGGCCAGCGCGCCGAGCCGGCCCGCATAGTCGCAGGTAAGCCACGCCCACGGCGCCGTTTGCTCAAGCCGCACGAGCTGCGAGGCGACCATCACCGACAACGCCGCGACGAACCAGAGCGGTATCGCCGGAACTGCGAGCCGTCGTGACGGCATGATCGCCCTACTCGGGCTCAACCGCCAATTGGCGCGGGGTGATGAAGCGGTCGAGCCGGCCCGAACGCGCGTGCAGCTTGGTCCATTCATCGAGCGCAAAGTCGATGACGGCGAGCCCCGAGGTCGGGAACTTCTCGTGCAGCCGCTCGCGCGCCTCGACGTCGCCCGATGCAATCAACGCCAGCGCGGCTTCGTGGATCCCGGGGTTGTGGCCGACAATCAGCAACGAGTGGACCTTTGGCGGGGTCTCGCGCAACAGAGCAAGGATCGTGTGCGGCTCCGCCACATAGAGCCGCTCCTCGAAATCGACCTGCGGGCGCTTCGGCGGCCGGCGACCCTTTTTTCCGGCGGGCTTCGGGGCGCCCGCGTTGGGCGCCGCCGCAGACGGGCCGGCGGGCGGAACCGCGTCCGCCAGTGAGCCGGCCACGAGCTCCCAGGTCTCGCGCGTGCGTTCGGAGGTCGAGCACAAGACGCGGTCGGGAACCAGCCCATTGTGTGCCAGATAGGTGCCAACCAGAGGCGCCTCGTCCCGGCCGCGCCGGTTGAGCGGCCGGTCGTGATCGGCTATTCCCGGCGGCCGGTCGGATTTGGCATGGCGCAGGAGCATGAGGCGACGCATCGGACCTCTTCGGCTTGAAGGGGCTGCCCAAACCGGATTGCTGTAACATATCGGAGCGAGCAGGACACCGAATGACCAGCAGCGAAGCGACCGCGGGGCCACCTCAACCCGCGACCTGGTATGCAAAGACGGCCGTCGCCGCCCGCGAATGGCCGACGCTCACCTTCGATCTCGACACCGATGTCTGCGTGGTCGGGGGCGGGCTCGCCGGGATCACGATTGCGCGCGAAGTTGCCCGGCGCGGATGGTCGGTCGTGCTGATCGAAGCCGGGCGGATCGCCGGCGAAGCGTCCGGCCGCAATACCGGCTTTGTGCTGCCCGGCTATGGCCAAAGCGTACACCGTCTGGTGGAGCGGTGCGGGCTCGATCACGCCAAGGCGTTATGGGGGCTGTCCGAAGAAGGCGTCGCTTATGTGCGCAACGCCATTCTGGGCCTCGCCATGCCGGGGGTCGACCCGATCGACGGCTGGCTCAGCGTATCCAAGGACGACAATGCCGACGACGCCCTGCGGACCCTGACGCTGCTGGCGGAAGGTTTCGGCGCCGAGGTCGAAGGCTGGCCAGTCGAACGCGTGCGCGAGGCGTTGCGAACGGATTGCTATTTTCACGGCCTGCATTTCCCAAAAGCGTTTCACATCCATCCGCTCAATTACGCGCTCGGCCTTGCGGCCGACGCCGAGCGCCGCGGCGCCCGCCTGTTCGAACAGACGACCGCGCTCGAGATGGATCCGCTCGGCGTGCGCAAACGCGTCACCACGCCCGCGGCGAAGATCAGGGCGAGCCACATCGTGCTGGCCGGCAACGTCCGTCTGGGCAGCATCGCGCAGGATCTCGCGGCGACGGTCCTGCCGTTGACGACCTATGTGGCGGTCACGGAGCCGGTTGGATATTTGACCGAGGCGGTGGCCTTTACGGGCGCGGTCAGCGATTCGCGCGGCACCGATCACCACTATCGGATTGTTGACTGGGACCGGCTGATGTGGAGCGGAGGCGCGACCACGTGGGTCGGTGACCCGCGCCGCTATGGCGAACGGATCAGGGCCGCGATCGCGCGCGTCTATCCGCAGCTGCGCGATGTGAAGCTCGCGCACGTCTGGCCGGGCACGATCGGCCTTGCGGTGCATCGCATGCCGCAGATCGGGGAGATCGCGCCGGGGCTGTGGGTGGCGAGCGCGTTCGGCAGCCACGGCATCAACACAACCGCGATTGCGGGTGAATTGATTGCGCGCGCCATTGTTGATCACGACGACGCTTGGCGGCTGTTTCTGCCGTATGACCTGGTGTGGGCCGGCGGTACGCTCGGTCGCACCGTGCTGCAGGCCAATGCGTGGGGGCAGCGCGCTGCCGAGACCGTGCGGGCGAACGTCGCCCGCAAACGCCAGGTGGGGCGCGTGCAGAAAGCTGCGCCCGCGGCGGCGCAAGCCGACGGCTAGAGCAAAACGCTCGCGCAGGAGACGATTCGCCGAAAATGATCCGCTGTGGCCGCGGAAGGCCCGCCCGCAACCAGGCGTTAACTACGCCGGCGGGCATTTTACCCCGGTCGACACCGCGATCGGTGCAAATGTGCCACATGTCGTCCAAAAGTACCCTCGACCGGCGGTGAACCAAGCCAAAAGCGTTTACCGCCCCGGCGCGTTATGTCCTTATCGGCGGCCTGGGTGGTGAGGGGGCGTTGCAATGCGGTACCGGGTTGGTTCGCCTGGATTCTTGCTCGTATTGGCATCCTTGTCGCCAGTGCGAGCCGCCGACGTGACGCTTCCCCCGGCGCCATCCGCTGCGTCGGAATGGATCATCACGATCGGTGGTGACGTCCGCGGGATTCCGAGATATCCGGGGTCGAGCGCATTCGACACCGCCGGCGCCCCATATTTCGACATGGCGCGCCCGGGATCGCCGGAGAAATTCCACGGGGCGATCGACGGCCTCGGCATAGCTTTGTTCGACAACCGCGTCATCGCGCTCGGTCCGGTCGGCTCGATCATCTGGCCGCGCGACCCGGGTGACAGCTCGACGATCAATGGGCTGGCCGGCGTCGGCAGCACGCTCAACATCGGCGGCTTCGTAGATTATTGGGCGGTACCCTGGCTGCGCTCGCGCGCCGAGGTGATGCAGGGATTCGGGGCCGGCCACGGCGTGACCGGCCGGTTCCTTATGGACGCCGTGATCTCGGTGACGCCGGCGATCACGATCTCGGGCGGTCCGCGGGTGCGCTACGTCACCTCCGGGACCGCAAGCCCCTATTACAGCGTCACCCCGGCAGAAGCGCTCGTCTCCCAATTACCGGCGTATCATGCAGGCAGCGGCTGGCAGGCGCTCGGCGCCGGCACCCAACTGAGGTATCGCATCAACTCGACCTGGGCGACCTACACGTTTGTTGAATACGAAAAGCTGGTTGGCCCGAGCGCCGATTCTCCGATCGTAACCGGGCTCGGCGGCAATGCGAATCAGTGGACCTTTGGCCTCGGCCTGACCTACTCGTTCGCCGTGAGGGGCTTGCCGTTCTAGTGCCCCGCTTCCGAAGTTCGTGATAGCCGTCAACGGCCGTCGCGGCGCGCCATGAAGGCGAGCCGCTCGAACAGGTGAACGTCCTGCTCGTTTTTGAGCAGCGCGCCGTGCAGGGGCGGAATCAGTTTCTTGGGATCGCGCTCCCGCAGGGTCTCGGGTCCGATATCCTCAACCATCAGAAGCTTCAGCCAATCGAGCAATTCGGACGTCGAAGGCTTCTTCTTCAGCCCCGGCACGTCGCGGATCTCGTAAAAGATCGTCAGTGCCTCCGAGACCAACCGCTGCTTTATCGACGGAAAATGCACCGCGATAATCGCCCGCATGGTCTCGGCATCCGGGAACCTGATGTAGTGAAAGAAACACCGGCGCAGGAACGCGTCCGGCAGTTCCTTCTCGTTGTTCGACGTGATGATGACGATCGGCCGACGGCGCGCGTGAACGGTTTCGCCGGTCTCGTAGACATAGAACTCCATGCGATCGAGTTCCAGCAGCAGATCGTTGGGAAACTCGATGTCGGCCTTGTCGATTTCGTCGATCAGCAGGACCGGCCGCTCGTCCGCGGTAAAAGCGTCCCACAGCTTGCCGCGCTTGATGTAGTTGCGGATGTCGCGCACGCGCTCGTCGCCGAGCTGGCTGTCGCGCAGGCGGGAGACCGCGTCATATTCGTAGAGCCCCTGCTGCGCTTTGGTGGTCGACTTGATGTGCCATTCGAGCAGCGGCGCCCCGATGCTGCGGGCGATTTCAATCGCCAGGATGGTCTTGCCGGTGCCGGGTTCGCCCTTGACCAGCAAGGGGCGTTCCAAGGTGATGGCCGCGTTGACCGCGACCTTGAGATCGGTGGTGGCTACGTAGGAGCTGGTGCCTTCGAAGCGGGTCACGTCATTGCCTCGTCATTGCTGCACACCCGACGCTGCCGCCAAGGTTGCCGTCCTCGATAAGCCGTCGCGCCGGCCGTTTCAAAGCGCATTTTTGCCACGTTCTTCGCTTGTCTGCGGCCGACCCGGACGCAGCCTCACGATGCTGTTGTAAGTGGCTGGAGTCGCCGATATAAGGCGCGCGCGGTTACACCGCGCAAGGGGAAACAGGTGCATGGAGTAGGACTTGGATGAGCCTGGTTAAAGAGGCGAACTACCGGCCTTCCCAAAAAGAGCCCTTCATGAACGAGCGCCAGCGGGAATATTTCCGACAGAAGCTGCTCGACTGGAAGGAGGGCATTCTGAAGGAGGCCAGGGAGACCCTGCAACATCTGCAGGACGAGAATCAAAACCACTCTGACCTGGCTGACCGTGCCTCGTCGGAGACCGACCGGGCGATCGAACTTCGGGCGCGCGATCGCCAGCGCAAGCTGATTGCCAAGATCGATGCCGCGATCCAGCGCATCGATGACGGAACCTACGGGTATTGCGAAGAGACCGGCGAGCCGATCGCGCTCAAGCGTCTTGAAGCACGCCCGATCGCAACGCTGTCGCTTGAGGCGCAGGAGCGCCACGAGCGGCGCGAACGGGTTTACCGCGACGACTAGCGCAATGGTCCGGCGAAGCTGAGGCGGCGGCCCGTCACCTGGGCGGGCGGCCGAGCAGGCTCGCCATCTCGCGTTCGAGGCTTTCGAACGCGGGCGTGTCGGCCGGGGAACCATCGGCCTTGGGTTCCGGCGCCGGCCGCGGCTCCGTAGGCAGCCGTGGCTCAGCCAGACGCGGTTCCGGCCTCAGCTCCGGTGTCGCCTGAGGTTCGCTTGCAGGTGCCGGCTCCGCGGTTTGACGCGGTTCCGGGACCAGTCGTGGCGGCATGCGCGGCAGATCGACCGTCGGGCTCGCGCGCGGGGGCGACGGCGGCGCCGCGAACGACGGGGCCGGGCGGC
Organism: Xanthobacteraceae bacterium; assembly: GCA_035472475.1. Lineage (GTDB taxonomy): Bacteria > Pseudomonadota > Alphaproteobacteria > Rhizobiales > Xanthobacteraceae > JAFAXD01. The sequence goes on along the minus strand of DATIPA010000054.1, from coordinate 31,171 downwards.
GCGGTTCGAGGCGCGGCGGCGGAAGGGTTACGCCCGACGCCGAAACCGGTCTGCGCAGCGCAGCCTCGAGCCGGTGCGCCATGTCGCTAAGGTTGCTGTCGGCGGCGGGGCCAACCGGCGCACTTGGGCACACGGGAGCTGGCTTGGCCTCCGATCCGGGCGGACGCTGCAACGCGGCTGCGAGCTCGGCGAAATGGTCGGTCGGCTGGGCCGTATCCTCTTTGGCGTCCTCGGCGGCCGGGGCTGGCGACTTGGCAGCCGCGGGCTCGGGCTCAGCGGCCCGCGCCGGCGCGGGTTCGGGCGCGCGTAGCTCGGCGGCAGGCGTTGCCGGCTCGCCCTGCGCCTGTAGCGGCCAACGCATGCCATCCTCGGACGCACGCTTTGAGCGCTGCACCGGTTCGGGCTGCAGCGGCCATTTGGTGCCTTCTGTCAGCGGCAGCTTCTGCGGTTCCGGCGCCCGCGCGACCGGTTCTGGCGGGCTGATGCGCGCTGGCATCTCGGGCTCGGGCGCGCGCGCCGGCGCCTCACCGATTTCAGGCGCGCCCGCATGGGCGACGGCCGCCCCGCGAACGATATTGCCCTCGACCAGCACGTCGGTCGCTCCGCCGATCAGCAACAGGTGCTCAACGTTGTCGCGTCGCACGATCACGAGCTTGCGCCCGTCGATGATCGACGTTGAATCGACCATGGCGAGCCGCGACACGCGGCCACGCGCCGCGCCATCGTGACGGCCGCCTGCGCCGAATCGGCGAACAAGAAAAATGGCGCCGCCGGCGGCAACCAACACCACCAACAACGCAATGACGAGCCACGGCACGAGACCGCCGAACGATCCTGACATTTGGCTTCTCCCCACGCACGGCCGCAAACCCCAAAGCCCCGCAGCCGACTTGCCAAAACCCATAACTTTTAGTGCCGAAACACGGCAAGTTTGCGTCAAAATTTAGCCCGTGTTTACGGTCTGCTGGTTCAAGTACTTCAGGAAATTGCTGCTTTTGCGGATCGGGATTCCTCGTTGGCCTCCAATGATGCTTGCGCCGGCAGCGGGTCTCATTCATCTAGGATGTCCGAGCGCGATTCGGGATCATGGCGACGCACGACCTGAGCGAGGATCAGCCGGACACCCACCGCACAGGTCGTCGCGGTAGCGTGCTGCTGGTCGTGCTGATGGCCGTCGCCCTGACGGCCGCGGTTACCGCACTCCCGCTGACCGGGCACGATCGCGCCGAACCCTACGTCATGGTTCTGTTGGCCGCTGTCGGGGCGATCGGCGTATTCGCCTTGCTGGCAATGGCGACCGGGATTCTGCGCGTGGCCGGCGACGAGCGCGAGGAGTCCTGGTTCAAGGATGTGGTCGATGCGACCGATGAGGGCCTTGCCGTCACCGACGCAGCGGGCCGCGTCGTCTATGCCAATTCGGCCTATCGCGCGCTGGTCGGAGCAAACACCGTCCGCGATGTCCCGTCGATCGAGCGCGCGTTCGGCCGCGATCCGGTGGCCTCCGAGGCGATCTATCGCCTGTTCAAGGGCGCGCGTGAGGGGCGCACGCTGCAGGAGGATCTCTGCCTCACGCCCGCGCCTGCGGCGCCCGGGCGCCGGATCAGACTGAGTGTCCATCCGCTGCGCCGGCCCGGAAGCCGCGCGCGCCTCTCGTTATGGACCGCGAGCGACATCACGCAAACGCAGGCCCGGTCGGACGACGCTCTGCGCGACCTTCAGCACACGGTCGACTGTCTCGATCGCGCGCCGGTCGGGGTCTTGTCCGTCGACGCAACTGGCAACGTCATCTATCTCAACGCAACACTGATGAACTGGCTTGGTTGCGGCATCGCCCGCGTCAAACCCGGCGATCTCAAACTCTCTGACCTGTTGGCTGACGAAACCGCAGCTCGGCTGATGGCGCTCGCCGACACGCGCGGGGAGCCGCAACCGCAGCCCACGAACCTCGATCTTAAGACTCGGTCCGGCGAGATCCTGCAGCTGCGCGCCTACCGAAGTGTGGCGCCGGCGACCGGCGCGCTCAGCCCCTCGTGCGCGTTCGTGCTCCTGCAGGGCGCGCAGCAAGCGGAGCAGCGGCCGACCCCCGGCGTCAGCTTTATGCGGTTCTTTCAGAACACCCCGATGGCGATTGCGACCGTCAACCGCGGGGGCACAATCGCGCGCACAAACGGCCTGTTTGCGCGGCTGTTTCAATCGACGCGGCTCGGCACGGACCTTCATTCGGAAGGCTCGTCCATCCTCGATATCGTGGCTGATCGCGATCGCGCGGCACTGGAAGCGCACATTGAACGCGCGGCCAGTCGACAGGGTGAGAGCGCCCCGCTCGACGCCGCGCTGGCCGGACGGGGTGAGCGCTGGGCGCGCTTTTATGTGACGCCGGTCGATCAGGACGACGAAGAGGCCGCGATCGTCTACGTGCTCGAAATCACGGAACAGCGCAGCCTTGAGAACCAGTTCCTGCAGTCGCAAAAGCTCGAGACCGTCGGCCAGCTCGCCGGCGGCCTCGCCCACGACTTCAACAACGTGTTGTCCGCAATCATGATGGCGGCCGATTTCCTGCTCAACGCGCACCGGCCGAGCGATCCGTCGTTTGCGGACATCATGCAGATCAAGCAGAACGCCAATCGGGCGGCCGGCCTGGTGCGGCAGCTCCTGGCGTTCTCGCGCCGCCAGACTTTGCGGCCGCAGGTGCTCGATCTCGGCGAGGCGCTGGCCGATCTGTCGATCCTGCTGCGGCGGCTGATTGGCGAAAAGGTGACGTTGGAGCTGCACGCGCGCGACGTCTGGCCGGTCAAGGCCGATCTGTCGCAGTTCGAACAGGTGATCGTGAACCTCGCGGTCAATGCCCGCGATGCCATGCCCAACGGCGGCAAGCTCACGGTGCGGGCCGCCAACGTCACCCAGGCGGACACGCGCAAGTTCGAGGGCTGGAGCGTGCCGGCCGGGGATTACGTGTTGGTCGAGATTGCGGACACCGGCACCGGAATCGCTCCGGAGATCATCAACCGCATTTTCGAGCCGTTTTTCTCGACCAAGGAGGTCGGCAAGGGAACCGGGCTTGGCCTCTCGACGGTCTATGGCATCGTCAAGCAAACCGGCGGTTTCATCTACCCGCAATCGGAGATCGGTCGCGGAACGGCGTTTCGAATCTACCTGCCGCGCTATACGCCAACGCCGGACGACGCCGTCTCGCCGAGGGCTACCCATTCGGACAACCGATCGCCGCGCGTGGCGGACGATACCGGTCAGGGCACGATCCTGCTGGTCGAGGACGAGGACGGTCTGCGCGGCCTCAACGCGCGCGGGCTTGCCTCGCGCGGCTATAGCGTGCTCGAGGCCGGCAACGGCGTCGAGGCGATCGAGGTGTTCGAGCGGCACCCCGGCAAGATCGACCTCGTCGTGTCCGACGTCGTCATGCCCGAGATGGATGGCCCCGCGTTGCTCAAGGAGCTGCGCCAGCGCCGCCCGCAGCTGCGGATCATCTTTGTGTCAGGCTATGCCGAGGAGGCCTTCGCCAAGAGCCTGCCCGACCGCGGCCAGTTCGAGTTCCTGCCCAAGCCGTTCACGCTCAAGCAGCTGATCGCGAAAGTGAAGGACACCATGGCGGAGCAGGCGCAGGCCCGCTCCGCTTGAGCGCAGTTCGATCCGCCTGCTAATTCGGCTTTTGGAATTTCAGCACGAACTCGTCGACTGGTTTGTTCGGTGGCGGTTGGATCGAGAAATCGCGCGAGTCCTCCGGATGACGCCAGAAATCGCCCTCGGCAACCAGCTTGAAGCCAGCCGCCTCAACCTCGCGGCGCAGCGCACTCTCTTCGATGCGATGCAAGGTCTTGCCGACTGAGGTGCCGTCGCCGGGTCGCGCAGAGTGGTCCGCAATCACCAGCATCCCGCCCGGCTTTAGCGCAGCATAGAGCTTGCGGTCCATCTCGGCGCGGTCGACGTTCAGGTAGGTGGTATCGTGGTAGAAGAAGAGGAAAGTAATGAGGTCAAGATTACGCAAATCAGCAGGTAAAGGATCGTCGAACGGTCGCGCCAAGCTCACAATGTTCTTTCCCGCGGGCGTTTGTAGCCGCGCTTCAAACCGTGCTTTTGCGCGCTCGGGCAAGTCGGCGGGGTTCTGGCCGTAGACGACGCCCCGCGGGGCTACGGCGCGTGCCATCAACTCGGTGCTGTAGCCGGCGCCCGCGCCCATATCGAGCACGCGCATGCCGGGCTGAACGCCGGTGAACGCGAGAAGCTTGACCGGATCGCGCCGCTCGTCGGTCTTGCGGTCGGCATCACTGCGATCGGGCGCGGCAATGATCGCCGCGTAGTCGACGCTCTGAGCGGCGGCGCCGGCCGCGCCAAGCGCCGCAAGCGCGGCGGTACCAATGATTATGTTGCGAACAAACGCATAGCCCGCTCGGCTGACGTGCATCGCATACCCTCCTCGTCGCATTCGATGCGGCGCTTCTTGGGAAAGCGCCCGGCACCCCCGTCATGCGGAGGTTGCTGGCGGTTTTCAACCGAAATGCGACCGTGCGAGGACGTCCAACGAACTTGTGATTGAATGGGCAAGGCACCCGAAATAGCGCGAGATATTACCTCGCGGCGCTCGCGGCGTTATGCTGTCGGCATGGACCAGCAAACGCCCCCTCCGGCCGAGGACGAAGACGAGCGCGATCGCCGTGCGGCCAACATTTTCCTGGCGGTGTTCTTTATCTTGATTGTTGGCGGCGGGGTCTGGCTGGTCAATGCAATGGTGGCCCAGCGCGATATCGACAATTGCGTCGCCCAGGGCCGGCGCAACTGCGCGCCGATCGAAACGCCGGCCCGCTGATCGCATTCAGCGGATCGTTCGCCAAGCCCAAAGCACCACCGCAGCTCCGACGACGGCGCCGATCAGGGCGGCGATGCCGAGCAGTCCAAGGAGGACGGCGATATTGAAGCCGACGAACGCTCCGGCGACCCCGACGAGCGCACTGGTGACGACGCTGCGGGTCGAACCGGCAATCTGGCGCGTCAGCCAGCCCGGACCGGCGAATCGATCAAAGATCAATCCGGCCGCGATGCCGATCGCGAGAACGATGAGAAACGTGATGGGCGGCGTCATGAAGAGACCCGTCCGTGTTGATGTTTAGTCTCGAGCTCGAATAAGGGGCAGGGATTGATAATAGCGCGCCTTCACCGGATCGTAACCACGCGGGAAAGCGCACACGAAGCCCACGTAGTCGCCGTACACTGGGTGAATGCTCGTGATGAAGGCAACCTTGTTGTACTGCCAGCAATGAATGGCCGCGATCTCCTTATAGGAGTACGCGATCTCGGGATTCCAGGAAATGATCCCGCCGGTGTCGTTGCCCTTGAAGACGTAGCCTGCCTGTGCGCCGGAAGCGGCGAACAGCATGGCGCACGCGACAACAGAGGTCTTGAGCTGCATGGCCCGATTCCCTGGACTCGGCGCATCTAAGCATATTGGGGCCGCGGTCATAAGGGCGAACTGGCGATAGCGCAGCGGCTGTACGAACAGAGTTTGCGGGTGTGTCGTTATGGCAACGGTAAGGTGCGAAACCCGATAGCGGCCGAGCCGTCCATTGCCTTGATGCTCCAGGTTTTTGGTCAATTGGCCGGCGGACAACAGAGGAGGGGCGCGTCCCATGCGTTATGAGCTCTACTATTGGCCCGAGATCCAGGGCCGCGGCGAATTCGTACGGCTTGCGCTTGAAGAGGCCGGCGCCGATTACGTCGATGTCGCCCGCAGGCGCGTCGGCGAAAACAGGATGTTCGCTTGCATGCAGAGCGCGCGCCTCAAGCAGCTGCCATTTGCGCCGCCGTTTCTGAAGGCTGGCAATCTTGTGATCGGACAGACCACAAACATCTTGATGTTTCTGGGGCGTCGCCACGGGCTGGCGCCGAGCTCGGAAGCCGGCCTGCTGTGGGCACATCAGCTCGAGCTTACAATCGCGGATTTCCTGGTCGAGATCCACGATACCCACCACCCGATCGGTTCGGGGCTCTACTACGAAGAGCAGAAGAAACAGGCGAAGCGACGCGCCCAGGATTTCCTGAAAAATCGCGCGCCCAAGTTCCTGGGATATTTTGAAATCGTGCTCGCCCGCAACAAGAGCGGATTTCTGGTGGGCGCCCGGCTCACGACACCGGATCTTTCGATGTTTCAGGTTGTCGAAGGCCTGCGTTACGCCTTTCCGCGGGCCATGCGGCGGCTTGAGCAGAAACACCCGCGCCTCGTGGCGCTGCACGACCGGGTTGCGCGACGTCCGCGCATCAAAGCCTATCTGCAATCGGAGCGGCGGATCCCGTTCAACCAGATGGGGATCTTTCGCCACTATCGCGAGCTTGATGGATAACCGATTTCACCGCGACCCATGCAGCAATCGCCGCACCATCTCGGCGCCGGCGGCGGCCGGCGTGGTCGCGGGCGCGGAACTTGCGGGTGGCGCGGGCGGCTGCGATCCGGCGGCTGCATCCGCCAATGTGTCGTCGATTGCATAAACAACCTTGCAGTTCTGCTCGCATTGTTCGCGGGCGGCGGCGAGCGCGGCATCGGCGGTGTTGTAGCCTGACGCCCAGCCGTAAGCACCGCCCGGCCCGATAACGAAGGCCTTTTCGTAATTCGGCGTCGCGAGATAGTCCGCAAACGCCTGCGCGATCGCTGCGCTCGCCTGCGGCGGCGGCGGAAGCTTGGGCGCGGCGAACGGCAGGTGGTTGCGCTTGAGAAAATCGTAGACCGCATCCCGCCAGATCGGTTGGCCGAATATCAGGTTGTGTCCGTCGCGCTGGTAGGGTGGGGCAATGAGCAATTCACCGGGCGCGCCGGAACTCTTGAATGCCGCAAACATGCGCCGCGCCAGGTCGGGACCGAAAAAATGATCGTTCTGCGAGTAAATCCAGAGCGATGGAACCCGCACCGTCTTGCCAAAGTCACTATAGGCCTCGACCAGCTCATCCGGCTTGCAGACGTCATCGGCGGAGAGGGATCCGCGTCCGCCCGCGAAGTTGACGACCGCAACAACTCCTGCGGGGGCGAGCGAAGCGGCGGCAATCGAACCAAATCCGCCGGCCGAAACGCCGACCAGGAGCACGCGGGTGGGATCGACGTAAGGCTGCTTCTGGAAATAGCGGACGGCTTGAACGATATCTTGCGCGCTCATCAGCCCGGCCGCGCGAAACTGCGGCTCGTTGCACGTCCCATATGAGTCGGCGACGGCGCCGTCGGAGGCTCCGTAACCGCGCCGCAACACCGTCGCGGCGGCCCAGCCGCGACGCGCAAAATCGTCGGCGATCCAGTCGGCCCAGTCGAGATCGCGTTTCTTGGCCTCGGTTATTCTGCGCGGCGAACCGTGGCTGATCACGACCAACGGAAAACGCCCCGCAGTCGCCGGCCGCGCAACAATCGCCTTGAGGTTCAGCGTTGGCCCGTTCGGCTGGCTAAAGGGAACCGAGTCCAGTTCGCGAACCAATCCGCGCGGCTGAACGACGTCCGCCGCGCGGGGGCTTGTTATGCCCGCGATCGCGGCGGCGATAAGGGCAGCACTCGTGAGCGATCGTCGGCGGTGCAGCCGCGGTGTCATGGTCTACCCGTGCGCGTGCAGCACCTTGCCGCCGGCGTTGACCGGATCGGCCGCAACCAGCGTGAATGCGATCACGCATGGCTCGCGGCCCTTGTTGACCCAGTTGTGGATGGTGCCGCGTTGGACCATCACGTCGCCAGCCTTGAGGTGAACGGTCTCGCCGTCGAGCTCCATATCAATCTCGCCGGAAATCACCACCGCATAGTCGATCGAATCCGTGCGGTGGTTGCGCGGCGACACGCCCGGTCCGAAGCTCACCACGCGGAATACGGTGCCGTTGTTGAGGGTTGTACCGACCTTGCGCCCGGACTGGTCCGCGTCGCCGTTGTTTTCGACCGGAAAGCCCTCGGTCGTCCAGATCACCGCCGCCTGTGCCCCGGGCCGCGCCGAAACCACGTTCTTCACGGTCTCGTCGATTTTCACGGTGGCGCGACCGTTCTTGTCGTGCCCGGTGACAACACGGCGAATGTTGAGACTCATTGATTTCCCTCCCGTATGGCTACTCGCTCGGTCGCGTTCGACGGAGGCCTTATGCGGGCTCGCTGCGACCGATTTCTGTACTGCCCTGTTTGCTGGTCACGGTCAAACGCAGGCAAACATCGGGCCAGCGTCCGCATAGGATCGCAACGCCGCCGCAAGATCGTCATAGAAAATCTGTCGCCCGATCGCGTCGATCGAGCTATCGCGTAGGCCGTCAAGCCAATGTGGAAAGGGTCGACGCATGCCGGCGAACGGAGATTTGCGAAGGCGTTGCTCGATGACCGCAACGAGCTCCTGGTGGTCGCTGTTGCGATAGCGCGCCCGCAGCAGATCGAGCACGTTGTGTTCCATGACGTCAGGATCGACAACCCCTGCAACTACCCCGTGACACGGGCATGCGGGCGTATTTTCCGCAACGGTGCGCGCGCGCTGCCAAAGCGTCTGAAGTTCGTCGATGGGATCCGGTGGAGGCGGCGCGACGAAGCCAAAATCGATACGTGTATCCGGCATGGTGAGGTCAAACTCGGAATCAGCCCTGCCAACTCGATCGAATCTATGCGCCATGCGCAGCGGGGAGATCAAGGCCGCAGCCCGGTGTATTTTCTTTGCCGGCCCAGCCGCTATGGTCACGCCGCGACGTTGCGATGAGGCGACCTTGAACGAACACAACCCCGCGCCGATTGCCATTGTTGACATGCGACGTCGCCTGGTGACGGCCGCCTGCATGATGTCGGCGTTCATGGTAGCGATCGAGGTGACGATCGTTGCCACCGCGATGCCGACGATTGTCGCCCAGCTGGGCCGTTTTGATTTGTTCACCTGGGTGTTCGCGGCCTACATCCTGACCAGCGCGGTGACCGCCCCAATTTACGGCCGGTTGGCAGACCTCTACGGACGCAAGCGCGTCTACTACGCGGGTGCCGGCTTGTTCCTGTTCGGATCGGCGCTGTGCGGGTTCGCGCCCAGCATGGCCTGGTTGATCGCGTTTCGCACCTTGCAGGGGCTCGGAGCTGGTGCATTGCAGCCGCTGACGCTGACGATCCTGGGCGATCTCTATCGCGGCGAGGAACGCGCACGCGTGCAAGCCTGGCAGTCGAGTGTTTGGGGATTGGCCGCGATCGCGGGCCCGGTCGCCGGAGCGCTCATCGTCGAGCATTTGTCCTGGGCGATCATATTCTGGATCAACATCCCGATCGGTATTCTGACGGTTGGGATGCTGGCGTTCTTGTTCCATGAGCCGGTGGCGCGCCGCGAGCATCGGATCGACTATCTCGGCTCTCTCCTCCTTATGCTTGGTGCGGGCGCGATCCTGCTGGCGCTGGTCCAGGCGAACGACTTGCCGCGTGAGTGGTCGATCGGACTGCTGGTGGTCGGTGCCGGCCTGCTGGGTTTGCTGACGATCAACGAGAGCCGCGCTCCGGAGCCGATCGTGCCGCTGGCACTTTGGCGGGTGCACAGCGTCCTGACGGCCAACCTGGGCGCATTCTGCATTGGCGTTGTGCTCTCCTGCACGACACTGTTCCTGCCGGCCTACGTGCAGGGCGTGCTCGGCTATGGGGCGAGGATTGCGGGAGCGGTGTACGCGGCGCAGTCGCTGGCCTGGAGCGTAGGCAGCGTTCTTGCCGCCAGCGTGATGACGCGGACGAACTTTCGCGTGAGCGCCGCCGTCGGCGCGTTGTCGTTGATGGCTGGCGCTTTACTGATGGCGTTGAGCAGCGGAATTTGGTCGCTGACCGGCGGGGCCATCGTCGTCGGCGTCGGCATGGGTCTCTCCAACACGACCTTCATCGTTGCGTGCCAGGCGGATGTCGGCTCAGAAAATCGCGGCGGCGCGGTGTCGTCCAATATATTTCTGCGCTCAATTGGGATGGCGATCGGGGCCGGTATCGGAGGGGCGCTGATCAATTTCGCGATCGCCCGCGTCGCGCCCGCCGCCGGCGACGCGATGCGCCAACTGCTAACCCCGGCGACGCGTATGCTGCTTGACGAGACCGTCGCCGCGCAACTCGTCGACGCCATCGCTCGCGCGCTACGCGATGTCTACTTGGCGGCGGCGGTCGCCGCCGCTCTCGCCCTGTTCTTCAGCCTCCGCCTGTCCGGAGGGCTGTCGCTCAAGCACACATCCGGGAGCAGGTGAACGGCCGGACAAAAGTCGTCCTGGCCTGACCGGACGAACTCACTACCTTGGCTGATCGGTTGCGGGCGGTGCCGACGGCATGCCGGCGGGGTTGACCAGCGGTGCCCGCTGCGCAGGCGGCATCATCGTGCGCGTGGATGCCGCTGTTTGCGACAAGTCGTTTGAGGCCGTGCGCTGAGCGTCGCGTCCGCTGGTGAACGCTATAAACAGCACGATGGCAACGAACACCGCAGCCGCGACCCAACCCCACGTCGCGTTGTCGGAGCGCGCGTCATCTCGTCCGAACCCCTGCTGCCAGTTGTCACGATGTGACGGATCGTTGGGATCCATGGCGTCCTCCTTTGCCTCGAAATGGGCTTGATAGGAAACCCGCACACCGTCATGGCGGTTCCTGCATCGCCGTGACCGCAATAAGATTAAATTCCGCGCGTCTGACGATCGTCTATTCGTCAGAATCAGTTACCTGCGCGAGGCTGTTCACCGCACGGGCGGCCCCGCCGTATTCGTCGGGCAGTTGCGCGCGATTGACCCACGCGGTGCGGAACCCGAAGGTGTCCGCGCCCATGACGTCCCAGCGGTTGGAGGAAACAAAAACAACATCCGTGGCGGCGACGTCAAAGACATCGCAAACGAGCTGATAGACCTCGGGCCGCGGCTTGTAGATGCGCAGGCTGTCGACCGAAAGAACGGCGTCGAGCGCCGAGCCGAGCTTCGCTGCGTCGACGGCCGCCGCCAGCATGGCGGGCGTGCCGTTGGACAGGATCGCGGTGCGCCGGCCGCGTGCTTTGAGCTTGCTCAACAAGCTGCCTGCATCCGGATAGGCATCGAGCGTCTGATAGGCTGCGAGATATTGCGGCTTGAGCCGCGCGTCCACGGACGGCACGCGCGCGAGCGCAAAATCGAGCGCGCGCTCGGTCAAGGTCCAGAAATCGACGTAACGTCCGGCGAGCGTCAACGTCCAGGTATATTCCAACTGTTTCGCTCGCCAGATTTCCGAAAGGCGATCGGCGTCCGGACCGGTGGCGGCGCGATGGCGCGCGATCGCGGCGTGCACGTCGAACAACGTGCCATAGGCATCGAACACGAAAATCGACACGACGGTCTCCTGGGCAGGTGGCGGGCGCGCCTCGGCGTCGACCGAGCGCGCCGGATTACAGTGGACTAGTGCCGCCGATTTGAAGTTCCTACACCGCCTGCCGCGAACGCGTTTAAGGAACTTCAAATCGAAAAGCGGCACTAGAATCATATGTTTGCTAGTGCCCCTTTGAACCCGAAGTTCGCATTCAGACTCGCGGCAGAGTGGGTGCGAATTTCGGGTTCGGGGCACTGGTTGGGAAGTTTAGCGCATGTGCGCACGATTGCCGGGTCCATCGTGCCAGAAAACGGCGTGGGCCTGCCGCCGACGCGTCAGGGTGCCGGCAGTGTCAGCAGGCTGGTAATCGAACGGCCCCGGATGTCGTAGACACGGGCGAATATGACGCCGTCCCGCTCGACTTCGACCAGAATGGGCGCGTTGAGCTTCAGGCAATAGAACTCGCCGAGCATCATCGCGAAATCGGCACCAGCCGGGTCGCCGGTGGTGACGAAATCGGTTCCGAGCTCGGTCTGCGCCGGCCGTTGCGGGCCGCACACCGCGATGCGCCAGCGCGCGCGCGCAGTTGGCGCCTCCTGCCGTTCTGCGAGTTTTTCCCGCAGCCCGTCGGCCGCCTGTTTGAAGGCGAGGCCCCAGTAGTCGAGCATATAGCGGTCGTCGGCCGCGCGCACGCCGCCGGCAATCTTGTTGAAATGCGTGTACTCGTAGGGGTGCAGCCGAATCATATCGACAATCGGCAGCAGAATTCCGCCGGCGATGATGGCAGCCGCAATTGCGGCGGCGGTACGCGACGCGCTCACCGAACGAGCGATCACCCACGCGCCAGCCGCACCTGCCAGCACAGCGAAAGGCGGCGCCAGGAATACAAAATGCCGAATGCCGTTGTACATCGCCGGACGGGTCAAGCACGCAATGACAACGGGCGCTGTCGCGGCCAGGATAACGATGAGGATGGTGGCGCGCTTGACGACGGCCACTTGTCGCTGTGCGAGCGTGACAACACCGGCCATGATGCCGGCGGCGCCGAGCAGCAGCAGACACACCGGCATGGTGAGCACGAACAGCTGCGGCACATAGGTGCGCGGCATATCGGGCACCGCGACCGGCACCCCGGCAAACATCTCTTTCCACGGCTTCTCGAAGAAATGCGAGAAATACGCCACAGCGCGCAACGGATTGAGCGGACTGACCACCGACCACGGCCATATCAGCGCCATCACCGCATAGGCGAGCACCAGGCTGGGTAACAGCATCAGCACAAAACGCAAAGCACGGCTGCTGGCGTTGAGCCCGGTCTGGCCTGCCTCCGCTATCATCACGAACGACAGCCCCGCGAGTGCGTAAAGCGGTGCAAGATCTCCAAGCACTCTGGTCCCCATCGACAGGCCGAGACCGAAGCCGAACAGCGCGACCGTGGATGCGGAGGGCGTCGGATATTCCTCGAACGACCTGATCAGCCCCAGCAGCATGATGACCATGGCGACGGCAAACGGGGAATCCTTGGCGTTGATAAACATGTGCCCGTAGTAGAGCGGGCAGGTCGCGAGGAACACGAGCGCAAGCAGACCGGCAAGTGAGCCGCCAAATCGCCGGCCGATCCGCCAGGTAACCGCCAGTCCGATCAACCCGACCGCCGCGCCGCACAGCCGGCGCGTTTCGAACAGATCGAACGGCAGCACCTTGGCGGCGAGCGCCGCGAACATGTCGAAGCCGCCGCCATACGCGTACAAATTGACAAACGAGAGCGCGCGGCGATCGCCGAAGCCGGTTTCGTAAAGTCTGAGGAGCAGGCCTCCGTATTCGGCATGCGTGTAGTCATCCCAGCCGAGGCCGTAATCACGAAACGTTAGGATGGCGATGACCGCGAGTGCGGCGAGCACCCCGATCACAAGTCTGTCGAACAAGCGCTCGGTAGAACGCGCCCAGGGCACCGAGGTCCCGAACATGGTTGCCGCAACAAACGGCACTCGTTCCGGCGTCCGCTGCGCCGCATCCAACGCGCCCATCGGGTCCAGGAGATCAGCTTGCGACATTGGTCAGACGTGATGCGCGAAGCGCGGTTGCACGGCCCGGCCGGTGCGGGCAAAAGCGAGGCGCGGCTACGAATTCAGCGGACTGCCGATGGAGGCGACATTTCGTTGCTGTCGGGGGCGCGGATAGCGATCCGCTCTTGTTGCAGCGCATTATACTGACGCGCCGTTTGTGTGACCCGCGCGCCCACGCATGGCGTTGCGTTGCGCCAACGCGACACGAGTCATGCGTTTCCCCCGGCTTTCTTACTTGCTTCATGCCCAGCATAACATTCTTTCCAGCACGCTGAAACAAAACCTTGGTGCGGGCGGTCGGTGGCAAGAAAAAGGCGCGGCCAGCGGCCGCGCCGATATTGTTCGCGGTACGATAACCCGCGTCGTCAGGCGGCTTTGCGCGCCGATGCGGCCTTGTACATCTCGGCGACATACTCCCAGTTCACCAAGTGATCGAGGAACGCCTTGATGTAGTCCGGCCGCCGGTTGCGATAGTCGATGTAGTAGGAATGCTCCCACACATCGCATCCCAGAATCGGCTGGGCGCCGTGCACCAGCGGGTTCTCGCCGTTCGGCGTCTTCATCACGACGATCTTTCCGTCCTTGACCGCCAGCCAAGCCCAACCGGATCCAAACTGCCCGACGCCTGCCTGCACGAACTCGTCTTTCATCTTGTCGTAGGAGCCGAGGTCGTCGGTAATCCTCTTTTGCAGATCGCTGGGGAGTTTGCCGCCGCCGCCGCCGGGCTTCATCCATTTCCAAAAGTGCAGGTGGTTGTAATGCTGGCCGGCATTGTTGAAGAGACCCGCATTCTTGCCGAACGACCCGACCACGATCTGTTCGAGCGACTGTCCTTCCCACGGGCTGCCCTGGAGGAGCTTGTTGCCGTTGTCGACGTAGGCCTGGTGATGCTTGTCGTGATGATATTCCAGTGTTTCGCGCGACATGTGGGGCGCCAGCGCGTCGTAAGCGTAGGGCAGGGGCGGAAGCGTAAACGACATCTGATTTTCTCCGTCAAAACTGGGAGCCGACCACAAATGGGTCGTCGCGAGGATCTGGAGGCGGGCCGGCACCTAACACTATCACTTCAACCGACCGATAGTTCCAATTGTGCCACCGATAGTTCGCGGTAGCATCGTAGGGCGTCACTTTGCCCACATGGTTAACCGCGTTAATGAAGTTTCGACATAATTTCACTAGGATTACCGCCAGCTTGGGAGAAGAGGACTGGCCGCGGATCGCTGTGACCGCTTAGGAGAATCTACCTCTATGGCTCCCTTCTTGTTTTCCGTCGGCGTCGTCCTGATCGCTGCGGGCCTTGCCGCTATCGGTTTTGGCGTTCCCTACAACGAATTCGGCACCGGCAACGCGCTGATCATGAGCGGCACCACAAGTGTCGTCGGGGGGCTGATCGTATTCGCTCTGGGCGCCGTCGTGCGCGAGTTGCGGCGCCTCGGGCGACTGTCCGAACGGGCCGGGCCGCGGCTCGCGCGTCCCGTGGACGCCGAGGGTGCAAGCCGCGCCCCGGCACGCGGTGCGCTGCCGCCCCGACCACAAACTGCAGGCCCGCCGCGACGTCCGCCGGAGCAACGTCCCGAGCCGATATTGCCGCCCGACAGGCCCGCTCTCGAACTGGAGCGGCCGCGCGTCCCCAACGTGCCTGCGGGTCGGGGAGCGGGCGGTGAACCGCCAGTTGTCGAGGAAGGCGAACTGGTTCCGCTGTCGCCCGCCGGCCTTGGGCGACCGAGCCCGACGTCGCCACCATCTGCTGGCACGCGCCAGACGTCCCGCCTCGGAGCCGCGCGATCCCAGGAGCCAGCGCGCCCTGCGCGCAACATGTTCGATCCGGTGTGGCCCTCGGACGCGTCGGAACGCCCACAGCCCCAGGACGACTCCCCGCCGCCGCCCGTGGCACAGGCTCCGTCCGCCGGTGACACCCACGAGATCACGCCGCCGGCGGACCAGGGCCAGGCTCAGCCGGTGCCGGTCGCCATTCTCAAGTCCGGCGTGATCGACGGCATGGGCTATACGCTCTACACCGACGGATCGATTGAGGCCCAGCTGTCCGAGGGCGTGATGCGGTTTGCGTCTATTGAAGAGCTGCGCGTCCACCTTGAGAAGAACGGCTGACCGGGCTCGACGCGCCTCACGTCCGGGATGCGCCGCTGGCCATTTGTTCGGGCGCATGCACGGCGGAAACCGCAACAGCTTCGGGTAACGCGACCTTGACGGCAAACGCGTAAGCCAGTGCGATCTCCTTGAGCCGATCGAAACGTCCGGACGCTCCGGCATGGCCCGCATCGAGATTGGTGCGCAGCGCCAGCAAATTGCGATTGAGCCTGCGAGCGCGCAGCCGCGCGACCCATTTGGCCGGTTCCCAATATGTAACGCGCGGATCGGTAAGGCCGGCAAACACCAGCAGGGCCGGGTAGGGCTGCGCCCGGATGTTGTTGTAGGGATCGTAACTCAAAATCGTACGGAAGATCTCGGGGTCCGTCCTTGGATTCCCCCATTCCGGCCATTCGGGCGGCGTAAGTGGAAGCGTCTCGTCAAGCATCGTGTTGAGGACGTCGACGAACGGGACTTCGGCGATGATGCCGGCGAACAGGTGGGGCCGTTTGTTGGCTATGGCACCCATCAGCATGCCGCCGGCTGAACCGCCCTGCGCGATCACCTTCGTGCCCGCCGCCCACCGGTCTGCGATCAGGAATTCCACCACCGCAATGAAATCGTCGAACGTGTTTGGTTTGTCGGCGAGCTTGCCGGCCCGGTACCAGCGCCATCCTTTTTCAGTGCCGCCGCGAACATGCGCGATTGCGTAGACAAAGCCGCGATCGACCAGCGAGAGCCTATTGCTGCTGAATGCTGCGGGTATCGAAAACCCGTAGGCGCCGTAGCCGTAGACCAGCGCGGGCGCCGTCCCGTCGATCGGCGTGTCCTTACGATACAGCAGCGAAATCGGAATGGTTTCGCCGTCAAACGCGGGCGCGAACATGCGTCGGATCACGTAGGCCGCCGGATCATGACCTGAGGGGATTTGCTGGCGTTTGCGCAGCGTACGGCCGCGATGCTCGAGGTCGTAATCCCACACTTCCGACGGCGTCGTCATCGACGAATAGATGAAACGCAACAGGTCGGTTTGGAATTCGACACCTTCGCTGATAGCCAGCGAATAGTCTTCTTCCGCAAATGCAATCGCGTGTTGTTGGCCGGTCGACAGGCGCCGAGCGACGATGCGGGGCAGGCCGTCCTCGCGCTCAAGCCAGATCAGCCAGTCGGCGAACAC
The DNA here is from genome assembly GCA_035472475.1 of Xanthobacteraceae bacterium. Lineage (GTDB taxonomy): Bacteria > Pseudomonadota > Alphaproteobacteria > Rhizobiales > Xanthobacteraceae > JAFAXD01. Next base: position 14,580 of record DATIPA010000054.1, on the reverse strand, counting down.
GGTGAAGGACAAAATAAAAATGCCCGGGCGGTGCGGGACGAGGTCCTGCCAGTGCGCCCGTCCCGGCGACGCCAGCGGCGTCCAGGCGAGCTTGAAGTCCTCGGCTCCGGCCGCGTTGGTCCGCAGGATCAGTGCCGGTGAGCCGCCGAATGACGGGTGGTGTTCGACCTCATAGCGAACCAATGGCTCGAGCGGTGTCACCAGCCCCGGTTCAGCCTCCGACACCGAGAGATCAATCAGCCAGGCCTCGGAGGTTTCGTGATCGTGCACCGAAATAACGGCAAACCGTCGCGACTGGGTATCGGACAGTGACACGAAGTACTGCGGATCGGTGCTCTCGAAGATCAGGCGGTCGTCGCTGGTCGGCGTTCCGAGGCGATGGCGATAGACGTATGAAGGACGATGTTGGCTATCCAAGCGGACGTAATAAAACGCCGAGCAATCGTGCATCCAGACCGGAGATCCCACCGTGTCGACAATGACGTCGGCGAGATCGGTGCCAGTCGCGACATCACGGACGCGCATCGTGAACAGTTCGGAGCCGGCCTCGTCCGCGGACCATGCCAGCAACTTATGATCCGGTGAGTGGCGGCGAGCTCCGAGCTGGAAGAAGGATCGATCCTCCGCCAGGGCATCTCCGTCGAGCAGAACCTCGGCAATTCCTCCTCCGCGGGGCTCTCGGCAGATCAGGGGGTGCTGCCCGCCTTCGCGATAGCGCTCGAAATAGGCGAACGGACCGTCGGGAACCGGAACCGACGCATCGTCCTCTTTGATCCGCCCCCTCATCTCTGCAAGGATCGCATCTTGCAGAGGCTCGATGTCGGCAAGCGCTGCGCTGGCGTACGCGTTTTCGGCGTCCAGATACGCGCGGATGTCCGGGGCGAGCGTCGCTGGCTCGCGCATCACGTCTCGCCAGTTCGCAGCCTTCAACCAGGCGAATTCATCGGTGAGCCTGACCCCATGCCATGATTGGACAACGGGTTGTTGCAGCGCGCGCGGTTCATCGATTGCAATCCAGTTCGGCGGCAGCTTGTGGTCCATGATCGAATATCCCGGGGGCTGATCGGCGTCCGAGCCGGAGCCGCGCAACTAGTTAGTAGCGCCGCTGGGGTCGGGCGAGTGCGTCGCGTGCGCGCGGTCGGATTTTGATGGTAAGGCGGAACCAGGGACGATAAAGTGTGATTCTTGGGCCTGCAGCCACAGATTGGCATCGACGTTCCGATGCAAGTTGATTTAAGTATTTGACCGGCCGGTTGACTGAATAGCCCAAGAATTTTGATCTAATGACGTAACTCTGTTGTTGCGGTTGTATGATTTAGGCAATAAAATCATAAGTAGTTCTCGCATTCTTATCCGTGCAGCGTAGCAGACGGCGCGCCGAGCACTTGAGCTCGGGGCCTTTGGGTCATGCAGCAAGCCTCGGGGATTGGGCGAATGGCGTCCGGCGAAGACCACACGAGCTTCATTGAACTGACTGCCAATATCGTGTCGGCCTATGTCAGCAACAACCCGGTGTCGGCCGGCGACATACCGGCGCTGATCAGCCAAGTCCATTCGGCGCTTCTACAGGTGTCGGCCGCTCCGGGCGACGCTGCGGCGGAACCGCTCCGACCGGCGGTTTCGGTCAAGAAATCAATCACGCCGGATCACCTCGTCTGCCTGGAGGACGGCAAGAAGTTCAAATCCCTGCGACGGCACCTGCGCAGTCAGTACAATCTGACCCCGGAACAATATCGCGAAAAATGGGGGTTGCCGGCGGACTACCCGATGGTCGCGCCGAACTATGCGGCGGCGCGATCTGAACTCGCCAAGCAGATGGGTCTCGGCCAGCAACGCCGGCGCCGTTCGAAATAATCGCGCGTATCGGGAACGATCAGGACTGCCCCAGCGCGGCGCGGGCGTCGGACCGGATGCGTTCGACCATCGATCGAAATCCATTCGACCGCTGCGGCGTCAGGTGCTCGCGCAAGCCCATTTGCTCGAACAGCGCGACCGCGTCGGTCGTCAGAATGCTACGCGCCGGCCTGCCCGAATAGATGGCGAACAGGATTGCGATCAGCCCGCGCACGATGTGGGCGTCGCTGTCCCCGCGGAAGGTCAGAATAGGACCGGATCGGCCGTCCGGACGCGCCTGGGTATCGAGCCACACCTGACTTGCGCACCCGCGGACCTTGTTGGCGTCGCTGTAATCGGCTGCCGGCAATGGTGCCAGCGTACGTCCGAGCTCAATGATATAGCGATAACGATCGTCCCAATCGTCCAGCAGGGACAAATTCTCCACGATCTCGTCGATCGAGGTTGCTACCGCGGCAGTGCCTTCGCTCATGCCCTTGATATGAGGTATCGAGCGCGATTTCGCCAGAGAAAACCGCGAATGGACAGCCTTGCGGCCCCTAAAGCGAGCGTGGTGGCGACCGGCGCCGGCCTACCTCCGCGCGTTCGCGTCGTATTGCGCAACCGCGTTCGGGGTTGTCGGGAGCTGATAGTCGCCCAGCCGGCTGACGATGTCCTTGATCGGGTAGTCGACCCAGGCGTGGGTGACGTAGTCGCGATGCGGCACATCGGCGGAGATAAAGGCGACGCCACCGCGCCCGAGATCCGGGTTGATGTCCCGGGTGAACGGCACGTCGTGCTCGGTCAGGATGCGCTCGAGCTCTTCGTTGTGACGCTTGGTGGAATGCGTGTAGGAGCTGATGAAGAACGACGATCGATTGTTCTCGATCCAGCTCGCGAACTTGTCGAGCTGGCCATAGACGCCATCGAGAAGGACCACGCCGCGCACCCGATTTTTCAAGCCACCGTTGTAGAGCGAGTAGGCTGTCGGCATGAAGCCGCCGCTGTAGCCGACAATGATGATTCGCATGTTCGCAAACGCCTTGGCGGTGAGCGGATCGCCATGCAGGCGTGCCAGTTTATCGGCTGCTTCCGCAACGAAACGAGCCACCGCTCCCGGCTGTGAAAAGCGGCCCACGCTCGAGTCGGCGGCGTCGACCGCGAACTGCGGCGCGACCAGAACCGCGTTCATGCCCGACGCCGAGATCTGCTCCGGCACGAGCTGGCGGTCGCGAACGTCGCGCTCGAGCGTCGCGCGATGGCCATGGAAGAACAGCACCATGACGGCCGGCCGCCGTGCATCGAACCCCTTCGGGATGTGCAGCAGAACTCGGTTGTCATGATAGGAGCGTCCCCCGCCGTCATAGGGAAAGGGCGCGCCGTCGAATTCAACCAGCTTGGTGAGCGGCTCCTTGACCGGCAAGCTTTGCGGCCGGATTTGCTGGGCGCGCAGGGTATTCTCCAGCCGGCCCTGATCGAGCGCCGAATTGCGCTCGGTCACGTAAGCGAGCTTCTGGGCGGAGCGCATCGGGAACGAATTCGTCTCGCGCGGCGCATGATCGATCGTCAGCACGCTGGAATCGTCCGTAAAGCGGTAGAGCGGAAAGTTCTTGCGGTCGCTGCCCGCGGGCCGCGCTGCCGGCCGCTGATCATTCATCTGCAGCGAAGCGACCTGATACGCGCCGCCGCCGGCAGCCGCCTGGCCGCCTGGATCAGAATTGGCCAGCGCCGCAAACGCGGTTTCGGCGGTTTCCCACTTGTTGGACTTCAGTTCGGACGCGGACTCCGTCTTGTAGACGACGGATTGACCTCCGCCGATCGCCTCCGGCGACTTGACGTTGTTGTTGAGCAACGACAAGCACGACGCCCCGCCCGCCACCACGAGCGCGGCGGTGACCACCATGACGGTTCCGCCTAATGTCATGCGCTACGGTCCCCACCCTTGCATCGGACGGCATGGGTTTGCGGGAAGCGCGCACTTCAGAGCGAAACCGGGAAATGGCGCAGCTGCGTCGCTGCTAGCGTCGCAACACCAAACCTACAGTGCAGCGTGCACCCCGATGCCCCTGAAACCCCACGGCCCCCAAGCCGTCCCCAATCTAAAATCCCCAGGGTAGATAGCTTGCTAACTATGGCGAAAAGACGATTGGCCGCGCATGTCCGCGTGGACGAAGTTGACGTGTTGCATTGGGCGGTAGTTGCGCATTCCGCGGTGTTTTTGGCGTTTTACCTGCCCGCAAGGATCGATCGGTCGATGCGCCCATTCCAAACCGGTGGTGCAAGGCTCAAGCAAACGAGCGGCCGCGTGGCAGATTGGCAACACTCCGAACTTATTGCTCAGCGGCCGAAGAAAAACGGAAAATAAAATGGTGCGGGGCGCGGCGCGGCAGTGCGCTTTTGGGTTTTGGCATTGCTTTTTGACGACGTTTTTTTGGCAGCAGCCTGGTCATCCGCCGGCTGAAGGTCAGGTCCTTGGCTTGCAATCGATTCGCTGGCTTCCGGCTGCGGCGGCTCTAGTCTGGTGGCGAGCAACAGATTGGAGCCCAACACGCGCCATTGGTAGCCGAGACCGAAATCGAGTGGCTCCGTGCGGCCCTTTTGAAACAGTTGCGTCAGTCTGGGTTGATAGTTGCGGGCAAACATCGCGATCGGACCGGTATAGCGGCCGAACGGGCGCAGCTGCCATTTATCCGGCGCGAAATAGCCGACCGGTATGCCGGTGTCGTCCTGCAAAACCTGTACGGCATGCCGAAGCAGGAAATTGCGGACGTCGGAAAAGCCATTGCTGTGGAGCAGATACGAGGCGCTCTTGATAAACGCGTCGCCGGTTCCGAGGCGATCGCAGAATTTCGCAAAGCCGCTCGCCTTGAAGCCGTCGTTCGCGATGTTGGTGCCGAAGTAGTAGAGGGTCCGGATGCGGGCATCCGAACCGGCGAAAACGATTTTCACACCGTGCGCCGCGTTGCGCATTCCGGGACTGGACGGCGCGCTGACCGGCTGCGGCATACCCTGCTCGTCGAGTGTGATCAGCGAGACGTCTTGGATTGTCTTGCCGGTGCGCGCAAGGAACACATAGAGGAGCGGCAGCGTCCCGCTCACCCGGCTGGCGCCCAGCGTCATGCGCATGTCGTGGGTTTTGAAAAAGCTGATCGTGAGGATCGTGCTCAGCGAGCCTTCGATATGACGCAACGCTTCGCCAACCGACCCGCGCGGCAGGCGCATCAGATCCGGAATTGGACCCGTCGGCTCGAGCCCGGCCATCACGTAGGTCGTTGCGTTAGGAAAAAACGCGTTGGCATAGAGGAAGTCCGGCCCGCTGAACATGTAGAACAGAACCGGCTGCGGATCGGTAAGCTTGGCGCTCGACCAGGCGCGGATCTTGGCAAACTGGTTCTTGTCGAGAGCGCCGAATGCCGAATTGAAATAACGGGCGTGCTGTTGCCAAGTCGGATCCTGGGTAAGCGGGGCGAGCGGCGAGCCGCTCGCCGGCGGCATCCCGGCAAGAAAACGGGCGGTATCGTCGGCGCTCGCGGTCTGGGCGCCGGCCGGATTGGCCGCTACGAGGATAATCGCACTTACAGCAAACGCAGCGATTGCAGCTTTTCGCAACATCCGGATCACATCTTGTACTGCGGTTTCGAAACGTCCTGTAGTCGAGAAGCGTAGTAGATCGCAAGCCCGGCGATCATCATGAGAAAACCGGCGAGCGACTGCACCGGTCGGGTGGTGACAAGATAATACATCATGAAGCCGGCAACGCATAAAAAGATCGCAGGCGTAACCGGGTAGCCCCAAGCCCGGTACGGCCGCGGTTGAGTCGGGTGCGTGTAGCGCAGCTTGATCACGCCGAGAACCGCGAAGAATGAGCAGAAGATCAGGCTGAACTGGATGAACTCAAGCACGGCCTCGAAGCTCTGCGTGAACAATAACAAGCTCACGATCGCGAGCTGAAACAAAATAGCAACGGCTGGAACATCGTTTTTTGATTTGTGCGCGAACACTCTCAGCAGGTGAACGTCCTCGCCCATCGCGACCGTTACGCGCGGGCCGATCCAGGTCATTGCGCTAATTGAGGAGACGAGCCCGATGCAGATCAATGCACCGACGAGGCGACCGCCCCACTCGCCGAAAATATGTCTGCCGGCGATCACGGCGACGTCGATCTGTCCGACCAGTTGATCAATCGGGGTTGTGTAGATAAAGACCGCATTGAGTCCAACGTAGAGCACCGCGACGATCAGCGTTCCGGTGAACAGCGCGCGCGGCAGACTCCGGTGCGGTTCGCGAATTTCGCCGACGATGTAGGCGGCTGCGTTCCAGCCGGAATACGAATACATCACGAACACCAGGCTGATCGCGAACGGGGCGCTCACGACCTGCGTCAGGGCGGCGGCGCTTGGAGCAAACGAAATCGGCTGCGCGCTGCCGAATACAAAACCCGCGATCAGAAACGCGACGATGAGCAGCAGCTTGAGAACCGTCCAAACGTTCTGAAAGGCGCTTCCTTCGCGAATCCCGCGCAAATGTACAAACGCGACAAGCCAGGCGACGGCGAGGCCGAGTACCAACGGCGGAATTCCGGGAACGATGGCCTTGAAATATTCGCCGAACGCCATCGCCGCGAGCGCGATCGGCGCAGAAAATCCGACCGTGGCGGAGACCCAGCCAGCGAGAAAGCCAAACGCCGGATGGTAGGAGCGAGCGAGAAAATTGTACTCGCCGCTCGAGCGTGGAAACATGGCCCCGAGTTCGCCGTAGCACAGCGCGCCACACAGCGCCGCGACTCCGCCGATTGTCCAGAGCAGCAGAATCGAAAAGCCCGAGGTGATGTCCTTCACCTGGAAACCCAGGCTGGTGAACACGCCGACGCCGATCATGTCGGCAATGACGATTGCGGTCGCCGTTGCGGTCGACACCATCGCCGGGCTTGAATTGCCGCTATTGGCGGGGGTCATCGGTTGCTGCCACGTGTGTGTCTGCCTATCGTTGCGGGCCCTTTGTGTCCCCAAGCAGGCAAAAGGTTTCCCGAACGAAAAAAATCGACGTGGCACGCACGCTGTCCAGGCTGCCCAAACGACCGCAAAATGCTCGAACTTACGACGTGACTCCCGAATACGAGCCGCAAGTGCCCGCCCGAAGTTCGTGATGCATAGCGGCAATCTCTGCCACGAACTTCGGAAGCAAAGGGGCACTAGTGCGCGAATACAACACATCATGAGAAAATGACGAGGAACCGATGCACGAATTTCTGTGTTTGCAACGTCCCATTCACCATGCCCGCGATTGAACGTTCAAAGGCGGGGGAACAGCCGCGTTGGTGCGCGGCGTCGAGCCCGGCTTTAGTGTTCGCTTAAGTCGGCTCTGACACGATCTCCAGGCGCGAGGGGGCGCCCGCGGGATCGGGCGTGGGGCAAGGTGGATCGGTTCAAGCCTGTTCGAGATCACATCGAGACGCTCATCAACGCGTTCTCGGCCCGTCGCGCTGCGCGCGCGCCAGCGCCCGGCGGCGCGATCGGCGACCGGCGATGGCTCGCCAACATCGGTCACGAACTACGCACCCCGCTCAACGTCGTCATCGGTCTCTCGGATATGCTGATCAACGAGCATACGTTGAAGCTCGACGCAGCGCGGCGCAGTGATTACGCCCAGCTCATCCATGCGTCTGGACATCACCTCCTGTCGCTCATTGACGGAATTCTGGACATGGCCAAGCTCGACGCAGGTGCCGCCGAGCTGCAGCTTGAGGCGTTTGCGCCCGGTCCGGTGATCACGCTGTGCGCCGAGATGCTGGCGCTCGATGCCAAACAAGCCGGGCTCGCGCTTGGGGTCGACTTGCAGCCTAATCTGCCTGACGTCGTTGCCGACCGGCGGGCGTTCAAACAAATCCTGATCAACCTCCTCTCGAACGCGATTAAGTTCACCGAGCACGGCAAAATCGAAGTGAGCGCCGCCGTCGAGGGCGGCGAGCTCGTAGTTGAGGTCGAAGACACGGGCGTCGGCATCGCAGCTGCCGACCTTCCGTTTGTAGGAAATGCGTTTTTTCGGGCGGGTGTGTCCAAGGTGCAACGTTGCGACGGGACCGGGCTGGGACTGTCGATTGTGAAGGATTTGGTGCGCCGGCATGGCGGCGAGGTGGAGATGAGCAGCCGCGCGGGTGAGGGCACGCGCGTGAGGGTCAGGATGCCGATCGCGCCGGCCAACACTGCGGCTCGGCGCTGCAACGTTGATCAACGCGGGCGCAGCGTCGGTTCGACGCCGGCGACCGCTCGCTGCGCAAGCGGCGGCTGACCATGGGTGCCCCCGAAATCAAAGTCCGGCGAACTCCGAGCGCCGAGCGCCCCCGGCCGCTCCGGCTTCCGGCGGTCCTGCGCGTGTTCATGAGCCGGCCGCGCGAATGCGTGCTCGCGGTTGCGGGAACGACGGCAATCGCGGCCATCATTATCAATGGGCTCTTCCTGCAGCCGGGTCCGCATCCGGCGCCGATCTTTGCAATCGCGACATCGTCGGCCGCGGTGATCGCCAGCGCTCCTGCATCGGCAAGGCCGCGCGTCCCGGTCGCTGAAATCATGCGATCAGATCCCGCCGCGCGCCCGCGCACCGAGATCATTGCCGACATCCAGCGTGAACTTGCACGCCGCGGCTTCTACGACGCCCCGGTCGACGGCACGCACGGCGCAAAGACCGACGCGGCGATTCGCGAGTTCGAGCAGTCAGCCGGCCTCAAGCCCACCGGCGAAGCCAGCGAGGCGATGTTGCAGGCCATTGCAAAAACGCCGGCTGCATCGCGATCCGGTGCGGTCCGCAAAGATCCGATTGCGGGCCTGATCGCATCGTCACGTCAGCTGGCTGCAATCCAACGTGCACTGGTCGATGCCGGCTACGGCCCGCTTGATGCCAACGGGATTCTCGGTTCGGATACGCGCGTGGTGATCGAACGATTTGAGCGCGATCGCAAGATGCCGGTCACGGGCCAGGTGTCCGAGCGCCTGGTGCGCGAGCTGGCGGCGCAGACCGGAAGGCCGCTCTGACCGCAATATTGAGGTGGGCGCTGGCAGGCATGTTCGGGATCATCTGCTGATGCGGCTCAAATCGTCAATCTGGACCTCGGCCTATCTGCGGCGCTGTCAGCACGAGGGGGCTTATGCCCTGGTGCGGCGACGCGGCGCCGAGGAAGCCGGCGCAATCTTCATCAAGATCAACCGCCTCGACGGGACCGCAGATCTCTACGGTCCGGCGCCGCAATCCGCGTTCGAAGAGGCGTACCCGACCGAGCGGGTGTTCGCGGCCTGCCTGGCCGCGCAACCCGCCCCGGAGGCGGACATCGAGGCCTATTTGGTCCGCCAGCTCCGCTACGATCCTGACCTGTGGGTTATTGAAGTGGACGACCGGGGCGGCAGGCATTTCCTCGACCAGTTGGCGCGTTGAACAGCCGCCGGCCGCGGCGGCATTGTGTTCGCGACGCTACACACGCCCCGAAATCGTATCCGTATCGCTACACCGGCGTTGCCGGATGGGCTATCACTCCCGCGCGTTATCGTACTGTTAACCAACTCGTTGTCCTATCAACGGCGTGACGCGAGGGGCGTTACAAGGGTTCGCGGTGGGGGCGAAGACGATGGGTACCGTGATTACTTTCCCGGCTGCGCGGCGCGCAGAACGGGCGAGCGAGCGGCAGGTTGCGGGAGCGGAGGCGACCGCAACGATCATGATTCTTCCTGTCATCCGCATCGAGCGGATGATCGAGGCGCCGGACGACGGTTTGAAGCGACCACCTGCCGGTCGCAAACGCCGCCGTCGCGCGCGCCAATCCTGAGCGGCGCTTGTCCCCCTCCTCGGAGATCAAATAAGGGCCGTGCGCTAGGATTGCGCCTGGCATTTCGCTCCGGCCAACGCGCGTTGCGCCATCGGCATCTGACTGGGCTCCGGTGCAAGGGCCCGCACGACGACCAACCCACTTGTGCTCGGCGATTCGACGATCAGGCGATCGGCCGCCGTTACTTCCTCGTCTTCCGGAAGCGCGCTTCGTTGCTTCTGGGTCATCAAATCAAGTTCTATCACACGTCGCCCAGCCGCCTTGTCGGTGATCGCGTAGTGCGCGGCGCCCTGGCGGGTATAGAAGGACACCGAGGTGTAGGCTTGAGACACCGGAGCGGTGACCTTGAGGGGGCCTTTTGACAGGTCATAGCGGCAAACTGAAATTGCGAACGCGGGATCCATGAACGGAACCACGGATCCGTTCGCGCTCGGCGCCGGCAGCGGAACGAAACGGTTCACGGGTGTCATCGGCTCGAGCCGCGCATAGGCATCCCGGGTAGCTGCGCGCGGCATATAGAGCACCATCGCCAGGTGAACGATCCCGCCGAGCACGAGCCCCGCCAGCAACCACAGCAACCAGCGTATCATTGGCACCGCCCTGTGGTGACTGTCGGCATTGGCGTCTCGCGCCCGCCTTTCGTGGCTATGCCGACCGGCGTGTCATAGAGCCTGAGCAACAACAAATAGCGCTCAATGCCGCCGGTCGGCAGCCAGTTGCCGGGGCGGGCGCGTGGTCCGACAGCGACCTCGAAGCTCCCGTCGGATTGGCGGATCATCTCCTGGCTGGTGAAACCGTAGCGATTGATGATGTTGCCGACGAGCTTCCCGCTCGGATCGTAAAGGGTCAGCGTGAAGAAACGGGCCTGCGGCGTGACTCCGCGGATCGTGACATCGCAGCGTCCATCGAGCGGGCGGTCCGTGTCGTCGGTTTGCGCCACGAAGGCAACCCCGTCGCCGAGCGCGAGTTGCAGCTCGCCGCGCCGTTCGATCTCGGCTCGCGCATAGGGGTCGATTTCCGACGTACCGATTTTCGGGCGCGCGGTCCACGCGCCGACGGTGAGCCCTTCGATCGTCACCCCGCGGCTCACGGCAAGCCAAGTCGAGCCGATCCCGACCGCGGCCGCGACCGCAAAACACAGCAATGCTCCAACCAGCAGGCGCATCAGGCTCGGACGACGTAATGTTGAAACATGCGACTAACGCGGCTCACCCGCAAAGCCATCCGGCACCGCATGGCCCCGATCGCGGGCAGCACTGCGGCCCGCTCAATCGTTGTTCGCACCTGGGCGCTCGGCTTGCTGTTCCGTCGCGGTCGCAAGCGAGCGCGCCGGTTCGCCCGGCTGGCTCGGAGCCTCCGCCGACTGACCGGACGCTGGAAGCGTGCGGACCGCGTCCTCCATCGCCCGCTCAATTCGCAACAGCACCTGCGCGCCACGCTGCGTGAGCAGAGCCGGGCGCGGCAGCACGTCGCCCGAGTTGGGGCTGGCTTGCGATACCAGGTCCGGCGGAGCGATGGTTGACGGGTTGGGCGGCAGACCGGGAATGTTCTTCAGCTCAATTCCCTGGTGCGCATAGGCCATAATCTCGTGCCAGGTCTGCGCCGGGAGCGAGCCGCCCGTCATCCGATTGAGCGGCGCATAATCGTCGTTGCCAAACCAGACGCCGCACACATAGTTGCCGGTGTAGCCGACGAACCACGCATCGCGATAACCATTGGTGGTCCCGGTTTTGCCCGCGGCCTTGACGCCGTTGAGCATCGCGCGCCGCGCCGTCCCTTCCTCGACCACCTTATTCATCATGAACGCCATGTCGGCCGCCACGCGTTCGCTGATCGCCTGCCGTGGCTTCGGTCCGTCGCGGTCAAAACGCCAGATCGTCTCGCCGTTGGCCGCACGAACCTCGAGGATGGTATGCGGGGTGACCGCCATTCCCTTGTTCGGGAACGTCGCATAGGCGACCGCATGCTCATACACCGTAACGGCATCGGCGCCGATCGGAAGCGACGGCGTGTCCGGCAGGGGCGTGGTAATGCCCATGCGGTGCGCGGTTTCGACGATCATGTTGCGGCCGAGCTTGGCCGCGTTGATTTCGGTGCCCTTAGATGCCTTTTTGCCGATCTCGACCGAGAGGCGCACGGCGACCGTATTGAGCGACCGGGTGAGGGCCTGTACAAGCGTCACCCGGCCGGCAAAGCCGCCGCCATAGTTGTGCGGGCACCAGTTGCCAAGGCAAATCGGCGCGTCGACGACAATCGAGTTCGGGGTGAAGCCGTTGGCGAGCGCGGTCGAGTAGACATACGGCTTGAACGACGAGCCTGGCTGGCGCATCGCATCGGTGGCGCGGTTGAATTGGCTCGTCCCATAGTCACGCCCGCCGACGATCGCGCGCACGCCGCCGTCGAGATCGGCGAGCACGGCGGCGGCTTGGTGCGCGTTGTACTCGCGGCCGTAATTCTTGAGCGAACTTTCGACCGCGTTTTCGGCGGCGCGCTGCACGTTCATGTCGAGCGCCAATCGCGCCGTGAACGTGCGTTCGGTGATGGTCTTGGGAAGCCGAGCGGCGAGCTTCGTCATCTCGTCGAACGCTTTGTCCAAATAGTAGTTGGGAGCACCTTCGTCACGCCGATCGATCGGGGTCGCCGGGTTGCGCCGTGCGCCGAACACCTGACCTTCGGTCATGAAGCCTGCTTCGACCAGGTTGTCGAGCACCGTGTTTGCGCGCGCACGCGCGGCCGGCAGGTTGATGTGCGGCGCAAACTTCGTCGGCGCCTTGAACAGGCCCGCCAGCATCGCGGCCTCGGCCAGGTTCACGTCACGCGCTGACTTGCCGAAATAATACTGTGCGGCGGCGTTCACGCCGAACGTGCCGCCGCCCATGTAGGCGCGATCGAGGTAGAGCTTGAGAATTTCGCTCTTGGTCAGGCGCGACTCGAGCCAAAGCGCGAGAAACGCCTCGGTAATCTTGCGCTCGATGGTCCGTTCGTTGTTGAGGAAGATGTTCTTGGCGAGCTGCTGAGTGATCGACGAACCGCCCTGCCGGACCCCGCCGGCACGCGCGTTCGTGACGAGCGCGCGCAGCGTGCCAGGCACGTCGATGCCGAAATGGTCGTAGAAGCGCCGATCCTCAGTGGCGAGCACGGCCTTAAGCAGATGATCGGGCATCTCCTCGAGCGGGATCGAATCGTTCTGCTTGACCCCGCGGCTGCCAACTTCGTTGCCGTAGCGGTCGAGGAAGACGACGGCGATTTCCGATTTGCGCAACCAATCGGGATCCGTCGTGTCAAGGAATGCCGGAGAGGCGAGCGTCAACATCAAAACGAGCCCGCAGGCTCCGAACGTCGCGGCCTCCGAAAACGGTTCGATCAGGAGCCAGCGCCGCCATCCGGCGACGTGAAAACGATCCATAAAATCGGAAAACCGCTCGAACAGCTCGCGGCTCCAGCTGCCGCCCTGGAACACCCCGAAGTCCAAGCGCGAGTCGAAGTCCAGCAGCATGCGCCGGAGTCGCGCTTTCCATCCCAATCCGCCGCTGGAAAACCGCATGCAAATTCACCCGTGTCGCCGACACGCATAGCCGGCGGCAGGTTTCATATCGAAAAGTGCCACTGCCAGCCATTGGCGCAAGCGTTCGACCGCAATATGGCGCGGTTCCCCGGTTTTTGCACGCGCTGCGGGACCCCGGCTAAAAGCCATTGTCGGTCAGCCACTTAGTTGCGGGTGTGCGATCCCTGAAGCAGCCGGCGTTTGAACGGCTGCGGCGCCCGCACAAAAAAAGCGCGAACCCACGCATGATTCTTGGCGAATAGGCTCGCCCCGCCCGTTCGACCTGGTTTAGAACCGCAGCAAGGAGCGTGCATGCACGAGATTCCCTTCTGGCGGCGCAAGACCCTCGCGGAAATGACGCAGGAGGAATGGGAGAGCCTCTGCGACGGTTGCGGCCGTTGCTGCCTCAACAAGCTCGAGGACGAGGATACGGGCCGCGTCTACTTCACCAACGTCGGGTGCCGCCTACTCGACGGCCAGACCTGCCGTTGCCGCGACTACGAACATAGGATGGAAAAGGTTGCGGATTGTTTACAGTTGAATCCCGAGAACGTGACGGACTTGGGCTGGCTGCCACCGACTTGCGGATACCGATTGATTGCGCAGGGTCGCGACCTCTACTGGTGGCATCCTTTGGTGTCGGGCGACCCCGAGACCGTGCATATTGCCGGAGTGTCGGTGCGCGGTCGCGTGTCCGCGTTTGAACAAGACGTGCCCGACGAACAACTGGAAGATTATCTGGTTGATTGGCCGATGCAGGTGCCGGCCTCCGCGCGCGCGAAAGCGGGAAGCGGCAAGACGACCGATTCGGGGTCAACACTGCGGCTCGGTGGGAAACGCGGACCGCAACGGCGCCGGCTCTGACTTAAATTGCGGCCAAATCAGGATAGCGGCGCCGGCTGGTGTCGCGGATCGCTTCAACTCATACCAGCCCCGCACCTCAAGCCATTGAAATGTTGCGCCGTGCGCGCGATCTACAAAGTGCATTTCCTCGGACGATTCCGATCCCGCTTCCTCCTCGCCGAGACGAACAATTTGTAATGGTACCTCCGAAAGCAACAGAGCGCGCGCAGGATCGAGATTTGTCTGACGCGCATGACCCGGAGGCGCAGGAAGCCGCGTTCAATTTGCGGATTGCACGAAACGAAGCTCCAAACCCGGACGCGATCAAATCAAAGGGCAGGGCGACCGTGAGCGGCCTCACCATGGTCGCGAAGGCTGCGGACGTTGCCTCGCCGCCCGACCTCGACCGCGACGATCAACGCGACCCCGAAGCGCTCGAGGCGGCACTCACCGACGAGATCGCAGTCAATCAGGGCGCCGATCCTGCCAGTGCCGAATTGCGCGAAGCAGCCATGGCGCCGGTCGGTGTGGCCCCCGTGGACTTGGT